>DAOUKZ010000169.1:0-5007 GCA_034420775.1 Dehalococcoidia bacterium
GTTAGGTTGCGAACATACATTCTTCTCCGGGATCTCGAAGAAGCATGTTCAGCGCCTCCCGCGAGGGAGCGTGCACCCGCGCCGGACCGTCCCCGGAACGCTCTCGGCGCCAGCGCCTCCCGTAAGGGAGCGTGCACCTTGCGCCGGACCGCCCGATTAGCGCGTCCGGCGCGCGCCTCCCGTGAGGGAGTGTGCGACCTGCGCCGGACATACGGCTAGCGTGCCCGGCGCGCGCCTCTCGTGAGGGAGTGTGCGACCCGCGCCGGGAGGCCTTCGGGCCTCGCCGGCGCAAAACACAAAGTTAGAGCTGCGCCCAAAATCAGGCTGGACGCGTCGAAAACGGCCGCTCGCGCTACCGATCGCCGAGCGCCGTGAGCAGCTTGGGGGAGCCCGCCTTGATGTCATTGGCGCGCTGCTCGGCTCCGCTTACCACGCCGCCCCAGCCGGGGAGAATGTAGAAGCGCTCCTCGCGAATCGCGTCGAAGACCTGATCGGCCACCTCTGCCGGGGTCATCTTGGGCATCTGCGCGGTGCGCGCCTCGATGGCCTGTTCGGCCTCGGTCTTCTCGGTGATTCCCTCGTCGAGGTCGTCCGGCATGTTCCGCCGCGACTGCCGCAGCCCGGTCGCCACCATCTCCGGCGCGAGGACCGACACGTTCACGTTCGAGCCCCGCACGCCAAGCTCGTGGTACATGGTCTCCGAAATCGACGCCACGGCGTGCTTCGTCGCCTTGTAGACCCCGACCCCCGGCGACGACACGAAGCCCACCGACGACGAGGTATTGACGATGTGGCCGCCGCCCTCCTGGCCCAGCATGATCGGGGTGAAGACCTTCATGCCGTGAATCACGCCCCACAGGTTGACCCCGATGATCCACTTCCAGGTGTCAATCGTGCTCTCCCAGATGGGCGTGCTGAGGTAGGTCGCGACCCCGGCATTGTTGAACGCCAGGTCCACCGACCCGAACGCCGCCACCGCCTTGTCGGCGAGGGCCTGCACATCGTCGAAGGACGTGACGTCGACCTTCACCGACAGCGTCGACGCACCGGCCGCTTCCAACTTCGCGGCCGCGCCGGCGAGGGCTTGCTCCTCGATGTCGGCGACCACGACCTTCATGCCCTCCGCGGCAGCGCGCTCGCATAGAGCGAACCCGATGCCGCTCGCACCACCGGTCACTACCGCCACCTTGCCTGCGAAGTCCTTCATAGCCGCCTCCTGCCGGGGTTGCGCATCCCATCCGAGCCTAGGTCGGCGCCGGGAGCGATGGCGAGTCTATCGGCGGCCCTAACAGGTGTCAAACAAGACGCGCTCCGTCCAGCGGAGGCATCCTCACCGCCTGCATCGACGCCCGTTCCGGCCCGTCGTATCATGGACTCGCACACCGCACGACAGGAGCGAAGCCGTGGGCCTCCAACCGGGAATCGTCGAGCCTCCGCAGAAACACGCCACCGTGCTCGTCCTCGATCTTGCCGATGCTTCCGCGCTCCAAGACGCCCTGGAAGCGCTCACCGAAGACCTCCACGAGCGGCTCCACGACTGGTACGCCGGCGACGGCCTGACCGTCACCATCGGCTACGGCCTGCCCCTCTTCGACAAGCTCGGCGCCCGCGACGCCGCCCCGGAGGGCCTCCGGCTCATGCCCGGCTGGGAGGGCGACGACTTCGACCCAGCCGCCACCCAGGGCGACGTCGTCGTCCAGATCTGCGCCGACGAGCGGTCGACGACGTACCAGGTCGAGAAGAGCGTGCTGGCGCAGCTGCGCGGCGCGCTCAGCCTCAAGGAGCGGCACGTAGGCTTCGGACTGCCGGAGTCGCGAGGCGTGCTCGGCTTCGTCGACGGCACCGGCAACCCCAAGGGCGAGGACCGGGTTCCCGTCGTCGCCATTCCCGACGGCGAGCCCCACGCCGGAGGCTCCTTCCTCATCCTCCGCAAGATTCGGGAAGACCTTTCCCGCTGGGACCGGCTTACCGTCGACGAGCAGGAGCGCGTCGTCGGCAGAAAGAAGGCCGACAGCGCCAAGCTCGACCCGCCAGAGTCCACCCCTCGCACCAGCCATCGCCTGAAGTCGAGCTACCGCGACGCCGACGGAGAGGAGGTCGAGATCCTGCGCCGCAGCTTCCCCTACGACGACGGCGGCGAGGCCGGGCTCATCTTCATCTGATTCGTCGCCGACCTGCTGCAGTTCGAGCAGGTGAAGGGCCAGATGGTGAGCGAGCACACCGGCGAGGAGCGGGTCGGCAAGGACGCCATCGAGGACTTCTACACCACGGTGAGCGGCGGCTACTACTTCGCGCCTCCCGCGCCCGACGGCGACGGCTCGCTGGGCGACGTCCTCTTCTGAGCGGGTCGGCCGTGTCATCCCCGGCCCACTCGCAACCACTCCGCTTCGGCGTCCTGCCCCGCGACCGCATGCGCCGCACCGCCTCGCGCTGGCACGACGAGTCCTTCAGCGGGCTAACCTTCGCCCTGACGCCGTCGCGGACGCCGCCCGTCTCCGTCGGCGCCGCGGCCGCCGACGCCATCGCCGGGTCGGCGAATGGCGCGTACCTCTTCTACAGCGCCGCCGAGTCGCATCTCGTGATCCCGCCGTTCCCCGTGGAGCGGGCCGTCGAGCGCGAGGGCTGGCATACCGGCCCACTGATCAGCCACCTCGACCGGCCCCGTACCGTCGCCGTGTTCCTGCTGCGGCTGGGCGGCTTCGCCGTCGGCGTCTTCGAGGGCGAGCGGCTGACCATCTCCAAGGTCGGCTCGACCTTCGTGAAGGGGCGGCACAAGAAGGGCGGTAGCTCGTCGGGCCGCTTCGCCCGCCGCCGCGAGGGCCAGGCCCGCATGCTCTATGACAAGGCGTGCGAGACGCTGCGCGAGAGGATCGAGCCCGTCTTGGACTCCATTGAGCACTTCGCCGTCGGGGGCGACCGCCTCACCCTCACCGACTTCGAGAAGCGCTGCCCCTTCGTGCGGAGCCTGGAAAAGCGCCGGCTGCCTACGGTGCTGAACGTGCCCGATCCGCGGCTCCGCGTGCTGGAAGGCGTGGGGCGCGACCTCTATTCCTGCCGGGTGGCCTCGTTTACCCCGGCGTCCACCTGAGCGGGCATCGTCTTGAGAAAGTCCTGCATCGCCACGATCCCGATAACCTCGTGGTCCTTCACGATGGGAATGTGGTGGATGCGCTCCCGCGCCATGCGCTGCGCGATGCGCCAGACCGGCGTATCCTCGTCGGCGGTGGACACGTCGGCCTCCATGACTTCCGAGATGGGCCGGTCGGCGAGTTCCGCCAACACTGCTTCCATGTGCTCCGGCGAAAGCGGGCGCCGCAACATCAAGTAGCCGCCGCCCGCCAGACGGTTGGCCTCGTGCAACGTGAAGTCGGTGTGGCTCACGATGCCCACCAAGCGGCCGTCCTTCATGACGGGCAGCGCCCCCGCCCCATGTTCGAGCATGAGCGCCGCAGCCTCTCGGACCGTGGCCTCCGACTCAATGGTGACCACGTCCTTGGTCATGATGTCGCGTGCGGTGAGCATAGCGTCAGTCTTCGGTCGGAGCGTCCCTTACGGCGGTACCACTATTGTACGCGCAAGGTGTCGGATTATGGAAACAAACGGATTGAATGCCCCACGAGCGCCCCAGAGCGCGTGCTAAAATGACGAATCCGGCAGCGCCGGCGCGCTATGAAGTACGGTTCATCTCTTCAACCCCACGCGGGACCGCATCGAGCCTGAGCCGCGATGCCCGAACGCATCCTCGTCGCCGTCGCCTGGCCCTACGCCAATAGCTCGCTGCATCTCGGGCACGTCGCCGGCTGTTATCTCCCCGCCGACATCTTCGCCCGCTACCACCGGCTGAAGGGCAACGACGTCCTCATGGTGTCGGGGAGCGACTGGCACGGCACACCCGTCACCGTCCGCGCCGACGAGGAGGGCAAGACCCCGCAAGAGATCGTCGACCACTATCAGGCCGAGTTCGAGGACTCGTGGCGGCGGCTCGGCATCTCCTGGGACCTCTTTACCTCCACGGGGACGGCCAACCACGGGGCCACCACCCACGAGATCTTCAACCGTCTTCTCGACCAGGGATACATCTACAAGGCAACGATGTCGATGCCTTACTCGGTCGTCGACGAGCGCTTCCTCCCCGACCGCTACGTCACCGGCACCTGTCCCTATTGCGGGTTCGAGGCGGCGCGCGGCGATCAGTGCGACGGATGCGGCCGCCAGCTCGACGCGAAGGACCTCATCGGCATCCGCAGCGCCATCTCCGGCGACACGCCCGAGTTTCGCGACACCGAGCACTTCTTCCTCAAGCTCTCGGCTTTCCAGGAGCAGCTCGAAGCCTGGGTCGCCGAGCAGGAGCATTGGCGCCCCAACGTCCGCAACTTCACCCTCGGCTACCTCCGCGACGGGCTCCAGGACCGCGCCGTCACCCGCGACCTCACCTGGGGCGTCCCCATTCCACTCGACGGCTACGAGAGCAAGCGCATCTACGTCTGGTTCGAGGCCGTCATCGGCTACCTTTCGGCGGCGAAGCAGTGGGCGCAGGACCGCGGCGAGCCCGAGGCGTGGCGACCATTCTGGGAGGACGGGTCCCGGGCCTACTACTTCATGGCCAAGGACAACATCCCCTTCCACACCATCATCTGGCCCGCCATGCTCATGGGATTCGGCGGTCTCTCCCTTCCGTACGACGTACCCGCGAACGAATACCTCAACCTGCAGGGGCTCAAGTTCTCCAAGAGCCGCAACTGGGCGGTCTGGGTACCCGACTACCTCGACCGCTTCGACCCGGACCCGCTGCGCTACGTCCTCTCCGCAATCATGCCCGAGTCCGCCGACGCCGACTTCCGCTGGCAGGAGTTCGTCCGCCGCAACAACGACGAGCTTGTCGCCACCTACGGCAACCTCGTCAACCGCGTCCTCAGCTTCACCCACCGCGCCTTCGAGGGGCGCATCCCCGACCCCGGCGACGAGAGCGCCTTCGACGACTCCACCCGCGAGCTCCTCAAGGCGGCG
>DAOUKZ010000170.1:0-30256 GCA_034420775.1 Dehalococcoidia bacterium
TCGCGAGGCTGGGGAAGCGCCTCGACGTCGAGGACCTTGCCGTCGGCATGATCTTCCTGCCTGGGTTTGAGGAGGCGGCGCGGGACAAGTCGATCGCGCTGATCGACGAGGTGACCAAGGCGCACGGCTTCGAGCACTTGGGCTGGCGGCGCGTTCCCGTCGATAAGTCCGCCCTGGGCGAAACGGCGGCCGAGACGGAACCCGACATCCGGCAGATCATGCTGGGCAGGGCCGACGCCGGGGACGACGACGACTTCGGCCGCCGGCTCTACCTGGCGCGCAAGGAGATCGAGACGCGGGCCGCGGAGGCCGGGCTCGACGACCTGTACATCCCCTCGTTCTCCCACAAGACGCTGGTCTATAAGGGCCTACTCGTGGCGCCGCAGCTGAGCCACTACTACCGCGACCTAGAAGACCCGGACTTCGAGACGGCCATCGCGCTCTTCCACCAACGCTACAGCACCAACACGTTCCCGAACTGGTTCCTGGCGCAGCCGTTCCGCTACTCGGCGCACAACGGCGAGATCAACACGCTGTGGGGCAACTACAACTGGATGCGCGCCCGCGAGCCCGAGCTGGAGAGCAGTGTCTGGGGCGACCGGATCGGCAAGCTGATTCCCGTCATCGACGCGAGCGGCAGCGACTCCTCGCAGCTGGACAACGTGGCCGAGCTCTACGCGCAATCGGGCCGCGACATTCTCCACACCATGATGATGCTCGTGCCCGAGGCGTGGGAGAACATGCCCCACATGAAGCAGCGGTGGCGGAACTTCTATCAGTACCACGCCAGCTTGCAGGAGCCGTGGGACGGCCCCGCCGCCCTCGCCTTCACCGACGGCGACATCGCCGGCGCGACGCTCGACCGGAACGGCCTGCGTCCCGCCCGGTACAAGTACACCGACGACGGCATCGTGGTGATGGGGTCGGAGGTCGGCATCCTCAATTTGGACGACGCACGGGTGATCGAGAAGGGGCGGCTGGGGCCGGGGCAGATGATCGCCGTCGACACGAAGAACCGGCGCTTCCTCTCTAACGATGAGATCAAGAATGAGATCACGTCGCGGGAGTCGTACGGCAAGCTGGCGCGCCGCATGGTGAACCTGGGCGCGATTCCGGAGGCCAGCCCCAACGGCGGCGCGCCGGGCGATCTCGACCTCTTCCAGCGGCAGCGGACGTTCGGGTACACGCTGGAGGACCTTTCGTTCGTCATCAAGGCGATGGTGCTCGAATCGAAGGACCCGGTCTTCTCGATGGGCGACGACACGGCGCTGAGCGTGCTCGCGTCGATGCCGCGGTTGGTCTACACCTTCTTCAAGCAACGGTTCGCGCAGGTCACCAACCCGCCCATCGACCCGCTCCGCGAGGAGCTGGTGATGGCGCTCGACACCTATCTCGGCGCACGGCACAGCGTCCTAGAGCCGGGCCTTCCCGTGCACGGCCATCTGATTCATCTGGACTCTCCGATCCTCTTCAACGAAGAGCTGGAGACCATTCGCAACCGGACGGAGGCGGCCTTCAAGACGGTGACGCTCGACGCGGTGTTCGCAGCGTCCCGGGGCCCCGGCGGGCTGGAGGAGGCCATCGACGCCTTGTGCGAGGATGCCTCGGCCGCCATCGACGACGGCGCCTCGATCATCGTCATCAGCGACCGCAAGGTAGACGAGGCGCGCGCGCCGATCCCGATGCTGCTGGCGGTGGGGTCGCTGCATCAGCATTTGATCCGGCAGGGGAAACGGATGCGCGCCAGTCTGGTGGCGGAGTCCGCCGAGCCTCGCGAGGTGCACCACTTCGCCTGTCTGCTGGGCTACGGCGCCAGCGCGATCAACCCCTACCTGGGCCTGGAGACGCTCGCCGAGCTGATCGCCGAGGGCGACCTCACCGACATGAGCCTGGAGGAGGCCAAGGGGAGCTACCGGAAGGCCCTCAACACCGGCATTCTCAAGATCATGTCCAAGATGGGCATCAGCACCGTGACGAGCTATCACGGCGCGCAGATCTTCGAGGCCATCGGGCTCTCGGAGGAGCTCATCGACAAGTGCTTCACCGGCACGACGTCGTGGATCGGCGGGCTCACGCTGAACGACCTGGGCGAGGACGTGATCGTCAAGCACGAGCGGTCGTTCGAGCCGACGAAGTTCCACAAGCTCGACGACGTGGGGTACTACCGCTTCCGCCGCGACGGCGAGCGGCACACCAACAGTCCGCAGATGGTGCGCGCGCTGCACGCGGCGGTGAAGTCGAACAGCTACGAGGACTACAAGGTCTTCTCCGACCTGGTGCAGGACCGCGAACCGATGGAGATCCGCGACCTGCTCAAGTTCAAGCCGCAGGGCCCGCCGGTCCCGCTCGAGGAAGTGGAGCCGGTCGAGGAGATCATGAAGCGGTTCAACGGCGCGGCGATGTCGCTGGGGGCGCTGAGCCCGGAGGCGCACGTCACGCTGGCGACGGCGCTGAACATGATCGGGGGCAAGAGCGACACCGGCGAAGGCGGCGACGAGCCGGCCCGCTACTGGCCCACCGAGAGCGGCCCCTCGCCGCACAGCCGGATCAAGCAGATCGCGTCGGGGCGCTTCGGCGTGACCGTGGAGTACCTGGCGTCGGGGGATGAAATCGAGATCAAGATGGCGCAGGGGTCGAAGCCCGGCGAGGGCGGACAGCTTCCCGGCCACAAGGTGATGGAGCACATCGCGCGGCTGCGGCACTCGAAGCCGGGCACGCCGTTGATCTCGCCGCCCCCGCACCACGACATTTATAGCATCGAAGACCTGGCGCAGCTCATCTACGACCTGAAGATGGTGAACCCCCGGGCTAGGGTGACGGTGAAGCTCGTCTCCGAGGCGGGCGTGGGCACCATCGCCGCCGGCGTCGCCAAGGGCTACGCCGACAATATCCTGATCAGCGGCGACTCCGGCGGCACGGGGGCCTCGCCGCTCAGCTCGATCAAGAACGCGGGGAGCTCCTGGGAGCTCGGCCTCGCCGAGACGCAGCAGGTCCTCGTGCTCAACGACCTGCGCGGCCGGGTGCTGCTGCGGACGGACGGCGGCCTGAAGACGGGCCGCGACCTGGTCGTGGCCGCGATCCTGGGGGCGGAGGAGTACAACTTCGGCACGGCGGCGCTGATCGCCATCGGCTGCAAGATGGCGCGGCAGTGCCACCTCAACACCTGCCCCGTCGGCGTCGCAACCCAGAAGGAAGAGCTCCGGCAGAAGTTCTTCGGCACGCCCGAGATGGCGGTGACCTACTTCAACCACGTCGCCATGGAGACGCGCGAGGTGCTGGCGAGCATCGGCGTGCGTTCCATCGACGAGATCATCGGGCGCACCGAGCTGCTGGAACCGATCGAGTCGGACAACCCCCGCGTCCAGCAGCTCAACCTGGAACGCGTGCTCGCCGACCCCGACCCGTCGGGCGAGAAGCCGCGCAAGCGGATGCAGCCGCGCAACGACCGCCCCAACCACCATCCCATCGACGACAAGCTGCTCGAAGCTCTTGCCGAGTCGATCGACGGCGGGGAGCCGCTGACCCTCGACTACCCGGTGGACAAGGAAGACCGCACCGTCGGGGCGCGGGTCTCCGGCGCCATCGCGACGAAGCACCGGACGTCGACGCTCGAACGCCACGTCGGCGAGCTGCGCTTCAAGGGGAGCGCCGGCCAGAGCTTCGGAGCGTTCTGCTCCGGCGGCCTCCGGCTGGTGCTCGAAGGCGAGGCGAACGACTACGTGGGCAAGGGCATGGCGGGCGGCGAGATCGTCATCAAGCCGCCGGAGAATGCCCGCTTCACGCCGCACAAGAACATCATCATCGGCAACACCGTGCTCTACGGCGCGACCGGCGGACGTCTCTTCGCGGCGGGCCGCGCGGGCGAGCGCTTCGCGGTGCGGAACAGCGGCGCGACGGCGGTGATCGAGGGGGCCGGCGACCACTGCTGCGAGTACATGACGGCGGGCCTCGTCGTCGTGCTCGGAGAGACGGGCCGCAACTTCGGCGCGGGTATGTCCGAGGGCGTCGCCTACGTCCTCGACGAGGACGAGCAGTTCCCCACCCGCTACAACCCCGAAATGATCACCCTGGAGCGTGTGCGCCGCGTCGAGGACGCGGAGTTCCTGCGGTCGCTGATCGAGGAGCACTACGAGGCGACCGGCAGCCAGAAGGCCAACGAGATACTCGGCGAGTGGGAGCAATACCGGCGATCGTTCTGGAAGGTCGTGCCCAAGACGGCCCACGACAACAACCGGGCCGCCGCCGCGCCGAGCGCCGACGTGAGCAAGACCCCCGTCGGCGCCCGCTAGCGCGTTTCCACGCCCGCCGTCCGAAGAGAGGAACGATGAAAGCGACCTACATCACCGAGTTCGGCGGCCCCGAAGTCCTCACCTACGGTGACGTGGCCGACCCCGAGATCGGGGCGGGCGACGTGCTCGTCCGGGTGCGGGCGACCGCGCTCAACCACCTGGACGTGTGGCGACGGGCAGGTCAACGCGGCACGAAGAGCACCCTCGACGAGCCGTTCATCCTCGGCTGCGACATCGCCGGCGAGATCGCGTCTGCGGGCGCGAACGTCAGCGGCTTCTCCGAAGGCGACCGCGTGGTCATCAACCCCGGCGTCATCCCTCCCGAAGACCACAAGACCTTCGCGGGGCGCGAGACCATGTCCCCCCGCTACGCGATGATCGGCGCCGCGCGGAACGGCGGCTACGCCCAGTACGTCCAGGTGCCCGCCGAGAACGCCCACCGGGTGACCCGCGAGGGCTCCTGGGAGGAGCTGGCGGCGTTCCCCCTGACCATGCTCACCGCTTGGCACATGCTGATCAACCTCACCAAGCTGAAGGCGGGCGAGACGGTGCTGATCCAGGCCGTGGGGTCGGGCGTGGGCACGGCGGCGCTGCAGATCGCGAAGCTGGTGGGCGCGGACACGATCGTCACGGCGAGCATGGACTCGAAGCTCGAGCGCGCCAAGGAAATGGGCGCCGACCATCTCATCAACTACCAGGAGAAGGACTTCGCCGCCGAGGTGAAGGAGATCACGGGCGGCCAGGGCGTCGACGTGGTGTTCGACCACATCGGGGCGTCGACTTTCACGGGCAACATCCGCAGCCTGGCGATGGGCGGGCGTTACGTCAATTGCGGCGTCACCAGCGGCCACAAGGCCGAGCTGCACATCGGCCAGCTCTTCACCAAGCAGATCCAACTTTACGGATCGTTCATGGGCACGAACGACGACATGCGGCAGGTGGTGCGCCTGCTGGACCAGGGCAAGCTCCACGGCGTCGTCGACCAGGTCTTCGCCCTCGAAGAGGCCCGCAAGGCCCACGAGGCGATGGAGGACCGCAACGTCTTCGGCAAGCTGGTGCTGCAAATCCCGTAGCCGCCGCGGCCGGAGCGGGGGCCGTTGAGGCGGCGCGCCGCGTTGCTATAATGCGGCGGTTCTCCGGTGTAGAAACCGGAAAGGCAGGCGGATTTGAGCGACGGGAAAGCAGTCGCCGACCGGGTCATCGACAACGTCGAGCGCGTGATCGTCGGCAAGCGGCGCGAGGTTGAGCTGTCGCTGATCGCCCTGATCTGCCGGGGGCACGCGCTCATCGAAGACATCCCGGGCGTAGGCAAGACCACGCTGGCCAAGACCCTGGCCCGCTCCCTGGGCTGCACGTTCAAGCGCATCCAGTTCACGCCCGACCTGCTGCCTGCCGACATCACCGGCGTTTCGGTCTATAACCAGGCCGACGGGGCGTTCGAGTTCCGGGAGGGGCCGATCGTGGCGCAGGTCGTGCTCGCCGACGAGATCAACCGCGCCACGCCGAAGACGCAGTCCGCTCTCCTCGAAGCGATGGAGGAGCGCCAGATCACCGCCGACGGCGTCACCCATATCATGCCGGAGCCCTTCTTGGTGCTGGCGACGCAGAACCCCATTGAGTACGAGGGCACCTTCCCGCTCCCCGAGGCGCAGCTCGACCGCTTCCTACTCCGCATCACGCTCGGCTATCCGAGCAGGACGGAGGAGGTGGCGATCATCGAGATGCAACAGACGGAGCACCCCGTCGATTCCGTCGAGCAGGTGGTGTCGGTAGAGGAAGTGGCCATATTGCAGGCGGCGGCGCGCGAGGTTTACGTCGACGGGTTGATCAAGGAATACGTGGTGAACCTGAGCGACTCCACCCGCCGCCACGAGGCGATCTACCTGGGCGCCTCGCCGCGGGGCTCTCTGGGGCTCTTCCGCGCGGCGCAGGCAAAGGCGCTGCTGGAGGGCCGGGACTACACCATCCCGGACGACGTGAAGAATCTCGCCGAGGCGGTGCTGGCGCACCGGCTGATCGTCAATCCGGCGTCGCGGATGAAGGACATTACGGGATCGACGATCCTCAGCGAAGTGCTCGACCGCGTGCCGGTGCCGGGCGCGCGTCCGCGGGACCGCGTCCAGACCTAACCGCGCCCGGTGGCGCGGCGGGGGCATTGACCTACGGCCCGCCGCGACTACACTACACCACCGCATATTCGCGAACGGAGCGTGCGCATGAGTTTCGGCGTCATCGAGGTCGGCCAGGGATGGATGGGCTACGTCTATTCCGAGCGTGGCCTGGCCCGGCTCACCCTCCCCCTCGACAGCCGCCACGACGCGTACGATGCGCTGGGGCCGGACGTCTTCGGGGCCGGCGGCGAAGACAACAAAGCCGCCGTCGGCATGCTCAAGGCCTTCCTCAAGTCCTACTTCGCCGGACGCCCGGCCGACGCGGCGCCGTTCACAATCGACCTTGCCGGCCACACCGAGTTCCAGACACAGGTGCTGGAGCGGGTGCGGGCCATACCGCGCGGAGAAACGCTGAGCTATGGGGAGGTCGCCGCCGAGGTGGGCCGTCCCGGGGCGGCGCGGGCCGTGGGCGCTACGATGGCGTCCAACCCCGTCTGCGTGATCATTCCCTGCCACCGCGTGGTCGCCGCCGACGGCGGCCTGGGCGGCTACGGCGGCGGCCTGCCCATGAAGCGCCGCATGCTGGAGATGGAAGGCGCGCTGGACCCGCCGTTCACCCGCCGGCTGGTCTAGTCGAGGGACTCGTCGTCGTCCAGCGGGCCGGTGAGGTCCGCGAGCAGGGCCCGGCTCTCGGCCTCCCGGTTGTCGGGCACCATCACCCGCACGGGGGTCATGCCCGACCCGGCGTAGGAGGCCAGCGTCGCGGTGCGCACGTGCGCCGGAATGCCGTTGTTCCGCAGCAGCTGCGCGATCACTTCGCCCATGGTCTCGTTCGGCGCCGTCGTCACGGTTACCCAGTCCATCTACCGCTCCTCTCCGCCGTGCCGGACGGCAGTGGGATGTTCGAGCCGGCGCGCGGCCTCCGTCCAATCGGGGCGGGCGTCGAGGCTCGACCACTCGGTGAAGGCGCCAAACTCCACCCACGCGTCGAAACGGCCGACGGCCTCAAGGTGCTCCTCGCTTGCGAGGAAAGGAATCATCGCCTCACGGTCCCGCCACACCGTCAGCGTACGGAACCGGCGGGTGAAGAACCGCGCGGCCAGCGCGTACCTGATGAGGCCGGGCGCGTCGTTGAGCCATGCGGCGATGCGGTAGTTGAGCTTGATGAAGGGGAAGATGTCGCGGTAGTGCCTGAGGCGGAGCGCCGTCGCGACGCAGAAGACCTCGCGGCCCGGCTCTTCGTCGCCGACCTCGACCCAACGCATCGCCGGCCCTAGGTCAGCCGGACGGCGCGCTCGCCGACAAGGGCGCGGAGGCGCTCCATGAGCAGGTCGTCGCAGCCCACGGTGAGTGGCACCTCGAACTCGCTGCGCTGCCCCTTGCTGGTCACGGTGAGCCGCACCGGACTCTCGCCCCCGTGCGACTTGAGCGCCTCCAAGAGCGCGTTGAAGCGGTCGAGGTCGGCGCTCTCGTCGTTGCTCTCTTCGAGCGTGACGTAGAGGGTGCGGACAATCGCCGGCAGTGGGGGCGGGGGCGCCGGTGGGGGTTCGGCCGCCGCGGGCTGCTGCTCCTCAGCGCTCGGCGTGGGCGGCTCGGCGGCTGACGGCGGCGGCGCATCCTGAGGAGCGGGCGTCACGACGGCCTCGCCGTCGAGGACGACCGGTTGCGGCTGGGGAGGCGGCGGCTCCTCTTGCTCTATCTCGGCCTGAGGGCTGGTCTCAGGGACGGGTGGCGTGTCCTCCGGCTCCGGGGGTTCCTCGACGGCCCGCGCCACGTCCTCCGCCGCGCGCACGACGTCGAACGGCGTCTCGTCCGCCGGGGCGGGGTCGGCAGGCGCCGGGGCCACCGGGGCGGCGGGGGGCTCCTCGTCCCTCGGGCGGCCGGCGTAGCGGGCGCGGGCGGCCTCGAAGCCCTCGGCGGTGTCGCAGGACATCGACGGGCGGTCGTCGCGTACGCGGACCTTGCCCGAGGCAACGACCATCTCGTCCATTTCCCAGAGGTGCGCCGTCTTCTCGTAGACGTTGGGCCAGACGGCGATTTCCAGGCTGCCCTGGAAGTCTTCGATGAGGGCGATGACGAAGGGGCGGTTGTCCCGGCGCGTGGTCATCATGCGCACCGAGGAGACGCGGCCCGCGATGGTGACCGTGTCGCCCTCCATGTCGGCGTCGACCTGGCGCGAGGGAGTGACGATTGCGGAGCCGAGGGCGCGGTAGACGTCGAGCAGCGGGTCCTCGCTGAGCGCGACGCCGAGCCCTTCACGCTCCCATTCGGCGCATTGCCGCTTGCCGATTTCCTCGCCTTCAAGCTCGATCGTTGGAATCGGGATCGCGACCTCGTCGCCGAAGAGGTCGAACATGGTGGACTGCCCTTCGTCGCGGATGCGGGCCTGCTCGTTGGCGATGGAGATGATGCGGTCGAGGTTGTCGAGGAGGGCGCCGCGTCCGCCGAAGCGGTCGAGGGCGCCGACCTTGATGAGCGCCTCGAACGTGCGCCGGTTGAGGCTACGGGCCGGGGCGCGTCGGCAGAAGTCGGCGATGTCTTCGAAGGGGCCGTGCTCGCGTTGTTCCTCGACCAAGGGCGCGACGGCCGACTCGCCGACGTTCTTCACGGCGGCGAGACCGTAGCGGACCGCGGGGCGGCCGGCCTCGTCGCGCTGGATGGAGAAGCCGGTGGTGGGCTGGCCGATATCGGGAGGGAGGACGTCGATTTCCAGGCGGCGGCACTCGGCGATGGTCGCGGTGACCTTGTCGGTGGAGTCCTTGAAGCAGGTGAGCAGCGCCGCCATGTATTCCGCCGGGTAGTTGGCCTTGAAGTAGGCGGTCCAGTAGGCGATGAGGGCGTAGCTGACGCTGTGGGCCTTGTTGAAGGCGTAGCCGGCGAAGGGCTCGATGAGCTCCCAGACCTGGTTGGCGAGGGGGTCTTCGTAGCCCTGGGCGCGGGCGCCGGCGATGAAGTTGTCGCGCTCCTCCTGCATGAGGGCGGCGATCTTCTTGCCCATGGCCTTGCGGACGATGTCGGCCTGGCCGAGGGTGTAGCCGGCGAACTGCTGGAGGATGAGCAGCACCTGGTCCTGGTAGACGATGATGCCGTAGGTCTCTTCGAGGACGTCTTGCAGGATGGGGTGGGGGTAGCGGACTGCGCGCTTGCCGCGTTTGGATTCGATGAAGTTGGGGATCTGCTCGATGGGGCCGGGGCGGTAGAGAGCGATCATGGCAGAGAGGTCGCCGAGGGAGGAGGGTTTAAGCTCCTTGATGTAGCGGCGCATCCCCGTGCTTTCGAGCTGGAAGACGCCGGTCGTCTCGCCGGAGGCCAGGAGGTCGAAGGTCGTCTGGTCTTCCAGGGAGAGTTTGTGGAGGTCGATCTCCTCGCCGCGGGTCTCGGCGATGTATGTGATGGCCCGCTGGATGATCTGAAGGTTGACGAGCCCCAGGAAGTCCATCTTGAGCAAGCCCAGGCTGGCGATGTCGTCCATGGCGAACTGGGTGACGGCGATGCCGCTCTCGTTGGTGTCCTTGGGGCGGGCCAGGGGAACGTAGTCGATGAGGGGCTCGTCGGCGATAACGACGCCGGCGGCGTGGGTCCCGTAGCTGCGGCTGACGCCCTCGAGATTGCGGCTGGTGTCGACGAGGTTCTTGACGCGCTCGTCCTCCTCGTAGCGCCGACGGAAGTCCTCGACGTGCTCGAGGGCAAGGTCGATGGTCCAGCTCATGATTTCGCCGCGATCGCCCTTGCGGTAGCCCGGAGGGATCAAACGGGCGATGCCATCGACCTCGCCGTAGGACATGCCGAGGACGCGGCCGGTGTCGCGGAGGGCGGCCTTGGCGCCCAGCGTGCCGAAGGTAATGATCTGAGCGACGCGATCGGAGCCGTAGCGCCCGACGACGTAGTCGATCACCTCGTCGCGGCGATCGTCCTGGAAGTCCATGTCGATGTCGGGCATCTCCTTGCGCTCGATGTTGAGGAACCGCTCGAAGACGAGGCGATAGCGCATGGGGTCGACGTTGGTGACGCCAAGGGTGTAGAGGACGAGGCTGGCGGCGGCGCTGCCGCGGACGCCGTAGAGGATGCCGTTCTCACTGGCGAAGCGGATGATGTCCCAGACGACGAGGAAGTAGTCGGGGAAGTTGGTGTCGCGGATGACCTGCAACTCGTAGGCGAGGCGGCGTTCGAGCTCGTCGGTGACGTTGGCGTAGCGGCGGGTGAGTCCCTTGCGGCAGAGGGTGGAGAGGTACTCGAAGGCGTCGCCGCCGCCGGGAACGGGGTAGCGGGGAAGGTGGGCGGTGGAGAAGTCGATGGAGACGTCGCAGGCGTCGGCGATGCTGCGGGTGGTCTCGATGGCCTCGGGCAGGTCATGGAAGAGTTCGGCCATTTGGTCGCCGTCCTTCAGGAAGAAGGAGGCGTCGGCCATCTTCAGGCGGTCCTCTTGATCGACGGTGGTGTTCGTTTGGATTGCGAGGAGGACATCCTGGGTGTCGTGCTCGTGGGGGTGGACGTAATGGACGTCGTTCGTGGCCACCATCGGAATGTCGAGGGCGCGGCCCAGTTCGATGAGCTTGGCGTTGACCTGGTCGAGCTCGGCCATGTTGCCGTGGCGCTGCATCTCGAAGTAGAAGCCGGCCATGCGTTCCTTGAACCACACGGCGGCGTTGCGGGCGTCGTCGTCGCGGCCGTCCTGGAGGTAGCGGGGGATCTCGCCGTTGAGGCAGCCGGAGAAGGCGATCACCCCCTGGCCGTGCTGCTCCAAGAGCTCGCGGTCGATGCGCGGCTTGTAGTAGAACCCCTCGAGCTGGGCCTTGGTGGCGAGGTTGAGGAGGTTGCGGTAGCCGGTCTGGTCTTTGGCCAGAAGCGTGAGGTGGTAGGGTTTCTTGGACTCGGACTGGCGGTCGCGGCGGCTGCCGGAGGCGAGGTAGGCCTCCATGCCGATGATCGGCTTGATGCCGGCCGTGCGGGCCTGGCGGTAGAAGTCGACGATGGCGTGGAGGACGCCGTGGTCGGTGATGCCCATTGAGTCCATGCCGAGGGCATGGGCCCGCTCGATGAGCTGATCGACGCGGCAGAGGCCGTCGAGCAGGCTGTACTCGCTATGCAGGTGGAGGTGAGTGAACGGCGTCGGCACGTTCGCGGGGGCCTGGCGGGAGTGGGGGCGATTGTAACATAACGTGAGCCGGGGCGAGGGGGAGGGCGGCGGACGTTGATCACTCGTGGCGGCAGATGAGGGGATGGGCACCCACAAGAGGCGCCCCTACGGCGGAGGGGGTAGACTCTATGGGAGGAGGAAGCTCGGGGGCATGTTGGCGAGGCGGCGTGTTGGGGTAGCACGGGGTGCCCTTGGGGCGCTGCTGGCCGTTGCCGTCATCGCCGCCGCCTGCTCGCCGCCGGACGGCGACGGCGGGATGGCGGGGAGCGGCGCGGCTACCCCCGTCTCCGTCGAGAGAACGGGGCAACAGGTCTTCGCGGCGACCTGCGCGGCGTGCCATGGCGCCAATGGCGAGGGACACCCCACTTGGCGCATCCCGAACGAGGACGGGCTGCTCCCACCGCCGCCACTCAATGGCGACGGCCATACCTGGCATCACGCCGACGGCCTCCTGTACCGCATCGTCAGCCGGGGCGGTGGGATACCGGGCTACGAGAGCGGCATGCCGGCCTTCGGGGACCAACTGAGCCACCAAGAGATCGTCAACGTGCTGACGTACGTGAAGAGCCTCTGGGGCGACAAGAGCTTTCAGGGGCACGCCATCCGAGAGACGCAGGCGCTCCTGAGCGAGAACGATCCCTTCCCGCCGGCGGGGAGCTAGCCCTCGGCCCTGGGCTTCCGCCCGCTACCTACGCTCCGCTGGGGCGCGCTTGCAACGTCCTGACGCCAGTGGTACAAACTCTCACAGAATCTACGCGGCTCTCACCCGCCGCCTTCAAGGGGGTTGCCATGCGGGTATCGCGCAAGATGTGGATCGTCTTTCTCGGCTTGCTGGGAGCCCTCGCGTTAGCGGTCTCCGCCTGCGGCGGCGGCGACGAAGCCTTCAAGATCGGCGTCATGGAGTCGATCACCGGCCCCGGCGAGACGTACGGCAACGTGGCCGTGCAGGCCAAGCAGATGGCGGTGGACGAGATCAACGCGGCGGGCGGCATCAACGGCCGTATGATCGAGCTGATCATCGAAGACTCCAAGTGCAGCGCGCAGGACGCGATCACCGCCTATCGAAAGCTGACCGACGTCGACGAGGTCAAGATCATCCTTGGCACGTCGTGCAGCGGCGCCATGCTCGGCGCGGCGCCCCTGGCCGAGGCCGACGGCGTGGTCATGTTCTCCGGCCTCGCGACCAACCCGGACATCGCGAACGCCGGAGACTACATCTTCCGGACGTCACTGAACGACGCGCAGCTCGGCATCGACACCGGCAACCTCATGTGGGTCGACGGCGTCCGCAACTTGGCGACGATCACGGAGGCGACCGACTACGCCGAGGGCGTCCGGGGCGCCACCGTCGCGCAGTTCGAGAAGCTGGGCGGCACGCTTGTGGCCGAGGAACGTTACGCCTCGGACGTGATCGACTTCCGGACGCAGCTCACCAAGCTGCTCAGCGCCAACCCCGACGGCGTGCATCTCGCAGCCCAAGGGGAAGCATCCGGTGGGACCATCGTGAAGCAGATACGGGAGCTGGGCTACGACGGCCCCATCTATAGCGAGGTCGTGCCGGTCGGCGCCACCGCCTTGGAGGTGGCCGGCGAGGCCGCCACCGGCCTGAAGGCCATCACCACCGACCTCGACCCGAACAACACCACGGCCCAGGAGGTCCTGCGGAACTTCCGGGAACGGTATCAGTACGTGACGCTGCCGTGGTACATCGGCTCGGTCTACGACGACGTCTACATCACCGCCGAGTGTCTTGGGAAGACCGATGACGATCAGGACGCCGACGGCTTCCGCGACTGCCTTTACGGGATCACTTGGAGCGGCGCCATCGGCGACAACTACACCTTCGACGACAGGGGCGAGGTCGTCGGCCTCTCCAACCTGGTGGTCGAGGTCCTGCCGGTGGCGGAGCGAACGGAGGAGAACCAGGGCTACAAGGTCCTCGGCCCCGCGCCCAGCGAGTAGGACGAACGGAACCCGCCCTTTCGTCCCGCCCAAAGGGGCGGGAGGCCGGAGGGGACCACCTCAATCCCCCTCAACAACCCTCCCTCCCTCTGGGAGGGACTGAGGGCGGGCACTCGGAGCATGGCCCTTGCTTAGCAATCTGGCCGACCATCGCAGGCTCCTCGCGGTCGTCCTGACCACCGCGGTCGTGGGCTACGTCGCATGGAAGATCGGGCAGTCCCCGAACCAGGCGCTGCAGTTCACGTTCAACGGGCTGTCCGTCGGGGCGATCTACGCGCTGCTGGCGATGGGCTTCACCCTCGTCTACAGCACGGTCTGGTTCTTCGACCTGTATTACGGGGCCGCCGCCGCGCTCGGGGCCTACGGCGTCTTCTACCTGCGGTCGCAGGAGTCGCTGGGCGGGATCTATGAGGTGAACACGCCGTACGTCAACGGCGTCTTCGCCGCGGTCGTCGCCGGCGTCGTGGCGTGGGTCCTGTACGAGGCCTTGTACGGCCGGCTGCGGTCTCGATTTAGCCCGGCCGTCCTGCGCGCCGGCTGGGGGCTGCTTTCCGTGGGCGCCGGAGTCTACGCCGGCATGGTGCTCAGCTATCCGGCGAACCTGCACGTCACGTTCAGCCCCGTCATCGGCGTGCTGACGGCACTGGCGGCGGCGTGGGCGCTTCGGCGAGGCGCCGAGACGGTTATCGGTAGCGCTCCGACCCGTCCCGTCGTAGCCACCACCGCCGCCGCGGGGGCGGTTATCGGAGCCTACTGCGGCCTTCTGGTCGCCGGCGCTCCGGGGGCCAAGCTGTATCTGAGCTGGGCGGTGTCCTGCCTCCTGGCGGGATGCGTCGGGCTGGCCCTGTACCGGGGGCTGTACGTCTCAATGCGCCAGCGGGCGAGGTCGCCGCTGGTGATGCTCGTCGCGACGCTCGGCATTCTGCTCGCGATCAGCGCCTTCATCGTGATCATCTTCCAAAGCGCGCCGCGCCCGCTGCCCGATCCGTTCGGCAGCGAGCCTCTGACCATTGGCGGCGCCAACATCAAGGGATTCAACATCTTCATCATCGGCGTGGCGTTCGCCGGCTTCGCCGGACTACTGCTCCTGCTCAAGCGGACCGCCTTCGGGAGGACGGTACGGGCGATCGGCGACGACGAAGAGGTGTCGAAGGTCGTGGGGATCAACACGACGGTGGTCATCGCCATCGTGTTCTTCATCGGGGCGGTCTTCGCCGCACTGGCCGGACTCCTCAGCGGCCACGACACGGCCATCCAGCCGCGGATGGGGCTCCTGCTCTTGCTGAAGGGGTGGATCGCCTCGGTGGTCGGCGGCATCGGCAACCTGTACGGGGCCATCGTCGGCGGCTTCGTCCTGGGCATGGTCGAGCAGTTCGGCATCTGGGACCTCGCCGGCGAGTGGAAAGATGTCATCGCCTTCGTGATCCTGATCCTGTTCCTGTCGTTCTGGCCCATGGGCCTGTTGGCGAGGAAGTAGCGTGTCGTGATGCTATCGCGGGTGACTGCGCGCGACCCCCGGGAGCTCCTCCGGCTCAGCCGGGGGAAGGTTGAGCTGTGGGCGAACCTGCTCGTCATCTCCTGGGCCGTGGCCTTCGCCGTGTGGCAGGGTCACGGTTTCGCGATCACCGTGGGGACGGTCTTCGCCATCTGGGCGATCCTGGCGGTCAGCCTGAACCTGGTGGTGGGATTCACCGGACTCCTCTCGGTAGGCCACATCGGCTTCTTCGGCATCGGCGCCTACGCGATGGCGATTCTGACGTCGCAGACCTCGTACGAGACGCTGCGGACCGAGTCCATACCCACCTTCGGCTGGCCGTTCTTCGCCGCGCTGCCGGTGTGCGTGCTCTTGGCTGGCCTCGTGGCGGTGGTGGTCGGCGTCGTCTTCAACCGGTTCAGAGACGACATCTATGTGCTGGTCTCCTTCGGCTTCGCTATCATTTCCTTCAACGTCTTTCTGAACTGGCGGGGCCTGACCAGGGGCGCGTTCGGCATCCACGACATCTCGAGGCCGCAGATCGGCGGGTGGATCTTCGATGGCGAGCTGGAGTTCCTGCTGTTCTGCTTCGTGGCCCTCGCGTTGGTGGTGCTGATCGCCTGGTGGCTGGTGACGTCCTCCTTCGGGCGGGTGCTCACCGCGATCCGGGAGGACGAGCAGGCCGCCGAGGTCTTCGGCTACCAGGTGACCCGCTACAAGCTGGCCATCTGGGTGATCTCGGCGATGATGGCGGGGCTCGCAGGGGGCTTGTTCGGAAGTTGGACGACGTTCGTCGACCCGAACTCGTTCGTGCTGCTGGAGTCCGTGCTCCTGGTGTCGATCGTGATCCTGGGAGGGCTGGCGACCATCTGGGGCTCGCTGCTCGGGGCCATGGCCTTTGTCTTGCTGGAAGAGGGGATGCGCTTCCTCCCGTTCCTGCCGAACGAGCACATCGGCCAAGCGCGGCAGGTGGTCTTGGGCATCCTGCTGGTAGTGCTTATGCTGTTCCGGCCGCAAGGCCTGACGGGGAGGTACAAGCTGTGACCGCCGACCGTCCCGACACCGACGATTACGCGCTGGAGACCATCGACATCTCCAAGCACTTCGGGGCCGTGAAGGCGGTGGACGAGCTCAGCATCGTCATTCCCAAGACGGGGATCACCAGCATCGTGGGCCCCAATGGTTCGGGGAAGTCGACGCTGGTCAACCTGCTGAGCGGGGTGCTGCCCCTCGACGGCGGCATGGTGATCATCGGCGGTCTCGGGCTCAGGGTCGTCAAGGCGCACGAGACGCCGTCCCATGGCCTCGCCAGGACGTTTCAGGAGGTGCGGCTCTTCAATCAGATCTCGGTGTGGGACAACATCATGGTCGTCCTGACCAACCGGCGGCTCTTCCCCGCCATGATCGAACGGACGACGGCGAGCCACCGGGAGAAGGCGCAGCGGATACTGGAGGACGTGGGGATGTGGGAGAAGCGGGACTCGCTCGCCATGGACCTGTCCTACGGTCAGCGCAAGCTGCTGGAGATCGGCCGCGCCCTGGCCTTGGACGTCAAGACCTATCTGTTCGACGAGCCCTTCGCCGGCCTCTTTCCGCAGATGATCGAGCGGGTGAAGGGCATCGTGAGGCGGCTGCGGGACGAAGGCCGCACCCTGATCTTCATCTCACACAACATGGACATCGTGCGGGAGCTTCCCGACCGCATCATCGTCCTCGACAGCGGAAGGCTGCTGACGGCGGGAGACGTGCATGAGGTCCTGGGCCGGTCCGAGGTGATCGAGGCGTACCTCGGGATGTAGCACTGAAAGAACCGCATGAACGCAACGGAAGAAACAACGCAACACTCTAGCACCGTGAACGGCGACGGAGCCGCCGGCGACGAGATGCTCCTGGAGCTCGTCGACATCTCCGTGCGGTATGGGGCGGTGCGGGCGCTCGAAGGCGTGTCGCTCGGAGTCCGCACGGGCGAGCTGGTGGCGGTGATGGGGCCGAACGGGGCGGGGAAGTCGACCGTGCTCAAGGCCATCATGGGGCTGGCGCCGGTGGTCGCGGGGACGGTCTACCTGCGGGGCGAGCCGCTCTACGAAGCGACGCACGAGATCGTGAAGAAGGGCGTCGCGTTCGTGCCGCAAGGAAGGCGCGTCTTCACCCACCTCAGCATCGAAGAGAACCTGGAGATGGGCTGCCTGTACCTGAACGACAGCGCGGAGCAGGCCCGCCGCCTGGACTCGGTGATGGAGCTGTTTCCCGTTCTCCATGAGAAGCGCCGCGACCTGGCGAGCCAGATGTCCGGTGGACAGCAGCAGATGCTGGCGCTGGGGCGAGGGCTGATGGCCGCGCCGGAGGTCCTGCTCCTCGACGAGCCGACGCTCGGGCTCGCGCCGATCATCGTCAAGGAAGTCTTCCAGAAGGTCGCGGAGATCAACGAGCGGCTGAAGATGACCACCTTCATCGTCGAGCACAACATCAAAGGCGTGCTGGGAATCGCCGACCGGGCCTACGTGCTGGACAAGGGCATGGTCGCGCACGACGGCACGCCGGAGTCGGTGCGGGAGACGAACATCCTGACCGACGTCTTCCTGGGCAGGGTCAATCCCGAACGGGCGGAAGACGCCGAGTAGTGCCAAAGTTACGTTGGCTGGCTCCGTTGGCGGCCCTCGAGGGCGTCATCGGGACGATCTCCTGCGACGAGCTGCCCGTCGTCTACCGCTTCCCGCCGTAGACAACGGGGCATTGGCCGGCGCCGGCTCACGCCCTATCCTTTGGGCGCCGTAATCGGCCAAGGAGACCTCCTGATGGACCAAGGGTCAGCCTCGCGCCCCGCTTGGGTGTCGGACGAGATGTTCCCGTTCGAGAGCAGGTTCTTTACCACCCCGTCGGGTAAGTCGATGCACTACGTCGACGAGGGCGCGGGCGAGCCGATCGTGTTCGTGCACGGCAATCCGTCGTGGTCGTTCGAGTTCCGGCACCTGATCAGGGAACTGCGGCCGGGGTTCAGGTGCGTCGCCGCCGACCACGTCGGGTTCGGCCTGTCGTCCCGCAGCGAGCGGCGTGAGGACCAGACCCCGGAGGCGCATGCCGGCGCGTTCGCGGCGCTGCTCGATCACCTCGGCCTTCAGGATGTGACGCTGTTCCTGACGGACTGGGGCGGGCCGATCGGTCTGGACTTCGCGCGCAAGCACCCGGACCGGGTCAAGCGGATCGTCATCGCGAACACGTGGTGCTGGCCAGTCGACCGTGAACTGCACTTCAAGATGTTCAGCTTCATCATGTCGAGCCGGCTGGGGCGCTATCTCATCAAGCGCCGCAACGTCTTCGTCAACAGGGTCATGCCCAAGGCGGTGGGCAGGAAGGGCGTCCTGACGCCGGCGGTGATGGAGCACTACCGCAACGCCCAGCCCACGCCGGAGGTGCGGTCGGCGAGCGCCGCCCTGCCGGGCGCCATCATCGGCGCCACCGACTGGCTGCGGTCGATCTGGGACGACCGCGCCACGTTCCGGGAGAAGCCCGCGCTGGTGCTCTGGGGCCTTAAGGACATCGCGTTTCGCGAGAAGGAGCTCGACCGTTGGCGATCCGAGTTGCCCAACGCCGAGGCGCACGAGTTCGCCGACTGCGGCCACTTCCTCGCCGAAGAGGCCCCCGGCGAGATCGCGCCCCTGCTACGCGCCTTCATGGCCCGGGCGTAGCCCGACGATAGACCCGCGCCGCCGTCTTCGGTAGAGTAGGTGGCCGTGCGCGCATGGCGCGGCACCAGGAGGCGTGACGGTGCGAGAGGTCGCTCCCAGGACGTATGACGCAGGGTCGGAAATGCCCGACGAGTACCGCGAGACGCTGCTCGAGCTCTGCTATCACAACAGCGAGGAGCTGATCGGCGTCGGCGGGCGCTTCGAGGGGCACATCGCCGACGTCATGGCGATGGCGTCGCAGCATGCGCCGGACTCGCGCTCCATGCTGCGCATCGCGAAGTTCTGCCACGAGGAGATTAAGCACGGGCACCAGTTCTATCAGGTCTACGCGCAGATCGACGGCGACCTGCCGCGCAAGATCGAGGAGCACGGCCGGCTCGAGTTCCCCCACTCCAAGAAGACCGATCCCTGGCTCGACTTCGCCATCACCAACATCTTCTTCGACCGCTTCGGCGCCTTCCAGATCAGCGAGTGGATCGAGTCGAGCTACGCGCCGTTCGCGCGCATCGCCGCGATGCAGTCGGCGGAGGAGCACCGGCACGCCCGCATGGGCGTCATCCACCTGCGGCCGCTGCTGAAGGACGCCAAGACGAAGGCGAAGGTCCAGAAGAAGATCGAGCGGTTCTGGTACCCGCTCACCCTGGACATGTTCGGGCGGGCGGAGAGTCCGCGCAACGAGCGCTACCGCAAGTGGGGGCTGAAGCGCCGCACGAACGAGGAGCTGCGCCAGGCCTACCGCGAGAACCTCGACGCCGACCTCATCTCCCTGGGGCTGACGCCCCCGGACCCGGCGGCCGGACGGCGGGTTTTCTAGGCTGAACGTGCTATACCGCGATTCCTGTTCGTAGAGCTTGTCGTAGAGGGAGTGGTTGATGCGCGTTGCTTCTTTTCCGGTTGAAAGGTTCCTCTTCGGAAACGAACATTGGCGGTCTTATCACGCCATAGACGAGATGGGCGTCTATTGCGACTTGCTAGAGAATCTGCAGAAGAGAATAGACTCCCTAGAAGCACCTGGTAGGGACGAAGGAGTCACCCTAGTCAACGTACAGGCAGTCATAAGCAGCTACGCCATGGAGATTGGGATGAAGTCGCTTTGGGCACTAGACAACTCCCCGAAGCCCGTCCCCCATAGGCACGATTTGACCGTCCTATTTGACGGCCTTAGAGACGAGACGGTGAAGTCACTCCAGCAACTTCAATTGACTAGGAAGGATCTGGAGCGGTGGCCTGCACCCTTCCTTAGCAACAGATATTCGATGGAACCGGGAAACAGAGAGGTCACGGTCTATAAGGCGCCGTTTTTGAGGTCGCTGATGCAGGTGGTGAGAGATAGGGTGGAAGAAACGAGGGAGGCGCTATTCAAACCACCACCCACTACTTGACGCGCCGTCCGAGGCCCTCTGGAGAATGGGTGCGGGAGTCCAGCCTGTAGGCGCTTCCAGCAATACAGGCGGGGCCTAGTCCTCGGCAGCCTCGCGCGCGGCCTCGCGCCGCCGCTCCGCGATGAGCTCGTCCACCAAGCTCACTCCAGGTGGGACGCGCCGGCGGAATTCCTCTTGCAGCCACGCCAACGCGTGTTTCCAGGTCGTGATGCGTAGGCCGCCGTCGACGAAGGAGATGGTCATCCTGTCTCCAGGCTCGACCCCGAGCGCCTTGCGATGCTTCTCAGGTATGACGATCTGTCCGTCCTCGCCCAGACGGATCCGCGTGGTCATCCGAGCCTTGGGTTTGAAGGGGTCTGTCTTCTTGCGAGGGGTGGGCATGACGATTCTTCCCGATGCGGCGTCTCGTCACCAGTATGGGGCGACGGGGGCTTGTCGCCAAGGAGCGCGGACGCCGCTCCTACTTCACGACCACGGAGTAGTCCGTGGCCATTGGGGCCGGTTGGTAGTCGCCCGTGTCGCCGGGGAGGGTGACCGGGCCGGCCTCGCGGGAGGGGAGGAGCACGGAGGCTTGGCCTGGGGCGGTGACCTCATCGCGCTGGTTCTCGATCCAGACTTCGAGGTCGACGATGCGGCGGACGCCCTCGGCGCGCTTGCCGACGACCTTGCCGTGGACCCATGACGTGTCGCCGATGTAGTTGAACTTGCGGATCTGGTCGGAGTGGCGGAAGAGCCAGCCGTCGTCGCCGGCCCAGTTGCCCACGAGCTGCATCATCCACTGGGTGCGCATGCGGCCGTAGTCGTAGGGGCGGGGGTTGCCGATGCGCTTGGCGCGAATGGCGTCCCAATGGACGCGTTGGGCGGCGTCCCAGGCGCCGTACTCGTTGAGCGTGTAGAAGTTGGGGGCCTTCATGCGGTTCCGATAGGCGGCGCGGAGGGGGCCGACGCCGAACTGCCCGAAGCCGTTGGCGATGTGCCAGCAGATGATGTCGGTGACGCAGAGCGGGCCGCGCACGATCGAGGGCAGCCGGTCGCCCTCGGCGACGTCCTCCCAGTACCTGGGCTCGGCGCCGCGCACGTACTCGTTGGCGTAGGCCTCGTCGATCTTGGCCAGGTACTCCTCGTCGTAGGCGGGGTCGTCGATGGTCAGGTTCTTCCCCTTCTTCTCCGACGCCTCGCGCTCGACGTGGAAGAAGTAGTTCATCAGCACGCCGGTAAGCTCGCCGCGCTGGTTCACGTACTCGTTCTTGTGGTGCACGACGGCCGACTTGCCGCCGAAGTTGGTCTCCTTCTCCTCGACCTTCGAGATGTAGAAGCGGCGGGTGATGACGTCGCCGGGCACGATGGGGCGGTAGAACTCCCAGGAATTGCCGGAGAGGTAGTTGGGGACGCCGCTGAGGGCGGCCCGGCCCTTCTCGCGGACGTCGGGCGGGATGGGTTTGGCGTTCACGTTGCCACAGGTCGACATGTAGGCCGGCGGCGCGATGACGGAACCCCAGCGGGTCGTTGCGCCGTAGTCGGGATCGGTGTGGAGGGGGTTGTCCTCGCCGTAGCCGTAGCAGTAGTGGCGGATGGAGTCCTCGGAGGCGATGGTGTTGAAGGGTTTGGGACGGGGGGCGAGGATGCCGACGCGGGCCCGCATCCGCGCCATGCCGTCGGGCGTGATTCGTCCCCGCATCTCCTTGGGGCGGCTCTTCGCGGAACGGGCTTCTGCCATGGCGCAACCTCCTAAGCAACGGCGCCGTCCGAGTATAGCGTCCGGCGCGGTGGACGCCTCTGGTTGATAGCGGTAGACTACCCCTAGGTCCGGCCTGAAAAGGCTAGGCGTAGGCCGGGCCTGAGTGCATACGACGGAGGGATCGATGACTACGCAGACAAAGATCAACTACAAGTGCGTTTCGGCGGACTCGCACGTGAACCCGCCGCCCACCATCTACGCCGACCGCGTGCCGGCGGAGCTGAAGGAACGGGCCCCGAGGGTCGAGAAGAAGAACGGCAAGGAAGTCCTGCGCTTCGAGGGCCGCGAGCAGAAGTTCATGTCGCTGGCCGGCGCCGCGGGCGCGGACTACGCCAAGCTTAAGACGGAGAGCGACGTCGCCCAGAAGGGCCACGCCGGCGGCTGGGACCCCATTGCGCGCATTACCGACATGGACACCGACGGCGTGGACGCCGAGGTGCTCTACGGCAGCGGCGACGGCGGCGGCGTCGAGATGAAGACGGCCGACCGCGAGCTCCGCTTCGCGATGATGCAGGTCTACAACGACTGGCTCGCCGAGTACTGCGCGCCCAACCCCGCCCGTCTCGTGGGCGTGGCCGAGATCCCGTTCTGGGACATCGACCTCGCCATCTCCGAGGCGACGCGGGCCAAGAAGATGGGCCTGCGCGGCGTCCTGCTCCCCTCGATCCCGGCGGTGGACAACTCCGACGCCAGCGACAAGTCCTACATCGACCCGGTCTACGAGCCGCTGTGGTCGGCCCTCGAAGACCTCGAAATGCCGATCAACTTCCACCTGGGCGGCAAGCCGCGGACCCGCGGCCTCGAGCAGATGCTGCTGGTCAGCGTAACCGTCAACAAGGCCATGATGGCCGAGCCGATGACAAGCCTGATCTTCAGCGGCGTGCTCAAGAACCATCCCAAGCTCAAGCTGGTCTCCGTCGAGAGCGGCATCGGCTGGATGGCCTTCATCGTCGACTGGATGGACCACAGCTGGGAGCGCCACCGCTACCACACCAACAGCCCGCTGGAAGAGCGCCCGAGCGAAGTCTGGCGCCGCCACATCTACGGCACGTTCATCGAGGACTACGTCGGCGTCCGCGAGCGGCACACCATCGGACTCAACCGGATCATGTGGTCCAGCGACTACCCCCACATCAACAGCACGTGGCCGAAGTCGCAGGAGTACATCGCCAAACACTTCGAGGACGTCCCCGAGGACGAGCGGCGCATGATCATCGCCGACAACTGCGTCGAGCTCTACAACCTCAACGCCTAGCGCCTCAGCCCCTCCTCACGAGACTACCCGCACCCCTCTCCCCCCAGAGAGGGGTGCAGTGTTTGACGGGCCTGGGCTTCCCCTGGCAGCCTCTACCGTTCCGCCGTTGGCTAGGCTATCCTTCGGCCCGGCGCCGGCGCATCCCGCTGCCGGCGGCGCCATAGAGGAGGCCACTCATGCTGCAAGGTGAGAAGATCCTCGTGACCGGGCCCGCGGGGCAGGTCGCGTTTCCGGTCTGCAAGACCCTGGCGAAGGAGAACGAGGTCGTTGGGATCGCGCGCTTCAGCAACCCCGACGACCGGGCCCGCGTCGAGGCGGCCGGCGTCAGGGCGGTCAAGCTGGATATGGGCGTGGACTCGTTCGACGCGCTCGACGATGACTTCACCTACGTCCTCAACTTCGCGGTGGTGAAGAGCCCCGACGACAACTTCGACTACGACCTCGCGGTGAACGGCGAGGGAACGGGCCGGCTGATGTACCACACGCGGAAGGCGAAGGCCTTCCTGCACTGCTCCTCGACCGCGGTCTACAAGCCCACCGGCGGGCGCAAGCTAAAGGAGACCGACCGTCTCGGCGACAGCCACGTGGTCATGGGCCCCGGCATGGCGACGTACAGCATCTCCAAGATCTCCAGCGAGGTCGTGGCCCGGTTCGCCTGCGCGCAGCTCGGACTCCCCACCGTGATCGCCCGGCTCAACGTGCCCTTCGGCGACAACGGCGGCTGGCCCTACTACCACCTGCTGGCGATGATGGCGGGGCTGCCGATCCCGGTGCACCCCTCGCTGGGCAACTACTACGCGCCCATCCACGAGGACGACATCGACGTCCACGTCGAGGAGCTGCTGGCGGCGGCGTCCGTGCCCGCGCTCACCCTGAACTGGGGCGGCAGCGAGGAGGCGAGCATCGAGGAGTGGTGCGCCCACATGGGCGAGCTGACCGGCCTCGAGCCCAAGTTCGACTACACCGAGCAGGCCCTCGGGAGCATCTCGCCGGACCCCGAGCTCATGCACCAACACCTGAGCCGCACCACGGTGCCGTGGAAGGACGGCCTGCGGCGGATGATCGAAGCCCGCAACCCGGAGATGCTCCGCCGGTAGTTCCGAAGGCCCCCTACACCAACGACGCCGCGCCCGGCCGCGGCGGGAGGTCGAACATGCCTGCCAAGATTCCCGCGAAGTGGGACCGTGAAGTCGACGTCGTCGTGCTTGGGTCGGGAGGGGCCGGCCTCGTGGCCGCCACGCTGGCCCACGACGGCGGCGCCGAGACGCTGCTGCTGGAGAAGGCCCCGCTGATCGGCGGGACGACCGGCGTCTCCGGCGGGATGCCCTGGATTCCGCGCAACAAGCACATGGCCGCCGTGGGCGTCGACGACTCCCGCGAGGACGCGCTGACCTACCTGCGCCGCCTGACCCTGGGCATCGAGCCCGACTCCAGCCTGCTCGAGGTCTACGTCGACACCGCCCACGAGATGATCGACTACCTTGAGGACCACACGCCGTTGCGCATGTTCTCCACGAGCTGGTTCGCCGACTACTACCACCAGTTCCCCGGCGGCAAGCAGCGGGGCCGCTCCATCGAGAACCATCCCTTCGACGCCAAGCAGCTGGGCGAGTGGGCCCAGCGGCTGCGCATCAGCCCCATCTATCCGCCGATCACGATGGAGGAAGGCTCCGTCGCGAGCGACCCGTCGCAGATCAACTTCGCGCTGCTGGCGGAACGGGCGCAGAACGACATCCGCACCATGGGCGGCGCACTCGTCGCCTCACTGTTCAAGGGGCTGCTCGACCGCGGCGTCGAGGCGCTGACGGAGGCCCCGGCCCGCGAGCTGGTGCTCGACGGCGACGGTGCGGTTGTCGGCGTGCTCGCCGAGCACGAAGGCGGCGACCTGTACGTCGGCGCGCGGCGGGGCGTCATCCTCGCCACCGGCGGCTACGAGTGGAACAGGGAGCTGGTCAGCACCTTCTTGCGGCAGGGCCTCACCCATCCCCTCAGCCCGCCCTACAACGACGGCGACGGCCTCGTCATGGCGATGGAGGCGGGGGCCGCGCTGGGGAACATGGGTCAGGCCTGGTGGAGCCCGGCGGTGGTCGACCCCACGATGGAGTTCGAGGGGCACCCCCTCGCCCACACCGGCAGCGGCATCCCCACGCTTCCCGGCGCGATGCTGGTCAACTCCAAAGGAAAGCGCTTCGTCAACGAGTGCACCACTTACATGGACCTGCCGAAGACGTTCTACACCTTCGACCCGGTGGCGCAGGAGCACCCCAACTACCCGTCGTGGGCGATCTTCGACGACGCCTGCAAGAGCACGAACATCATCTTCACCATGATGCCCGGCGAGCCCGCTCCCGACTGGCTCGATCAAGCGCCGACCATTCGCGAGCTCGCGGAGAAGGTCGGCATCGACCCCGACGGCCTCGACGAGCAGGTGTCCCGCTTCAACCGCTTCGCCGCCGAAGGCGTCGACCCCGACTTCCAGCGGGGCGCCAGGGCCTACGGCCCCCACACCGGGGGCGACTACGACGCGACGCGGACGCTCTCCCCGCTGGAGACGCCGCCCTTCTACGCTCTCCCCATCCTGTGGGGCGCGCTGGGGACGAACGGCGGGCCGCGCACCGACGCGAACGCGCGGGTGAAGAACCACCGCGGCGGCCTCATCGAGGGACTGTTCGCGGCGGGCAACGTGGCGGCGGGGGTCTTCGGCCCCACCTATCCGGGCGGCGGCGCGACGCTGGGCCCCGCCATGACGTTCGGCTACATCGCGGGGAAGGCCGCCGCGGTGCGGCCGTCACGCGACCTGCCGTCGGGAGGCTAGGCCGTGGCCGTGGGCGAGGCCGTCCGCGAGGTCGGCGCTCCCATCGAGGCGGTGTGGCGCTTCACCAGCGACATGGACAACTGGGCGCCGCTGGTGACCGGCTACCAGTCCCACGAGCGGCTGTCCGATGACGAGTCGCTGTGGACGCTCAAGGGCCAAATCGGTCAACTGAGCAAGGCGGTGACCTTCCACGTCCGCATCACCGAATGGGACGAGCCGTCGAAGGTCGCGTTCACGCTGGAGGCGACGAACGACAACGTCGCGGGCTCGGGCGCCTTTAGCGCGGCGCCGGCGGACGGCGGCGCGACTTCGATGCACGTGCACCTCGAGCTGGTCCCCGGCGGCTTCCAGGGCCCCATGGTGAATGCGCTGCTGGCGCCCGTCCTGCCCAAGGTGTGCGACGAGTTCGCCGGGACACTCGCCGCCGCGATCGAGGAGTCGCACCGCGCCGCGAGCGGCTAGCGGAAGCGGCCGAAGCGGGGGAGGGGGCCGCCCATGAGGGGGCGGGCGTAGTCGCGGAAGAGGCGCGTGGGAAGATCGGTGACCGGCTCGGAGAAGCCCTCGGGGAGCAGGCGCTCCTTGCCCGCGACGGCTTCCAGGGGGGCCAAGCCGACGTCGCACCGGTAGGGGCCTTCGGGGGCGCGCACCAGCGTCACCATCTTGCCGGTCTCCCCTTGCAGGGCGTAGCGCACCGCCGCCTCGCCGACCATCCGCGCCTCCCGGGCGTCGACCTGAGAGACGGTGGGGGCCATCGACCGCGCCAGCATCCCCGGCTTGGTGAAATTGGCGCGCACCTTCAACCGCCGGCTCGCCAGGCGGGACAGATAGTGCGCCGGACTTGGCCAGTAGGCGTGACCGAACTCGTCGACGTAGTCGGGCTCGCCTCCGGCGCCCAGCGGCCCATCGGGGCCCTTGGCGTTCTCCGCGACGACGGCGACGGCGTAGCCGAACTTGGTCATCGCTTCGTCCAGCAAGGCGAGGAAGCGGTCCTCGTGAACGACCTTCTCGGGGCTGACGATCGCGTGCGGGGCGTCGCGCTCTTCCCGCTTGGCCATGCCCGCCGAGACGGCGAGCCACGCCGCGTTGCGCCCCATCGCTTCCAGGACCAGGATCGGACGGTCGACGCCCATGGCCTCCGCGTCCCGGGCGGTGCTCATCGTCGCGAGGGCGAGGTAGCGGGCAGCGCTGCCGAAGCCGGGGCAGTGGTCCGTCGCCGGGAGGTCGTTGTCGACGGTCTTGGGGACGCCTATCACGGTGAGGGGGTAGTCCCGGCTCCGCGCCGCTTCGCCGAAGAGGCGGGCGTTCTCGGCGGAGTCGTTGCCGCCGATGTTGATCACGCAGGTGACGTTGTGCGACTGCAGCGCCTCGAAGACGGCGGGGATGTCCTCGTCGGTGATCTTGCGGCGCGCCGTACCCAGCGCCGATCCCGGTGTGCGGGCGACGGCGCGCCAAACGGCCTCGGTCTGGGCGGAGAGGTCGATGAAGTTGCCGGCGATGAGGCCGCGGGGCCCGTGGTCGGCCCCGTAGACCCGCTCGAAGGCGCCGCTGCGCTCGGCCTCGTAGTACACCCCGGCCAGGCTCTGGTTGATGACGTGTGTCGGCCCGCCGGACTGCAGCACGAGCAGCGAGCCTTTGCGTCCTTTCGGCATCGGTGTGTGTCTCCCTTTGAGGTGCGCGGCGATGGCAAGGTCGCCTTCTATTCTAAGGGGTGCTAGACTTCACCTTCGGCGTGCCCCGTCCGAGGCCGCGGCGTCCCTTCATGGCGGATATCCCACGTTCCCGCAGCGGCAAAGAGGTCGGCGAGGTCGCCCTTCCCTTGCTTCGTGAGGCCGGTGCGCTGCTCCTCGACCGGTTCGACGGCGAGAAGAACGTGCGCCCGAAGGGCCGCGCCAATCTCGTCACCGACGTCGACTTCGAGGCCGAAGCCCTGATCCTGGAGCGCCTCCGCGCCGAGTACCCCGGCTTCCGAGTGCTCGCGGAGGAGTCGGGCGAAAGCGGGAGCGCGGACTCCCCCTACGTGTGGATCGTCGACCCCGTAGACGGCACCCGGAACTACGCAATCGGGGTCCCCTACTTCGCCACCACCATCGCCTTGGCGCGCGACGGCGAGGTCATCTACGGCGCCACCTACGACCCCACGCGCGACGAGATGTTCAGGCGAGGCAGGGCGGGGGAGCGACCTGCAACGGCCGGCCCGTGCGCGTCTCCGACAGGACGAGCCTGAGCATGGCCACGCTGGCCACCGACATGGGCTACAACGACGCCATGGCCGGCTTCGCGTTGCAACTCCTCGACCGGCTCTGGCCGGGGATGCAGGCCGTCCGCATCATGGGGTCGGCGGCGTTGGGGCTCGCCTACGCCGCATCGGGCCGCGCCGACGTCTATTTCCACCACTGTCTCGCGCCTTGGGACATCGCGGCGGGCATCCTGCTCGCTCAGGAGGCGGGCGGGGTCGTCACCGACCGCAACGGCGCGCCCATCTCGCTGGAGAGCCCCTCCATCATCGTCGCCAACGAGGCCCTCAAGGACGAGTTTCTCCGCATCACCGAGGGCCTTCCCTGGCGTGAGGGAACGGGCGACTAGGGCCGGGGCGCTAGTCCTCGACTTCTAGCGAAACTGACAAGCCAAAGGTGAGGAGCGTCGGCGTGTGCGCCGACACCAACACCGCCGGCCGGCCGCTCACCGAGACGAGCGTATCCCTGGTTAGCGTTAGAACCAGCTTGCCGAGAGGCTTGAGCACGGTCAGCGTGTTGCCAGGGAAGTCCGGCACATAGGCGCCGAACCGTGTCCCGTTCGATGGGGCCGCCGCCAGCACCAGCAGGCCTCGCGCAGTCAATGGTCGGAAGACAACCTGCGGGACGACCCCGCCATTGATGTAGCCGCTCAGAATCCTTATCGGCGTCGTGGCTGTGACCTTCGGTCCCGTGCGCACTCTTATGGTGTACGTGCCGGGGTTCACTGCAGGAACACTGACGGTCGCTCTGAAAGCGCCTTCGTCGTCGGTCATCCGAGCGGGTATCGGAGCCTGATTCGCCCACCCGAAATCGAACGTGTCGACATCGGCGTTGGGTAGGAAGCCCTCGCCGGTGATGGTCAGTACGTCGCCCGGCAGCGCCTCGTCCGACGAAAGCGCAATCCTCGGCACGGTCATGGTCAAGGGCATCGTCCCCAATATGTTCCCCGCTTCCGCAGTGACTACCACCATTCCCGGGGCCGAGAAGCCGTCTTCCCTCGAGGAGGGAACCGTCATCCGTACAATGAAGTTCCCCGATGCGTCGGTAACCGGTGTTGGGTCGGGCAGGACATCGACCTCCCCGAAGTTTAGCGCCGACAGCGCCGTCTCCGCGGGGAAGCCTGTCCCGGAGACCATCACCACCTGCCCGGCCACCGCCGATGGAGGCGATAGTCTCACCACGCCCGTCGCCCTTCGCGTTGTTGTCTGCGCCGCCTGGTCGTCCACCTCGGAGCCGACTTGCACCGACACTACCGACCCGACGGAAAAGAAGGTCGTCTCATGCGCCGGCACCAGCACCGCCCTCCGGCCGCTGACGGAGACGAGCGTGTCCTTGGTCAGTGTCAGTGCAAGGGTCGAGTGCGGGACAACAAAGGGCAGTGAGTCGCCTGGCAGATCCGGCACATAGGCACCGAAAGTCGTCTCGCCTTGCGGCGCAACCGCCGACATGACCAGCAAGCCCCTCGACCTTAGCTCGCGGAAGGCGTCCTCGGGGGGCGATGGGGCCGTCGGTTCTCCGGGAGTGCTTACGATCTTGATGGGTGCCGTGGCCGTTAAGTTTGCCGTGCTCACTGTCACCGTGTACGCCCCAGGGTTGAGGTCCGGCAGGGTCACGTTTGTTGTGAAGGCCCCCTGAAAGTCGGTGGCAGGACTAGGCCTCGGCGCCTGGTTCTGTTGGCCGATGTCGACCGTGTCCACGTGAGAATTGGCTCTGAAGCCCGTGCCTGTGATCGTAAGCGCTTGCCCTGGCCACACGGTACCGCTCGACAGGGAGATCGAGGGCGTGGGAATGGCGAAAGAAGTCCTCCCCACGACGTTCCCTACTACCACCCGGAGAATCACAGGCCCAGGAGCCAACGAACCGCCGTCCGGCGAGTCGGGAACCGTAACCCATGCCCTGAAACTTCCCGACCGGTCGGTCACTGGCACCGGCTCAGGTAGGGCACTTGCCCGCCCGAACGTCAGCGCCGACAGCTCCGTTTCCGCAGGAAATCCACTCCCTCCGATGGTCACCGAGGCGCCACTCGGGGAATCGAAGGGCGCCACCCATACCACCCCCGTACCCTGGCCAAGCAGCGTGTCCGCGGGGGCGAGCGGACCGGCGACGGCCGTAGCGAGTACGACCATCAGACAGCAACGCAAGAACCTTGCCACCACTTGTCGCATGGCCCGCG
>DAOUKZ010000171.1:0-3410 GCA_034420775.1 Dehalococcoidia bacterium
CTTTGACAAACGCATAAGCATCACAGCTAAGTTTGGTCAGTTGCTCTTGATCAATTGGTGGCTTCTGTTGCATATGGTGACGCCCTATTCGCGCTCCATTTTGGTTTCTTGAACCCTTATGGCCATTTGATTCCTCACGCTCCCGCATCCACCACCCCCTTCGGCATCCGGTAGCCGACGCGGGGCTCGTTGAGGATGTAGGCGGGGTTGCCGGCGTCGTCGCCCAGCTTGCGCCGCAGGTTCTTTATGACGGAGCGCACGGCGCCGGCACGGCCGGAGTGCGCCTGACCCCAGACCCGTTGCAGGAGCTCGGCGTGGGCCAGCACCCGACCGGCGTTGGCCGACAGCTCCAGAAGCATCCGGTACTCGATGTCCGTCAGCTGCACGGGATGGCCTGCCAGAGATACTCTGCGTTCCGCGTAGTTGACAGTCAACTCGCCAACCGCGTAGGGCTCGGGCGGCTCCGCTGACCTGGTCGCCGTCCATCTGCGCAGGACCGCCTGGACTCTCGCCACCAGCTCCGTCTGAGAGAAGGGCTTGACGATGTAGTCATCGGCCCCCGCCTCCAGCGCACGCGCCACGTTCCTATCACCGCCGTAGGCGGACAGGAAGATCACCGGCACGTCGGTAAGCCCGCGGATGTCCTCCAGCAGATCGACCCCGTCGGCGCCCGGCAGCATCAGGTTGAGAATGACCATGTGGGGTCTCGTCTCCTCCACGAGGCGGCCCACCTCCTCCGGTTGCCGGTCACGATGGCCTCGTAGCCCGCTTCCGACAGCGCGGCCCGCACGTGCCTGAGCGTCTGCGGGTCGTCGTCCACCGCCAGGATGCGGACCCGGTTCCTGCCGGACCGTCGCCGCGATGAGGGCTGCGCCCCCTCCGACGATTCCGCGTATCGGGTCTCCTCAACCACCGGAAGGGTGAAGGTGAACCGCGCTCCCAGGCTCGGACCGTCGCTCTCCGCCCATATCCGGCCACCGTGCGCCTCCACGATCCCCTTGCAGATGGCGAGCCCCATGCCTGACCTCGCCAGTCCGCCCTCTCCGTCGTCGCCGTCGAGCATGGAGGACCTACCAAACAGAAGCGGCAGTCGCTCGGCGGATATCCCCACGCCGTCGTCGGCGACGCAGACCTCCACGTGGACGCCGCGCAGCACGGCGGTGACCCGGATGCCGGACGTCTCCGGGGAGTGACTGGCTGCGTTGGAGAGGAGGTTGTCCAGCACCTGGGCGATGCGCCGCCGGTCGGCCGTCGCCCGCGGCAGGTCGGGCTGGAGTTCGACATGGACATCGTGCCCTTCCCCTCTACTCAGGAAAGTGATCCTGGCCTGGTCCACAAGTGCGTCCACGTCGGTGGGCTGAGGGAAGACCAACAGAGCGCCCACCTCGATGCGTGCCACATCCAGCAGATCGGTGATGAGGCCCTGCATGTGGTCGGCCTGGTCTTCGATGATCCTGTGGAACTGGAGCGTCTCCGCCGGGTCCAGGGAGGGTCCCAGATCCCGCAGCGTAGCGACGGAACCCTTGATGGAGGTCAGCGGTGCACGCAGCTCATGGCTCGCCATCGCCAGGAAGTCGGCCCGCAACCGGCCCAACTCTTCCAGCTCCGTCAAGTCCTGCAGGGTAACCACGTAGGACTCCACCACTCCGCCGCCTGAGCGGATGGGCGTTGCGTTGACCAGCACGGACACCCGGCCCCCGCCGGGCGCCAGCAGCGTCATCTCCTCGGCCCGCACCGACTCTCCCGCACTCATCAGCCGGGCCAGGGGCAGCTCCGGCAGGGCCGTCTCCCGCCCGTCCGCCCGCCGGATGGTCAGCGTGTCCAGGACCTCCTCCGGCGACTGGCCCGGCCCGAGCAAGCCGTCGGCCAGCCGTCTCGCCTCCCGGTTGAAGGACGCCGGCGTCCCCGTCCGCGCATCGAAAACGACCACCCCGATGGGCGAGGTGTCGATCAGCGTCTCCAGGTCCGCCCTGGCCCGCCGCTCGTCCCGGAGTCTGCGGGCATTGGAGATGACCAGCGCGGACTGGGAGGCGAACATCACCAGCGTCTCCTCATCCTCCCGGCTGAACTCTTCGCCGGGTCCGCTCCTGGCAACATAGATGTGGCCTACTCCGGCGCCCCGGTGGCGGACGGGAGCCGCCAGCAGGGAGCTCATAGGCATCGGCGGGAGGAACTCGGGGAGCCCCACGGACCTCGCGTGCGCGGCGAAGTCCGCCACCCGCAGCGGGTCTGCCATGGCGCTGAGGTACTCGAAGAAACACAGCCCTCCCGGAATCTCCCACAGGCGACGGGCCTCACTGTCGTCTAGGCCGGAGGTCAACAGGGCCTCCGCCTCGCCGGACTCGCTGAGTGTGGCGACCACGGCGTAGCGGGCGCCGGTCAGGGAGCGGGCCTCGTCGGCGATCTCCTGCAAAACGGTGTCGAGGTCACGGTCTTCGATGATGCGGAGACTCGCTTTGCTCAGCCTGGAGAGGCGGCTGCGAAGAGACTCGTTCTCCCGTAGATAGCGATCGGCTTCCTTCAACGCATCACCTCCATTGGAGGGGTTTCGGGCCACGAACGTAGAGCGGCGGGCTCTGCCCGTGAACAGGCCCGTTCTGCTCTATTCTGCGTCATTCTATCAAAGAGCACAATAACTACATGGATAAAAGACCCAAAAAGCACACTAACTACACACCTACTTGGATATACTCAAGTTGGGTGTTTGTATCATGAAGCATCTATGCTCAGCATTCGGTGAATGGAGCCGACGACACGGCGGCAGCCGGACACGCGCCAGTCCACGGCAGCACATGCTCACCCCCCGAATCTCCGGTCTGCCATGAAGACATGGCAGCCGACCGGCTTGTTCTTGCTCGTCGCGGTCTCCGTGGCGACGCTGACCTCCGGCCCGTCGCCCTGGGCCAGCAGGCCAACGTCGACTACGACGTTCGCTAACGACCGGGAGGAGGGGAGATGAACCGCTTATGGATGCTGCTATCCATCGCCTTGGTTATGCTCGCGCTCGCCAGCTTGCAGTCGTCCCCCGCCTTCGCCCAAACCACCGCCGCACCTGAGATTACGAGCATCGGCCCCTTCGCTATCGAGGAAGGTGCGACTGCAATAGGCGCCCTCACTGCGACCGATCCCGACACCGCAGCCAGCGACCTGATGTGGTCGAAGACGGGCGGAGCCGATTCCGCCGCTTTCACATTGACTGGTGATGGCGTTCTGAGCTTTGAAACTGCGAAGGATTACGAAACCCTGGATGACGCCAATGGGGATGGTTCGTACGAGCTCACCGTGCAAGTCAGTGACGGCGACAACACCGACTCCACGCAACTTCTCGTGACCGTCGAAAACGTAACCGAACTGCTGACTACGATAACGGGCCCCGCCACTGTCACCTTCGCTGAGAACGCGGGGACGCG
>DAOUKZ010000172.1:0-14647 GCA_034420775.1 Dehalococcoidia bacterium
TCGGGCCGATAGAAAGCTCTCCCGAGCTAGAGGCCTCGGTGGCAAGCGCCGAACACGAGTACCGCGCCGTCGTGCGGCGCGTCTTCGGCCTGGCCGCCGATGCGGAGGCGACGTTGCCGTCACCCCTTGAACTGCGCGCACGCGGACTTCCTCCTACCACGACGCTGCTGGGGAGCGTCGCGCTGCCACAAGCGGTTACTCCCTTCTTCCGCGACCGTGGAATCGAATGGCCTCCCGGCGGCGGGGATGAGACGACCGGGGTCGCGGGCGCCCTGATCTTGGAGGAGGTTGAGACGGCTTGGCGGACGGTCACCGAGGCCCGCGCGGCGCTGAGCATGGCCCGGGTCGAGGCGGACCAGCGGGCGGCCGCAGCCGAAGCGGCAGCCGTACAGGCGGCAATCGAGGCCGCGGAAGCCGCGGCCGAGATGGCGCGCGCCGACGTCTCAGCGGCAGAATCGGCCCTGGCCGAGGCCCGGGCCACACTCGCGGCAGGGGAAGCGGAACTGGCCAATGTCACCGCCCCGCGGCCAACGGAGCAGGTAGTCTTGGCCGAGGCCCGAGTGACTCTCGCCCAAGCGCGCGTCGGGGAGGCGCTGCAAGCCCTGATAGCACTTGAAAGGGACCCCGATCCCAGCGACATCGCTCTCGCCGAAGCGAGAGTCGCCACCGCAGCAGCCACCCTGGAGGCAGCCCTTAGGGAACGCGACCGGGTCGAGACCGAGGGCATCGACGAGCAGCTGTCCGAAGCCGCGGCCGCCGTGGAGCGGGCGCAAGTCCGCCTCGGAGTCGCCAGGCTGCGCTTGGAACGCACAACCTTGACCGCGCCGTTCGACGGCGTCATTGCCGAAGTGCGCACCGGGCCCGGCGCCGCGGCGGACACCAGGTCGCCGGCGATCGTCCTAATCGACCCGACGAAGATCCTCGTCGCGGCGTCGGTAGGGCAGGCGGAAGTCGTCAGGATGGCGGAGGGACAGCGCGCGCTTGTCAGTCTGGAATCGACGCTCGAAGTCGTCGACGGCGTGGTGGAATCCATCGCGCTGCTGCCCGTGGAGCGCGACGGCGCCACGACGTACGACGTGGCGATTAGCCTCGATCAATCCATCACCGGTTCCGCCTCGTCACTCTCGGGGCTATCGGTACAAGTCCACGTCGTCGTCGGTGAAGTTGGCGACTCACTGTTCGCGCCGCGGGACGCAATTTATCGTGAGGATGGCAGGACGCTGGTGCGTATGCTCGACGCTGCTGGGATCCTGCGGGACCGGCAGGTAACCCTGGGGAAGGGTAACGCCCTCTGGGTGCAGATTAATAGCGGCGCGGCGGAGGGCGACCGGGTGCTGCTCGCACAAACCCCGAGCGAGGATGTCCCCCTCGCCCAAGCGCTCGCCCCTTACGCCAGCCCCAGCCCGAGGTCGGCCCAAGCCCATGGCGCAACCTAGCAGCTCCACGCCCCACCTGCGCCTGCGGAACATCGAGCGCACCTACACGGCAGGCGAAATCACGGTCGAGGCCCTGCGCGGCGCGAATATCGACGTCGCTTATGGCGAGATGGCGGCTCTCGTAGGACCCTCGGGGTCCGGCAAGACGACCCTGCTGAACATCATGGGCTGCCTCGACCACCCGACCATGGGCTTTTATCAACTCCGCGGGATACACGTGGGCGGACTTCGTAGCGACCACGTCACCGAGCTGCGGCGACGGGAGATCGGGTTCGTCTTCCAGACATTCAACCTGCTTCCCAGTTTGACCTCGCTGGAAAATGTCACACTCCCTCTGCGCTACACGCCGGTGCGCCGACCCGAGGCTCGCGCCATGCAGGCCCTCGAGAGAGTCGGACTCCCGCACCGCGCGTCTCACCGGCCGGAGTCGCTGACCGGAGAAGAGCAACAACGGGTGGGTGTCGCGCGGGCGTTGGTGAACGGCGCCCGGGTGTTGCTCGCCGACGAGCCGGCGGGCAGCCTCGACTCCGAGGCGGGCCGCGCCGTCCTCGCACTCCTCCAAGACCTCAAGGAACGCGATGGCCTCACTGTCGTCATCGCCACCCACGATCGTGAAGTCCAAGACTTCGCCGACCGCACCTTCACCATCAGCGACGGCAGGATCGTAGGCGACGAGCGGCTGAGCGTTGGAGATGAGGCGTGAGCCCCTTCAGGATCCTCCGCGAAGCGGTGCGTGCCCTCCGGTTCAGCGCGCCCTTTTCGCTTGTCACGGCGCTCGGGATCGCCATCGGCGCGGGAGCAATGACCGCCGTATTGGCGGTCGCGGCCGGCGCCGACGCCGCCGCCAGGAACGAGGTGGCCCAGGTCGGCACGAACCTGATCCTCGTGCGGCCCGCCGGCGACGCACTCGGCGCGCTCACGCTCGAAGATGCCTGGGAACTGACCTCCGGCGCCGCGCCCGCCGTCGCCCGCGCCGCGCCGGAAGCGAGCGCGTTCGCGCAGGCCCGCGTCCAAGAGCGGCGCGCCGGCGTTACGGTGATCGGGACGACCGCTGCACTAGCGCCCGTTCGAAACTTCGCTGTGGCCGAAGGCCGCTTCCTCACCGCCGAGGATGTCGCGACCGAGGCCCTCGTCGCCGTGCTGGGGAGCCGGGTGAGCTTCGAGCTCTTCGGCGGAATCTCCCCCGTGGGGAGCACCGTCCTCCTGAACGAGCGCCCTTATCTGATCGTAGGACTCCTACGGGAGGTCGGCGATGGCGCCGGCGTGCAAGACGACGTCGTCGTTGCGCCGATTACGACGGCCTACGCGAACCTGACGGACGCGCCCGGCGATCGCAGCGTGGCGCTCATCAGCGTCCAGGCCGTATCGAGCGACCGGCTCGACGAGGCCGAAGAGCAAGTGCGAAACACGCTGCGGCGCAAGCACAACCTCACCGGCGCGGACGACTTCACCCTCACGACCGAGCGGGACATCATCGGCGCCGAGACCGAGATCAGCGGCTTGGTTACCGTCTTTTTGGCCAGTATCGCGGGAATCGCGTTGTTCGCGGGGGGCGTCGGCGTGATGAACGTCATGCACGCGACCGTCCGGGAACGGCGCCGCGAGATCGGAGTGCGCCGCGTGGTGGGCGCAAAGCCGCGCGACATCCTCTACCAATTCCTCGCCCAAGCGCTTCTCGTCGGCGTCTTGGGAGGAGCAGTGGGGATCGGCCTTGGGGTTGCCGCCGCCGAGATCCTCGAAAACCTCCGTGCCGGCGGCGAGGAGATCCATGCGCTGGTCTCGACGAGCACGATACTGGCACCGCTGCTCACCGCCCTAGCCGTGGGGTTCCTCTTCGGAGTCTATCCCGCTATCCGCGCCGCCCGCATCGACCCCATCGAAGCGCTGCGGCGGCAATAGCGTCGAGGCGCCATCATCTACCCAAGTGTGTTTTCGGCATGGTGGGAAAACCTAGCCCTGCACGCCGTCGTCCTTCTGCTGGCCGTGGCGCTTGACCGGCTCCTGCCCGAGCCTCCGGCGAGGGTCCATCCCGTGGTCTGGACCGGGCGCGTCATCGCCGCCCTAACACGCGCCGCTCCACGGAAGCCGCCTGCCGCCTTCCTCTTCGGCTGCGGAATTGTCGTCGTGGTCGTGGGCGGTTCCGGCGCGCTTGCCTGGCTTGCAATGACGGCCTTGATGTCCATCGGCCCAATTGCTTACGCGGCGGGAGGGGCGATAGTGCTCCGTACCGCATTCACGGTCAGAGGCCTTTCCTCGGCCGCGGGCCAAACGCGCCGTGCCCTCGACGAAGGCCGCTTGGACGCCGCAAGGGAGAGCCTACGCAGTCTCGTCAGCCGCGACGCCGCTACACTCACGCCGCCCCAAGTGGCCGGCGCGGCCATCGAGTCCGTCGCCGAAAACACGACGGACAGCTACGTGGGGCCGTGGCTGGCCTTCGCCGTGCTCGGCGTTCCCGGCGCGGTAGCCTATCGAGCGATGGACACGTTGGACAGTATGATTGGCTTCCGCGGCTCGTACGAATACCTGGGGAAGGCTGCCGCTCGCTTGGATGACTTCGTGAACCTCGTCCCAGCCCGGTTGAGCGCATTGTGCATCCTGTTGACCGGCGCGATGTCCCGGCTCCCGGCAAGGCGCGGTCGGCGAACCATGCTGCGCGACGCCAGACGCACCGCCAGCCCGAATGCCGGGGTAACCATGAGTGCGATGGCGGGGCTTTTGGGAACGCGCTTGGAGAAACCCGAACACTACCGGCTGGGCGACGACTTTCGCGAGCCGGAGGCAAGCGACATTGGCCGGGCGGTGCGCATTGCGGAACGGACGGCCATCCTCGCGCTCGCCCTAGCCCTGGGGCTGCTCGCGGCACGGTACGCGATTGCGGGTTGACGGGGGAGCAATGGGCCGAGCGGCCACGGTACATGGCGGGTTGGACACGGCGGAGCTGCGTTCCCTGGGCCTCCGGCCCGAGGATGTGCTCGACTTCAGCGCCAACATCAACCCCTTGGGCCCTTCGTACCGTGTCCGGCAAGCCGCAGCCAAGGCGGACATCTCCGCCTACCCGGACCGCCGGAGCCTGGCCCTGCGCGAGGCGCTGGCAACCCGTCTGGGTGTTGGACTCAACCGGCTGTTCGTCGGGAACGGCGCCTCCGAACTCATTCACCTCTTGGCGCGCGCCTGCCTCCGGCCCGGGGACCGCTGCTTGATATTCGGACCGACGTTTGGGGAGTACGAACCGGCGGCGGCCATGGCGGGCGCGGAGGTACATCGCGTCCAAGCCGACGAGGGCCGGGGCTTCCGATGGCCGATCGATGCGGCCGTCCGGACGATCCTGAGTTTGCGGCCCAAGGTGGTCTTCCTCTGCAACCCGAACAATCCGACGGGCGTTTATCTTGACCCCAACGACGTGCTGCGAATCCGCGACGCCGTCGGCGGGGACGGTCTGCTCGCAGTGGACGATGCCTTCGCCCCGCTCGCCGACTGTCCATGGGACTCGGCTTCTCTGCTCAAAGGCGGCAACGTCGCTCTTCTGCGTTCCATGACCAAAGCCCATGCGCTGGCGGGGGCACGGCTTGGCTACCTGGTCGGTGAACCGGAGGTCGTCGCGGCAACCCGCCGCCTCCAGCCGACTTGGAGTGTCAACGCGATTGCGCAAGCGGCGGGCATCGCCGCCCTGGACGACGCGGCCCACGTGGCCGCCGCCAGGGAGGTCATCTCGACGGCCAAGGCCTATCTCTACGGCGAGCTGAAAATGCTGGGAATTCCCGCCGTGCCTTCGGCCGCCAACTTTGTGCTGGTCCGGGTGGGCGACGCTCGGAAGGTGCGAGGCGACCTTTTGGGCCGCCGCATCGCGGTGCGCGATTGCACGTCCTTCGGCTTGCCGGAACACATTCGCGTTGCGGTACGCTCTTCCGAGGACTGCGCCCGGCTCGTCGCGGCGCTCCGGGAAGTCCTGGCCCATGGGTAGGCTCGGCAAGGTCATCATGGTGCAGGGGACTTCGTCCCACGCAGGCAAGTCTGTGTTGACTACCGCCCTTTGCCGCATCTTCGCCCGGGACGGTCTCCAGGTTGCGCCGTTCAAGGCACAGAACATGTCTCTGAACTCGTACGCTACGCCGGACGGCCGCGAGATCGGACGCTCCCAGGCCGTGCAGGCCGCCGCGGCCTTGGTCGAGCCCACCGTGGAGATGAACCCCGTCCTGCTCAAGCCGGAGGGCGAGCGGCGCTCCCAGGTCGTCGTTCTGGGCCGGCCGCAAGCGGTTGCCTCGGCCCGCGAATACCACGAACTCAAGCCGTCGATTTGGGACACGGTAACCGCGTCGCTCGACCGGCTGCGGACCGATTACGACGTGATTGTGATCGAAGGCGCAGGGAGCCCGGCCGAAATCAACCTCAAGGACCATGACATCGTCAACATGCGCATTGCCCGCTATGCCGATGCCCCCGTTCTCCTCGTCGGCGACATCGACCGCGGCGGCGTCTTCGCCCAACTCGTGGGGACCATGATTCTCCTCGATCCCGAAGAGAGGGCGCTGGTGAAGGGTCACGTCATCAACAAGTTCCGCGGCGACCCGTCCCTTTTGACTCCCGGACTCACACAGCTTGAAGAGCACACCCGCATTCCAGTCGCGGGCGTCATTCCCTACTTCTTCGACATCCACGTCCCCGAGGAGGATTCCTTGGGCCTCGTCCCGAGCCTGGAGGTCGACGACGCCGCGGTGGACGTCGCGATCATGCGACTGCCGCACATCGCCAATTTCGACGACTTCGACCCTCTGCGTCATGAGCCGGGCGTCTGCGTGCGTTACGTCCAGCGCGGCGAAGAATTCGGCAGTCCAGACCTCGTCATCATCCCAGGCAGCAAGACGACGGTCGCGGACCTCGATTGGCTGCGAACGCAAGGCATTGACGAGCGCATCTTGGCGGCGCGGCGGGGCGGGACGCCGGTCATAGGAATCTGCGCGGGGTATCAGATGCTGGGCGCGGAACTTCTGGACCCAGACGGCGTGGAGTCGCCGAGGCCGAGGACGCCCGGCCTCGGGCTCCTCCCAACGTCGACCACGTTCTTGAAGAACAAGTCCACCCACCAGGTCACCGGGCACGTCGCCGAGGGACGCGGCCTCCTGGACGGCTGCAGAGGAGCGGAGGTCGTCGCCTACGAGATCCACATGGGCGTCACGTCCGAGGAGGGCCTCTCTCGACCCTTCGCGGTGAACGCGCGGTCGGAACGGCCCGCTGATTCGCCGGGCGGCGCCTTGGACAACGAAGGCCTCACCCTCGGCACCTACCTGCACGGACTCTTCCACAACCGCGCCGTGCGCCGCTCGGTCTTGGAATGCGTTGGCAAGCGTAAGGGCGTGGCCTTGCCGGACCCCGACGACGACATCGAACCGAGCGCCGAGTACGACAAGCTCGCGGCACTCGTACGCGAACACCTCGACATGAAGCTGGTCTATCGCGTGACGGGGCTGCGGCCGTGATCGCTCGCACCGCTGCCCGGCTCGCCGACCGCGCCCTGGCGGCGGGCATCGCCTCGGCGCCCGGCACCTGCGGCGAGTTGGCCCAAGGTCTGTTGGATGGAACGCTGGTCATGGTGACCTGCCCCATCGACCTCTTCGCGACCGCGACGGTCGAGCTGTCAGAAGGCACGGGGCGTGTGTACGGTCCGGCCGGCGCACGCAAGGCAAGGCGTGCCGTCGCGGTCGCGCTCCAAGGCATGGGACGCAACGATCTGGACGCGCGGTTAAGCCTTTCAGGACCGGTCCCGCGGAAGAAAGGGATGGCGAGCAGCACCGCCGACGTCGCCGCCGCCATCGGAGCAACCGCCGCGGCGCTCGGCGCCCAGCTTTCGGCGCGCCGGCAGGCCGACCTCGCTTTGGCCATTGAGCCGAGCGACGGTGTGATGTTGCCGGGCATCGCCCTCTTCGACCACAGAGGCGGGCGGATCGCTCGATCTCTGGGCGAGCCTCCAGCCATGAGGGTCCTGGTCTTGGAATTCGCCGACGCCATCGACACCGAAGCGTTCAACGCCCTCGATCACGGCCCGGAGCTCCGGCGCCAAGCGGCCCGCTTCCGGGAGGCGCTGGCGCTCATTGCCGCCGGAATGCGGAGCGGAGATGCCGGCCTCATTGGCCGGGGAGCGACGCAGAGCGCGCTGGCACATCAGGGAGTGCTGCCCAAGCCGCGGCTTCCCGCCGTCCTTGCCCTCGGACGCGCCACCGGGGCCGCCGGCGTCAACGTCGCGCATAGCGGCACCGTGATGGGGATGCTATTCGACGAAGACGGGGAGCGCGTGACGTGGGCCGCGCGTCGCGCTTGGGAGCAACTGCCGGGCCTCCTGGCAGTACACGATCGCCGCGTCATCGGCGGCGGTGTGTTGCAACGCAGCCCGGAGGGGGAACGAGAGCCCCTGGCTATCCGGCCGGCGGCCCGCCGCCGGCCTCCCGACCCTTCATCGATAGCGGCAGGCCGGCGGCCATGAAGTACACCTCGTCCGCCGCCGCGGCGACAGTCTGGTTCACCCGGCCGAGCTCGTCGGCGTAGCTGCGGCCGAGTTGGGTCGCCGGGACGACACCGAGTCCAACCTCGTTGCTGACGACGATCCAGGTCGAGTCGCCCTTCTCGTACAACTCGAGCAGCCGCTTCGTCTCCGACAAGATACCCACGTTCCCCGGTCCCGGACCTTGACCCCGCAGGAGCAGGTTGCTGACCCACAGCGTCAGGCAGTCCAGCAGGACCGTGTCGTAACGGTGGAGTTGGGACGCAAGCGCGTTGACCAGGTCAATGGGCTCTTCCAAGGTGTCCCACTCTGCCGACCGACTGTGCCGATGAGCCCGTATGCGGTCCTCCATCTCCTTGTCGCCCGCCTCCGCGGTCGCCACAAAGAGGACGCGCTCGCCCGTCGAAGCCAGCCGCTGCGCGTAGCTGCTCTTTCCCGCTCGGACTCCCCCCAGGACCAGCGTCAGCCGTTTACCCATGCGTCGCTTCCCTCACTCCGTCCGGGGAGATGGCCGGTGTCATTCCAGACCTCGAGCACGCGGCCGCCGGGATGATTACTGATGATGGAGAGGCCGCCGCAATCAACTCGAAATCGCCAAAAGTGTTCCTCCGTTAGGTCCAGCAGGCTAACGAGCAGCGCGCGCACCGAACCCCCGTGCGCGACCACGAGGACATCCTCGGCGGGGTCGTGGCGTTCCGCGGCGCGGGCGCAGAATCGCCGCACCCGCTCCAGCATCTGCGGCGTGTCTTCGCCGCCGGGAGCCGCAAAGGCGCGCCCCCGCAGCCGCATCCGCGCCGCGAACATTGCCGGGTCTCGCGCCTCGGCCTCGGCGAGCGTCAGCCCCTCCCACGCTCCGTAGGAGAACTCCCGAAGATCCGCCTCGGCCGTGACCGAGGCCTCCCTGTCTTGGACGATGACTTCCGCGGTTTCGGTGGCGCGCGAAAGGTCACTGGCGTAGACCGCGGAGAACCTGTGTCCGGCAAGCCGTTTCCCCAACGCGCGTGCCTGCAGCCTGCCGTGCTCGCTCAGTGGCACGTCGGTATGGCCTTGGACTCTGCCACCGCGGTTCCACAAGGTTTCGCCGTGCCGCACGACGTACCAGCTACCCATCTACCAGCTCCTACCAGAACGGCGTCTCAAGCAGTGCGTGGGACACGTGGAACAGGATAAGCCCGAGCAGAAGCACCGCCACCTCCGCCACCTCGTTGACGGCGCCGTAGGTGTCGCCTGTCATACCTCGGAGCAACCGCGTGACCCACCAACCCGCCACCAGAGACAGCGCTATAGCCGCCCCTAGGAGTATCAGCCCGCCAAAGCCGAGGAGCAGCCCGCTCGCCACCGCCGCCGTAGCGAAGGCAAGCACTACCTGCCACCGCGCACGCCCGACCTGAAACGACGTGCCCAGCCCTTGCTCCCTAACGTACGGAAAGGTGGCCATGGTCGACACCATTCCAAGCCGCGAGAGGCATGGGAAGACGACCAGCAGTCCAAGGCGCATATCGTCATCGATGCCCGTCAGCAGTGTCCACTTCAGCAGCAACAAGCCCACACCGCCGACCACGGCGAATGCGCCGACGTGGGAGTCGCGGAGAATCTCCAGCCGCCTCGCCGGAGAGTTGCCGCCGAGCAGTCCATCACAGGCGTCGAGAAATCCCTCGGTGTGTATCGCCCGGGTGAGCACCAGCAGCGCGACGACCAGGAGCGCACCGACCACCATCGGCGGCAGCGCCTCTCGCGCCGCGAGGTCCAGTCCCGCCAGGATGCCCCCCAGTGCGAGGCCCACTAGCGGAAAGTAGGCCCGAGCCGGACCCATCTGGACCGGGCCGCTGGGCGCGAGCGGAAAGATTGTCAGAAAGCCGATGGCCAGCCGCAGGCTCGTCATGGCACCGCCCGCTTACGTGCTATGGGCTCCGGCCGGAGACACCGGCCTCCGTGAAGGTCGCCATCTCCGCCAGACAGGCCGCTGCCGCTTCCACCAAGCCCAGGGCCAGCACCGCACCCGTGCCCTCGCCGAGCCTCATGCCGAGGTCCAAGAGCGGCCGCAGTCCCAAGTACGACAGCGCCGCACGGTGCCCCGTTTCCGCCGACAGGTGGGCGGCAATGACGTAGTCCTTCGCGTCGGCGCAGAGGCTGTGCGCGATGAGGCCCGCCGCGCCGGAAATGAAGCCGTCCAGCACCACGGGTCGGCGAGCGAGGGCGGCCCCCAGCACCACCCCCGCCAGCACGCCGATCTCGAACCCGCCAACCTTGGCCAGCACCTCCAGTCCGTCGTCAGGATCGGGCCGGTTCCCTTCAAGCGCACGAGCGACGACATCGATCTTGTGCTCCAACTCCTCGTCATTTCGACCCGTTCCCCGGCCGGTCGTCTCGCGCGGCGGACGGCGAGTCAGCGCCGCGGTGATGGCGCTCGACGCCGTGGTGTTGCCGATGCCCATGTCGCCGGTGGCGATGACGTCGGCACCCGCTTCTATCACCTCCAGCGCAAGCCCGACCCCCGCGTCGACGCACGCCTGCGCCTGCTCGCGTGTCATGGCCGGGCCCTGTGTGATGTCGGCAGTGCCGCGCCCTATTCCCAAGACGCGCAGGCCGGGGTGCTCGGGGAGCGGCGCGGCCACGCCGGCGTCGACGATGACGAGGTCCACGCCAGCCTTGCGCGCCATGACGTTGATCGCCGCGCCGCCCGCCAGGAAGTTGAGCACCATCTGCGCGGTCACCGCCTGAGGGTAGCCGGTGACCCCCTGCGCCACGACGCCGTGGTCGGCGGCGGCCACGATGACCGTCTTGCCGCGCGGCGCTGGCCGTTCCGTCCCAAAGATGCCCGCCAGTTGGATGGACAATTCCTCCAACCGGCCCAGACTCCCCGGCGGCTTGGTGAGGCGTTCCTGGCGAAGCGCGGCGGCCCGTTTCGCCTCCGAGTCGGCCGGCCGGATGCGGGCGAGCGCCTCGTCAAGCGTCATCGCTAGAACTCGATACCCCGCTGGGCCTTGATGCCCTGGTCCCGGTAGGGGTGCTTCACCAGCTTCATTTCGGTGACCAGGTCGGCGCAGTCGATCAGCTCTTGCGGCGCATATCGGCCAGTGATGATGACGTGCAACGGGTCGGGCCGCTGCCGCAGGGCCCCGACGACCTCGCCGGCGGGGACCCAGCCGTAGTGCATCGCGTAGGTGAACTCATCGAGGACGATGATGTCCTCCTCACCCGCGAGTATCACCTCTTTGCAGCGCTTCCACTGTTCCTGGGCCAGGGCGGCCGTCCGGTCCATGTCCTTCGAAAGCCAGGTGAAACCGTCGCCCAGCGCCTCGATCGGAATGCCGAGCCTGGCCGCGGCCCGCTGCTCGCCGAACTGCGCGCCCGTGTGCTTGATGAACTGGAACATCCTGATTTTGAATTTCCGGCCCCAGGCACGAAAGACCACCCCGAGCGCGGCGGTCGTCTTGCCCTTGCCGTCGCCGGTATTGACGATGACGAGGCCCTTCCTCACGCGAGGCCGCTTCACGACATTCGCGGGGGCCTCTCCTGGATCGCGCTTGCTCATCTCCTACCTCACCCGTTCCGCCAACCGGCCCTCTTCCGCACGGCCGAAGGCGCCATCCACCGGCTGCCCTCTCCCATTCGGCGAATGTTCCTCCGCCGGGCCGATCAGGCTGATCGCCAGCGATCCGTTCACCGGGTCTCGGTACACCGCCGACTTCACCCCGAAGGCCGACTCGATGATCTCCGGCGACAGCACGTCCTCCGGCGGCCCGTCCGCAATTACGCGTCCCTTGCTCAGCAAGACGAGACGGTCGCAGTAGCGCGCGGCCATGTGCAGGTCGTGAATGGCGGCGACCGCCGTCAAGCCGTCGTCGACGAGCTGCCGCACCAGGTCGAGCACCTTGAGCTGGTGGAAGACGTCCAGGTTCGACGTCGGCTCGTCCAGCAGGAGGACGCGGGGCTGCTGCGCCAGGGCGCGGGATACGAAGACCCGCTGGCGCTCGCCGCCGGACAGCGTGTCGAGCGTCCTACCGGCGAACTGTTCGATCTCCGTCAGCCGCATTGCATCCTTGGCGATGCGGTCGTCTTCGCTCCCTTCGATCTGGAAGGGCCCGAGGTGCGGGTACCGGCCCATGAGCACGAGTTCAAGTGCGGTGAAGCCATGCGTGTACGGCGCGATCTGGGGAACGAGCGCGAGGCGGGCGGCGACGTCTTTGGCCGAGATGGCGTTCAGGTCGGTGCCGTCCAAGCAGACGGTGCCGCCCTGGTAGCGTAGAATGCCAGAAATGGCCCTGAGCAGCGTCGACTTTCCCGCGCCATTGGGGCCGATCAGGCCGACGAGCTGCCCGCGATCGGCGTGCAGGTCCACGCTGTCCAAGAGCGTCTCCGCCTCGACTTCGTAGAAGAGGCCCTGCGCGCCGATTGCCGGTGATCTGTTGCCGTTCATCGTCTACTCCTCGGCGAGGCTGAAGGAAGCGGCCGCGGGTCCGGGGAACTCGTCCGGCCACAGCAGGCGGGCAAGGTCTTCGGCCCCGCGGATGTTCCAGTAGGACAAGGTCGTGAAGTGCTTGCTTTCGACGACGTGGACCTCGTCGTTCTTGATGGCTGGGACCTCGGCGAGGGCCTCGTGGGAGAGCAGGCTCTGCCGGAACTCCTCAGCGCCAAACTCAAGCGGCTGGGCGATGACAATGACCTCGGGGGCCATGGCAATGACCCCTTCGAGGCTGGTGGTCTGATTTCCGTCAACGCCGGCTTCTTCGGCCGCGTTGATGCCGCCCGCGGCGGTGATGACGCCACCTTCGGTAGAGTTGCCGCCCGCGACCCAGAGCGTGTCCGAATACTGCGTGAGGGCCAGGACCCGGGGGCGGGGCTCCAACGTGCTCGTCACCGCGACGAGGGCGTCGTACCGAGCCCGCACCTCCTCCGCGAACTCGATGGCGCGCTCCTCCTCGCCAAAGATGTAGCCCATGAGCAGGATGCTGTTGATTCGCGCCTCGGGGCCCTGCTTCAACTCTGTCTGGACGACCGGAATGCCGGTGCGTGACAGCGCATCGACTCCCTCTGCCGAGAAGAATGGACTGGTGACGACGACGTCGGGCGCCTCAGCGATGATGGTCTCCGGGTCGCGGGAGATCTGGGCCTTTTCTTGCACCAGCGCGGCGACGTTTGAATAGACGGCGTTCTTGGTAGGGCTGCCAACCGCGACCAAGCGGTCCCTCGGAACCAAGGCCAGGGTCATCTCATCGTGTCCTACAGAGGCGGTGATGATGCGCTGGGGCTTGGCCGGAATGCTCACCACACCGTTCAGCCCCTCGACTTCACGCGGCCAGCCGAAGTTGGTGGGGTCGACGATCCCGCGGATCCCTTCGAACGCTGCAGGTATGGGATCCGGAGTCGCTGTCGGCGTAGGTTCTGGAGTCGGCGTAGGTTCCGGAGTGGAGGTGGGCTCAGGAGTCGCCGTCGGTTCCGGCGCCAAAGTCGGCGCAGGGGTCGCCGTGGGCTCCGGTACCGGGGTGGGGGTCGGGGTCGGTACCGCCGTCGGGGCAACCGTTGGCGCGATGGTGGGGACTGGGGTTGAGGTCGGCGGGGCCGTAGTCGGCATCGGCGGGGCCGATGAGCATGCCCCCAACACCAATGCCAGGAGAACAGTCAGGGAGACGGCGAGGATGGAACGCGGTCGAATCGACACAATGACTCCTTTCAACGAGTCGAACTTCAAAGGGAATAGGCCTGACGCTTGTTTCTAATCAGCAAGAAGATGAAGAAGGGCGCCCCGACGAATGCAGTGAGGACGCCGACGCGGAACTCGGCGGGCTGGATGATCGTCCTCGCCACCGTGTCGGCGAGGATGACGAAGACGGCGCCCCCGATGGCGCTCATCGGAATCAGGACGCGGTGGTCCGGCCCGAGCACGAGGCGGAGCATATGGGGCGTCACGAGCCCTACGAAGGCGATAGTCCCGCTGACCGCCACGGCGGCCCCGGTCGCGAGCGCCGCCGCCGCGAGCAGCGCCACCCGCGCCACGCCGACCCGGACCCCCATCGAGCGGGCCTCGTCGTCTCCCAGCATCAGCAGGTTCAGGTCGCGGGACATCAGGAGAATCAAGGCGGCGCCGCCGAATATCAGCGGAGCGGAGATCCGGACGTGCTCCCAGGAACGGGAATCGAGGCCCCCTGCCAGCCAGAACAGAATCTCTCGAAGCGCCTCGTTATTCGGCAGGAGCAGGATGATGGCCGACACGACAGCACCGAGAAATGCGTTGACCGCGACCCCCGCCAGCAGCAGCGTGGCCATCGAGAAGCGCCCGCCGACGGCGGCGATCCCATAGACCAGAAACGAGGCCGCGATGGCGCCTCCGAACGCGAACGCGGGCAGCGCGAGGAAGAAGAGACTCGCCATCCCGGTGGCGATGGCCACCACGGCCCCCACGGCGGCCCCGGCGGAGACGCCGATGATCCCGGGGTCGGCCATGGGGTTGCGGAAAAGCCCCTGCATCGTGGCTCCCGCCACGCCAAGGGCCGCGCCAACCGAGGCGCCGACGACGATCCTCGGCAGCCTGATCTGCTCGACGACGAGCTGCTCGGTGCGGGTGAATTCGCCGGCGTCGAAGCCCACCAACGACAGCACAATCGAGACCACGTGGCTTACCGGTATGTCGGCGGGCCCGAGGCTGAGCGACACAAGCGCGGTCGCTAGCACCAGCAGAAGAAGCACTGAGGAGCCGACCGCTAGGCGTGTGCTGATG
>DAOUKZ010000173.1:0-12232 GCA_034420775.1 Dehalococcoidia bacterium
CCGCCATGTGCTCGGCCGGATGCTGGAGCGCGTGCGCCTGCATCCAGTTGTGGGTGCGGTCCCAGCCGATCGTCGGCATCTCGACACCGAAGCCCTCGTGGACGCCGATGCCCATGTCCATGTCCTGGGCGGCGGCCCAGATGGGTTCGTAGTTGGGGTGCTCGAAGGTAATGCCGCCGATGAGGTTGGGCCGCAGCATGATGGTCGCCATGCCGAGCTTTCGCACCCGCTCGACCTCCTCCAGTGCGAGGACGAGGTCCTGCTGCGGGATGACGGCGGCTCCGCGCAGACGGTGCGGGTCGGTCGCGCAGTAGTCGATGAGCCAGTCGTTGTAGGCCCGTGCCAATGCCATGGCGAAGCTCGAGCTCAACAGCGCCCACGGCAGGCTCAGCATCTCGCTGGGGTAGAGGTAGGCGATGCTCACCTTGTCGGCGTCCATCGCCTTCAGACGGTCGTGGGGGTCGGCACCGCCGGCCTTGCGGCCCTCCTCGATGCTGATCGAGCTGAGGTCGTCGAGCTGCCAGCCACCGGGCGTCATCAGGCCGCCAAGGCTGCTCTTGTCATCCGAGCCGGGGTAGGGCATGGGCAGCCTGTAGACCCGCCCCTCGCAGAGGACGTTACCCTCCTGGTTCGGCTCGCGGATCGGCTTCGGCGCCCAGTCCCAGTACTTCTTGGGCAGGTACGGCTTCCACCAGTCGTAGCTGCCCAGGACGGTGTGGCCGTCGCCGTCGACGGTCTCATAGTCGACGAATGGGCGCAGGCCTTCTTGGGGCTTGGTCTTCGCGGTGGTCATCGTAGACGCCTGAGGCTAGGAATGCTCCGGTCCGTGCCTGCGTCCAAGAATGCCACGCCGCGTCAAGGGAAGGCGGCGCCTCTTCTGCCGTGCCACAGGCCGCGGTCAGAGGGCGAGGTCGATCGCGTCGCGGAGGGTGGCGGCGCGGGCGAGGTCGAAGCCGTTCCCGTTCTCGGCAAGGTCGGCGGCGGAGGCGGGGACGAGACAGGAGTCGAAGCCGAGCGTCCGCGCCTCGCGGACACGGCGGTCCATCTGGGTCACGGGGCGGAGCTCGCCGCTCAGGCCCACCTCACCGGCCGCGACGCGGCCGCGGGTGGCGGGGGCGTCGCGCAGACTCGACGCTATGGCGAGGGCGACGCCGAGGTCGGCGGCGGGCTCGGTAATGCGCAGTCCGCCGACGACGTTGACGAAGACGTCGCAGGAGGAGAGGTTCATCCGGGCGTGCTTGCTGAGGACGGCGGTAAGGAGGGCAAGCCGCCCCGCGTCGAAGCCGTTGGCGATACGGCGCGGCGCGGGAGAGGCGGTGGGCGTCGCCAGTGCCTGCACCTCGACGAGCAGGGGACGGGTGCCTTCCATGGTGGGCACGATGACCGAGCCGGGCCCCGCCTGCTCGCGGCGCACCAAAAAGACCTCGGAGGCATTCTCGACCTCGACGAGGCCGGCGTCGCGCATCTCGAAGATTCCTACCTCGCTGGTCGAGCCGAAACGGTTCTTCACCCCGCGCAGGATGCGATAGGTAGTGGTGCCTTCACCCTCCAGGTAGAGCACGACGTCGACCATGTGCTCCAGCAGGCGGGGGCCGGCGATCGTGCCGTCTTTGGTCACGTGCCCGGCGATGAGCGTGGGCACCCCCGAGGTCTTCGCCCATTGCAGCAGGCGGAGCGCGCATTCGCGGACTTGGGCCACGCTGCCCGGTGCGGCCTGGGCATCCCGCACGAACATGGTCTGTACCGAGTCGATGATAAGGAGCGACGCGTCGCGCACCGAGTCGAGGACGGCGTCAAGGTCGGTCTCAGCCATCACCCGTAGGCGGCGCCCTTCGACGCCGAGACGGTCGGCCCGGAGCTTGATCTGGTGCGGCGATTCCTCGCCCGACACGTACGCCACCGGGCCGTGCTCCCGCGCCACCTCGTTAGCGACCTGCAGCAGGAGCGTCGACTTGCCGACGCCGGGGTCGCCCCCGACGAGCACCAGCGAACCACGAACGATGCCGCCGCCGAGGACGCGGTTGACCTCGCGGCCGACGAGTCGGAGCCGGTCGAACTCGGCGGTGTTAACGTCGGCGAGGTCGATGGAATCGACGTCGATTGTGTTGGGGCCGCCGGAGGCGTCGCGGGCCGTCAACGAGTTCCACTCGCCGCAGTCGGCGCAGCGGCCCATCCACTTGGGGGCGGCGGCGCCGCACGCCTGACAGACGTACGCCGCGCGCCCGTTGGCCTTGGCTCGTACACTCGCCGCCATGAAGCCGCCTCCGTCATTCTGAAATGCGTGGGGATGCGTCGCGGCGCATCGTAGCGGGCTGGCGGGCACTCGCGAAATGCCCCGGTGTCACACCCCGGCGGCGCGCAGCATGGCGTCGAGGCGCGGTGAGTAGCGTCGTAACGACGCGATGGTGCGGACTTGTCCGGTGAACGGGAAGGGCTGCCGGCAGATGTAGGAGACGGCCTCGCCCGCGATCTCCGGTGGCCACATTGGTTGTTTCGGTTTGAGCTTTAGTAGGAGCGTCGTGCCCGGTGTCTCGATGTTGCCCTCGATGCGCAGCGCGTTCACGCAGACCCCGTGCGGCTGCACCTCGCGGGCAAGCGTCCCGCTGAGAGCCTCCAACGCAGCCTTCGAAGCGGCATAGGCGCTCGTGGCTTCTCGCGGTCGCACCGCGGCGATGGAGGAGATGTTGACGATGTGCCCCGATCCGCGCCCGATCATGTGGGGCAAGACGGCCTTGGAGCAAATGAACGGGCCGAGGGTGTTCACCCGCAGCACGAGCTCCCAGCGGGAGCGTGGGAAGTCGGCCACCGGCGCCGACCAGTTCGTGCCGGCGTTGTTGATCAGCATGTCGATGCGGCCGAAGCGGCGCAGCGTCTCCTCGGCCATAGACCCCACCGCCGCCTCGTCGGTCACGTCGAGGTCCACGGGCAGAGCGTGGCGGCCCCGCTGCTCGACCATCGCCGCCGTCTCCTCGATGGTCCCGGGGACCGGCTCGCGCCGCGCCGCCACGACGACATCGGCGCCCTGCTCGGCAAGCTCGACGGCGATCGCCCGCCCGATACCGCGGCTGCTTCCGGTCACGATCGCGACGCGTCCCTCGAAGTCCTTTTGCATGGCCGGCATAGAGTACACCCCTTGTTGTGTTGAGGACGGCCCGCTCGGTTACGCTTCCGTAGGACCGATGCTAGGCCAAGCGGGCCGCTCAAGAGCGGCGCGAACCCGACGGATGCGTTGCGCCCAACAATAACGCAAAAATTGGGCTTGTATTTCGTTGACATGGCAAATTTCCGGCTCCTACAATGGCCCCGGCCCACCGGATCTCCGCCCTCACTCACCGAACTTGGGGATTGCTACGTGGAAGGCGTCAAGGAGCTCATCGAGCTGCAACGGCTCGACACCGAACTTCAGTCGAAGAAGCGCCGTTTGGCCGAGATCGAGGCCCTGATGAACGGGAATCAGGAACTGCGGCAGGCCAGGGCCGTTCTCGAGCGGACGCATACCCAATTCCGCAAGCTGGAGGCCGACCAGAAGTCGGTCGAGTGGGACGTCGACCAGACCCGCGACCGCATCACTCAAGTCGAGCGCCGGCTGATGGGAAACCAGGTCACGAACCCGCGGGAGCTCGAGACGCTGCAGCGCGAGATCGAGAATCTGCGCAAGCGCCAGAACGAGCTCGAAGACACGACCCTGGAGGCGATGGAGAAGGTGGAGCGCGCCCGGCCCATCGTCGAGGCGCGAGAGAGCGCGGTCGCCAAGCTCGAAGGGAACTGGAACGCGGCGCAGTCCGCGATGTGGTCCGAGCGGCAGGAGATCGGTACCGCCCTCCCCTCGCTGGAAGAGGCGCGCGCCGAGGCCGAGGCGGCCGTTCCCACGCCGCTCCGCCAAACCTACGACCGGATCGCCGCCAAGAAAGGCGGTGTCGGCCTTGCCAAACTCCAGGGGGCGACATGCACGGAGTGCCGCGTCGAGATCCCCCGGGCGCATGTCGGGCGGGTGCGCGCGGGGCAAGAGTTGGTCGCCTGCAACAGTTGCGGCCGGCTCCTCTACATGTGAGCTCTATTCCGCGCGCGGGCCGGGAACGGCCGGCGCGGATGCGAAAGGTTGTGAACGCATGATGATGCGGCGCTCGATGGCGGAGGACGCGGCGCAACGCCGGGAGACCGAATCCGCGGCGGCGCGAGCCGATCAAGAAACGCTGCAGGCCGTGGGCTATTTCTCCGCCGACGCGACCACGGAGACCTCCGGAGTGTCCGAGGAGCAGGAGCAGACCTTCCAAGGCTTCTGCGCCCGGATCGGCGCCGACGCCGTCGCGATGCTCGCCGCCGCGTCGGACGACCCTTCGGTCTATCGGGACCTGCTGGAGCACGTCGCGGCGCTGGACGGCGACGTCGCCGTCGTCGCGGAGGCGCTCGACGTCTTCGGCCCACGGCCAGAGGACGCGGCCCTCGCCGCCCTGGAAATCGAGCGGCTGGGCGGGCGCGTCGAGATACTCGATCAAGGAATCATCGACGCGAAGTTCCTCGCGATGAGCGTCTGGCCGCGCGTCCCAGGTTCGGCGAGTATCGGCGAGCGCATCAAGAAGGCGATGCGGAACCGGGCGATCCGTGGCGAGGGCTTGGGAAAGCCGCCCTATGGGTACCGCATCGGCAAGAACCGCCGGCTCGAAGTCCACAAGGAGGAGGCCGAGACGGTCAAGCTCATCTACACCCTCTACACCCAGCAGAACCTGGGAATCCGGCTCATCGTGCGGCACCTCAATGAGGCGGGCATTCCCACCCGCAAGGGTGGCGCCTGGAGCCTGGTCACCGTCCGCGACATCCTGCGCAACCGGGCCTATCTGGGCACCTACAGCCGCTTCGGGCTGCGCGTTCCGGGCAGTCACCCGCCGATCGTCACGCCCGACATGTTCCGCTGGGCGCAGGCAACGTTGGACGAGCGCAAGCCGAAGCGGGGCAAGTCGCAGTCGGCGCCGTTCCTTCTCTCGGGCATGATCTACTGCGGCTTCTGCGGCCAGGACGACAAGCGCATGGTCGGCGTCACCCGCCGTCAATCATGGACGCGCCGCAAGGACGGGGTGAAGACCGAGAAGCAATACCACTACTACCAGTGCCAGGCCCGCACCAACCAGAGCATGTGCCAGTACCATACGACCCGCGCGCAGGACCTTGAGAACGACGTACTCGACAAGCTCCGCGGCCAGCGGGGCCGCATCGCCTCACTGAAAGGGCGGCGGCCCGCCGCGTCGGCGCAGGCGCTGCGGAAGGAGCGGCAGCAGCTTGAGTCGAAGCTGAAGACGACGGAGCGGCGGATCAAGCAGGCGGCCCAGGCCGTCGGCCGGGACTCGGCAAGCCTGGCCGAATTCGACCGCCGTACCGCCGAGATCGTCGACGAGCGGCTGGACGCCCTAGCGACGCTCCGGCAGCTCGACGGCGGCGGACGCAGCCCCGCCGACGGCACAACGGCCGGAGAGCGCGCCGTGAAGGCGCTCGACTCCCTCAGTGAGATGTGGGAAGAAGGCCCCGTCGACGAGAAGCGCCGCCTCCTCTCCCAAATCGTCGACCGCGTCACCATGGACGACGACGGTGTCGACGTGAAGCTGAAGCTCGGCTAGCCCTAGACCGCTCAGTCCGCTCCCGTTTCTAGACACCCCTGGGGCGGTCTTGTATGCTTGCGCCGCCCTGCGCGGGGCCCCTTCTGAAGACCGGTCTCGCCTGCGGTGTCATGTTCTTTCTCTGGAGGCGGCGATGTCTGAGGATGCGGGCGTCAAGATCGGTTATCCCTTGTTCGGCCTAGGGCCGAGGTCGTGGGCCGCGGTGTGCGAGAAAGCCGACGAGTGCGGCTTTGAGTCGATTTGGATGCAGGAGCATCTGATCTTCCCGACGGAAATCCCGCCGACCTACCCCTACTCCGCCGACGGCGTCCCCCCGATCAACCCCGATACCCAACTCTACGACGTGTGGGTCTCGCTGTCCTACATCGCTGCCCGCACCAGCAAGATCCGGCTCGCCACCAACGTCTTCATCATTCCGCTGCGCGACCCCATCGTGACGGCGCGGGCGGTGACCACCCTCGACCGCCTCTCCGGGGGGCGGCTGATCATCGGCGGCGGCGTGGGCTGGCTGAAGGAAGAGTTCGAGATCGCGGGCCAGGAGTGGCGCACCCGGGGCAAGCGCACCGACGAAATCATCGAGATCTGGCGCAAGCTCTGGTCTGAGGAGACCATCGAGCACCACGGCGAGCACTACGACTTCAACCCGGTCCGCTTCTGGCCGAAGTCGGCGCAGAAGCCCGGCATCCCCATCCACATCGGCGGGGAGACCGCTCCGGCAATGCGCCGCGCTGCGCGCCTCGGCGATGGCTGGATCGGCGCCGGCGGCCACGATGCCGAGAGCATAAAGCGGAGGGCCGACGAACTCGCCGAGCTGCGTAAGCAGGCGGGCCGCGACCACCTGCCCTTCGAGATCACCGTCGGCAGCCCCGCGGCGGGCGCCGGGGCCACGCTCGACATGGTGAAGACAGCGCGCGATGCGGGGGCCCAGCGGGTCGTGGTATCGCCGCCGTGGCCGCCCGAGGGCCGGCTCTCGGTCCAGTACGTGCAGGATTTCATGCAGCGGACCGGCGAGGAGATCATCGCCAAGCTCGACTAGCGCCCGTCACGTTACGTCGAGAGGAGCCCGACCATGCCGCCGACTATCCCCTCCGAAGAAGAGGTCATCGGCTACTTCGAGTCGTGCAGCAACTGGGGCCGGTGGGGCGGCGACGACGAGCGGGGCGCGATCAACCACATCACGCCCGAGACGCGCAGGCGCGCCGCGGCCCTGGTGCGCGAGGGCATCACCGTGAGCTGCGGCCGGCCGCTCTCCAAGGTCATGGAGCCCGACGTCACCAACCCGCTCGTCCACTTCATGACGGGCACGGGCGAACCCTGGGCGACAGGCAACGGCGAGTCCGGCGTGATGCAGATGTCGAGCGACTTCATCGGCATCGCCTTCCACGGCCTGACCGTGACCCACGTCGACAGCCTGGCCCACTTCTTCTGGAATGGCCGCATGTACAACGGCCTCGCCTCGGACGCGGTGACAACGCGCGAGGGCGCCACGAAGCAGTCCATCGACGTCCTGAAGGACGGCGTGGTGAGCCGCGGCATCCTGATCGATGTGCCCCGCCTGCGCGGCGTGGACTGGCTTGAACCGGGGTCGTTCGTCTTCCCGGAAGACCTCGAGGCAGCGGAGCGCGCCCAGGGGGTCGAGGTCGGCCCTGGCGACATCCTACTGACCCGCGTCGGCTGTCTGCGCCAACGCAACGAACAGGGTCCGACGGTGGGGCACTTCCAAGCGCGGGCCGGACTCCACGCCGCCTGCTTGCCCTGGCTCCACGAACGGGGCGTCGCCATGCTGGGATCGGACAGCGCCCAGGACGCCTACCCCGGCGGCTACGAGCGGGTGCCCATGCCGATTCACCAGGTGGGCATCGTGGCCATCGGCCTCTGGCTTATCGACAACTGCGACCTCGAAACACTGGCCGAGACCTGCTCACGGCTGGGGCGCTATGAGTTCATGATGAACGTCAGCCCGCTGCGCGTCCCCAACGGCACCGGCTCGCCGGTGAACCCGACGGCCGTCTTCTAGGCGCGTCGGCAAAGCTACGATGTCCCTTGACCTGATGTTCGCTATTTGCGAAAATCACCGGTGTGGCACAGTGGATGAAGATCGAGTGGACGGTCAAAGCCATCAAGGACGTCCGGAGACTCAGCCCGACAGACCGGCAGCGGATCATTGCCAAGATCGAGCAGTACGCGGAAGACGCGGATTCGCTTGCGCGGCAAGTAACCACGCTGACCGGGACCAAGTACCGGCGGATGCGAGTAGGAAGCTATCGCGTGATCTTCGGCATTGAACAGGGTGAAGATGCCGCGATGGTAGTGCTGCGAGTCCGGCACAGGAGGGAAGCCTATGCCTAGCACGGACACGGTAACACTAACCCGGGCGGAGTATGAGGCTTTGGTCGAGCGCTGCGACGAGCTTGAGGACAGGCTGGCGGCCATCGACGCCGACAACGGTGCGCGGGTCCCGCACGAGGTGGCGCTCGCCATCATTGACGGCAAGAGCCCCATGTGCGCCTTCCGGAACCATCGCAACGTAACCCTACGAGAACTCTCCGAGCATACCGGGATAGCCGTGAGCTACCTCTCCGAAATCGAGCGTGGCCGCAAGCCTGGATCCGCCTCCGCCCTGGCTCGAATCGCCAGTGCACTCGGCACCACGATCGACGCCCTGGTGAGCGAATGAAGGCCCCTTTGAGCATCACAATCCTGATGCTGGCCATGCTTGTGGTGGCGGTCGCCTGCGGGCCCAAGCCTCCCGGCATGCCGCTGCTGGACGCCATCGACCAGGAGAACGTGGAAGTTGTCCGAGAGCACATGGAGTTCGGGACGGACCCGAACGAGACATTTATCCCACCGGGCATTCCTTTCGAGGGGGCATCCGCCCTCCATGTGGCGGTCCTGAAAGAGAACCGTGAGATCGCACAACTGCTCCTCGACAACGGCGCGGACATCGATATCAGGGCAAAGGACCAGTTCGCAGGGCCGCCGCTTGAGTGGGCGGTCTTCTTCGGCATCAGGGACATGGGCGTGTTCCTTGTCGAGTCGGGTGCCGACGTGAACGCCAAGAACGCCATCGGCACGACACCCATCGACGCCGCCGGCGCCGACAACTCCTTTGTCTCCGGGGAGAAGCTCGACCAGCTCAACGAGAACCGCGCCTTCCTCAAGGAGTACCTCCGTGCCAATGGCGGCAAGTCTGGCCAAGCTCGTATTTCCCTGCTCGACGCCATCGACCAGGACGACCCGGAGGCCGTGCGGGAGCACCTGGAATCCGGCACCGACCCGGACGAGTCGTTCGTTCCGGCCGGCATCCCCTTCGCCGGGGCATCCGCCTTGCACATAGCCATCCTGAAGAACAACCGCGAGATCGTGAGCATCCTCCTGGAGAGCGGCGCGGACATCGACATACGAGCGCGTGACGACTTCGGGGGGTCGCCGCTCGAGTGGGCGGTGTTCTTCGCCGTCAAGGACATGGCCGTCTTTTTGGTGGAGTCGGGCGCGGACGTCAATGCCAAGAACAACGTAGGAACAACGCCCATCGACGCCGCCGGCTCAGACAACCCTTTCGTCGAAGAGAAGGACCTGGCCGAGTTTAAAGAGAACCGGGCGTTCCTCAAGGACTACCTCAGCGAGCGGGGCGCCAAGTCCGGCGAATAGCGTTCAGCCGACGCTTCACTAGGCACATGCAGCCATGAGCTCGACGGACGGGGCCCAGGTTGAGCGATACCACGGGCTCGACGGACTTCGAGGCTTCGCGATGCTGCTGGGCATCGCTCTCCATGCCACACTGCCCTACTTCTCGCGGCTGGCCGGGTTCGAGTTCGTTTGGCCCGCCGACGATGACCAGTCCGTCGCCCTATTTCTCGTCTTCGACTTCATCCATACCTGGCGGATGCCGACGTTCTTCCTGCTGGCGGGGTTCTTCGCCCACTTGGTACTGGACCGCCGGGCCATGTCGACATTTGCCCTCGATAGGCTGAAGCGCATCGGCCTGCCGCTGGTGCTGTTTGGGGCGGTGATGGCGATCATCATCCCGCCGATATGGGTCTACGGCTGGTACGGCGACCTATCGCTAGAGATATTCCAGGATGTCCTACGAGACCGGCAAGACCTGGATTCCAGCGGCGATCTGGTCGCCCACCTCTGGTTCCTCTACTACCTCCTGCTCATGTACGCCGCGCTGCTGGCCTTCCGGTGGCTGGGAGGACTTTGGCGGATGCAGGCAATCATTCCTCCCGTGGGGCGGCTCCGGCTTGGTAGGTACGTCGGCGACGCCGTCTACGCGCGCCTGCCGGTGCTGCTGATCGTGGGAGCGGTGCTCCTGATCCTGCTCAGGGCCGGCGACGAGGCGAAACCCATCTGGCCGCTGAACATGCCGGACGTGCTCTACGGCGCGCTCTTCTTCTTCTACGGCTACGGACTCTACGCCCGGCGCGGGCTCATCGACAAACTACGCGAACGGGACACCTTGGGTGTGGTGTGGGCCGTCGCGGCGGTGGTCTTCTTCGTGCACCTTGCGCTCCTCGGAGCAATCGACGAAACGACGAAGTCGGGCGGCGCGGCGGCGTCGCTCGAGGCGCTGGACTTGGCCAACTCCATCTTCTACGGGGCCTCGGCCGTCTTGTTCACCCTCGGATTTGTCGGACTCTTCGAGCGTGTGCTCAGGTCACCTCGTGCGTGGATGCGCTGGCTCGCCGACTCGTCCTACTGGATCTACATCTTGCATCTGCCGGTGGTCACCTTCCTGACCTTCTACCTCGCCCACCTCGACCGGCAGGGATGGCTCAAGTACCTGACCGGCTTCAGTTGGCCTGCTGAGTTGAAGTTCCTCGTCGCCTGCCTCGCCACCGGGGCCCTGGGCATCGTGACGTACCGCTACCTCGTCCGCTACACCCCGCTCGGCACCCTGCTGAACGGGAAGCGGGCGAAGACGTCGTCCCCACCTACAGCGGCTTGAACTTGATGATGACGTGGCCACCGGCATTGGCGGCAGCTGCGGTGCGCTCCATGCGCTCAGCGTGATCGGTGCCGTACTTCTTTTCCAGCAGCGGGACCATCTGCGACACCCACTCGTCGCCTTCCATGACGTCGGCCTGCATCGGTAAGCGGTCCTCGCTGTCGGGGGCGCCAATGGCCACCATCACGCGGTTGCTTGCCCGCACGTCCCAGACCTCGGACGATGAGTCGGCGGCCAGGGCATAGAGACGCTCGCCGTCGTGGACGAACCACAGGGGAAAGGTCGCGGTCCGGCCCGCCGGACGCTGCGTCGTCATGAACAGCTCGGCGGCCGACTGCGTCCGGTCGGCAAGCTCGGCAAGCGTGGGCATGGCTGCACCGCCTTCAGGGAAATCGGCGGTGAGTATACACGACCGTGCCGGGAGCGAGGCGGAGACGGCCGGTCCTGAAATTGTGCGAGGGGCGGCCCTCTTCCGGCTACCGCCCCTCGGCTTCGCTTTCGCTGTACTCGGTGCCTCCGCTGTACAGTCCCCATGCTAGCCGTCGAGACGAGGGCTGCATGACGCAGCGGTTACATGGCTGTTTCGCCGGTGTTTAAGGGCTGTTTCGCGAATGTTACGAGCCGGCCCGCTCCGGCGCGCTTGACACGCTTTCCCGCTTCGCGGATAGTTGCCTCACCTTCATAAGGAGGCTGCCATGACACAGACTCCGACCCAAGCCCTGCCGCGCTTCACCGCGCGCATCGACCACTCCGCCCTGCCCGCACCGATAAGCATGGCCTTCCTCGGCCTGATCCAAGCGATCTGGGACCACGGCCACCTCGACGGGCAGCTCCGCGAGATGATCCGGGTGAGGTCCGCCTATCTCGCCAACTGCCGCCAGTGAAAGATCACCCGAACTGCTGAGGGTCAGCAGGCAGGACTCACCAACGCCAAGGTCGCCAAGGTCGTCGACTACGAGAACTCCGACCTCACCGAGCGGGAGAAGATGGGCCTTCGGTACGCCGATTACGTCAAGTACAACCCTCAAGGCGTCACCGACGAGTTCATGAAGGAGCTCCAGCAGCACTTCTCCGACGCCGAGATCTGCGAGATCGGCTACATCCTCTTGGCCTACGGCGGCGCGCACAACTTCCTCTCCTCGATCGGCGAGGATGTCGTCGACGAGAACGGCAACAGCCTCGTGCGCGACGACGGGATCTTCGGGAAGGAAGGCTTCCCCCTCGTCTTCAACACGCATCAGGCCCAGACGGTCTACCAGGATGTCGAGCACCGCAGCCTCGAAGCGGACCTGCCCGAGACGCCATTCCTGACCGACGCGCCGGCGCCGGCCGTGCAGCCCGACCGCCCGAGCAGCCACAACAGCGAGGTCCGCTAACCGCTCCACGCCTTGACCAGCGCCCCGTTCTTCGTCAACCAGCTCTTCTTCCTGACGGCGGTCGGGGTCTGGGCCGGGGCGATCGTCGTCCTCTCGGCGGCGGCCCCCGTGGTCTTCAGGGCCGAAGACTCGCGGGACCGCGCCGCCGAGTTGGTCGGAGCGCTGCTCGCCACCGTCAACCGACTCAAGCTCCTCTGCGCCGCGATCATCGCCGCGACCGTCGTCATCGAGGTTCTGCTGTGGCGTGACGGCGTCGACGGGCGGCTGGCGGCGCGCTACGGACTACTTGGCGGCAT
>DAOUKZ010000174.1:0-26489 GCA_034420775.1 Dehalococcoidia bacterium
GGTGGACGCTCATGACGCTCACGAACGCTCACGAAACGTCCACATCCAACGCCTGGTGAACTCGGACTTCCAATGTCCCGGAGACCGCGAAGAGCCGCTCGCCGCGCGGCGGAGGGGAGGCGGCGCCGTGCGATAATCGAGAGGCGATGGACCAGGACCACATCCGCAACTTCTGCATCATCGCTCACATCGACCACGGCAAGTCGACCCTGGCGGACCGTCTGCTCGAAGTGACGCAGACCGTGTCGTCGCGCGACATGGCCGACCAGTTCCTCGACTCGATGGACCTGGAGCGGGAGCGGGGCATCACCATCAAGGCCTCCCCCATCCAGATGCTCTACCGCGCCGACGACGGCGACACCTACGAGCTCAACCTCCTCGACACGCCGGGGCACGTCGAGTTCTCCTACGAAGTGTCCCGGAGCGTCGCCGCCTGCGAGGGCGCGTTGCTGGTCGTCGACGCCAGCCAGGGGATCCAGGCGCAGACCCTCGCCAACGTCTACCTCGCGATGGAGCACGACCTCTACCTGATCCCCGTGGTCAACAAGATCGATCTCCCCGGCGCCGAGCCGGAGCGCGTGGCCCAGGAGCTGGTGGACGCCCTGGGATTCGTCCGCTCCGACATCTTCTTCATTTCCGCCAAGGAAGGTGAGGGCGTCGAGGGGCTCCTGGAGGCCGTGGTCACGCTCGTGCCGCCGCCCACGGGCGACCCCGAGGCCCCGGCACGGGCGCTCATCTTCGATTCCAAGTACGACTCCTATAAGGGCGTGATCGCCTCGGTGCGGCTGGTGGACGGCAGCCTGAGCGCGCCGAGCCCGTTGAAGCTCATGGCCGCGGAGAAGAACATCGAGCCGCTGGAAGTCGGCGTCTTCAAGCCCGGCTACACCCCGGTGCGGACGCTTGTGACCGGCGAGGTCGGTTACATCGCGACGGGGCTCAAGACGCTGCAGGACAGCCGGGTCGGCGACACCGTCACCGGCGCGAACCGGCCCGCCGACGTTGCCCTTCCCGGCTACCGAGAGCTCAAGCCGATGGTCTTCGCGGGCCTCTTCCCCACCGACGGTCAGGACTACATCCCCCTGCGCGAGGCATTGGAGCGGCTGAAGCTCAACGACGCCGGCCTCGTCTACGAGATGGAGAACAGCGGCGCGCTCGGCTTCGGCTTCCGCTGCGGCTTCCTCGGCCTGCTCCACATGGAGATCGTGCAGAACCGGCTCGAACGCGAGTACGGCCTCGACCTGCTCGCCACCGCGCCCAGCGTCGCCTTCGAGGTCGAGACCACCAAGGGCGAGACGCTCATCGTGGGCAACCCTTCCGAGCTGCCGCCAGCGAACTTCTACACCGAGATACGCGAGCCCTGGCTCGAAGTCACCATCGTCGTGCCCGCGCGCTTCGTCGGGGCCATCATGGACCTCGTCGCCTCACGACGCGGCGCCTACCGGCGCATGGAGTACCTGGAGGCGAAGGACGCCCGCGAGTCGCGGGACGCGGAGCCGGCGCAGGACCCCCGGGTGCTGCTCGCCTACGAGATGCCCCTTGCCGAGGTGCTCGTCGACTTCTACGACCAGCTCAAGTCCCGAACACAGGGCTACGCGACGATGGACTACGAGTTCTTGGACTACCGTCCCGGCGACCTCGCCAAGGTGGACATCCTTGTCAACGAGAAGCCCGTCGACGCGCTCTCGCTCATCGTGCACCGCGACAACGCCTACCGCCAGGGACGGGCGCTCGTCGAGCGCCTGAAGGAGCTGATACCGAGGCAGCTCTTCGAGGTGCCGCTGCAGGCCGCCATCGGGAACAAGGTCATCGCTCGCGAGACGATCCGGGCGCTGCGCAAGAACGTGCTCGCCAAGTGCTACGGCGGCGACGTGACCCGCAAGATGAAGCTGCTCAAGAAGCAGTCGGAAGGCAAGAAGCGGATGAAGCGCGTGGGCAACGTCGACATCCCGCAGGAGGCCTTCCTCGCCGTGCTGAAGCTCGACGGCAAGTAGCCCTCTCGACTCGCTAGGCAGTGAGACCTAGGCCGCCGCTCGCGGCTCGGCGCGGGGCAGACGCACCGGAAGCGTCAGGAGCGCGCCAAGACCGACGACGCCGGCGCCCACAAGGAAGGCCAGTGTGTAGGAGTCGGTCGCATCGAACACGGCTCCGCCCAAGATGGCGCCCAAGGCCGACCCGAGGTTCACCGCAACCAGAAGGATGCCGACAATCCCGGCCAGGATCTGTTCGCCGAAGAGGGCGCGGCCCATCACAGGCATGAAGACCACCGTGCCGCCCAGGAAGAAGCCAAACGCCGAAGCGAAGACGAAGTATCCGGCCGCGCCGCCGAGCCACGGAAGGACGGCCAAACCGGCGCCCATCATGACGATGGCGATCCCGAACAGCCGCTCCACGGGGAAACGCTCCGTCAACACGCCGAACGCCATCCGTCCGGCGATGCTGACTCCGCTCATAGCGGAGAGGAGCAAGGCGGCCACACCAGGGGAGAGTTTTTCGTCGATGCCAAAATTGACCAAGTGGAACAAGACGACCCCGGTACCAACGTTCACCCCAACATACGCGCCGAGCAGCAGCCACAGGGCCCTCCGGCGGAGCGCGATGCCAACGACGGCCCGGAAGGACTCCGGTCGCCGCGGTGGGACCGGAGCCGCGTCCGTGCCCGACTCCGCACCATAGGGGTGCAGGCCAACATCTTGGGGCCTATCCCGAACGTAGACCGCCGCGAGCAGCAACGCCACGAACGGCGCGGTAGCCAAGAAGACGAACGCCCATCGCCAGCCCGGCCCCTCGGCCATCAGTGAGGCTAGGGGGGCAAGTGTCACGACTCCCAACTGCGCCGCCGAAGCGGTGATGCCCAGCGCAAGGCCTCGGTGGTGTTGGAACCAGCGGGTCACGATCGCCAGGAACGGACCGACGCCGACGCCAAAGGCCAGCGCGCTCAGAAAGCCCCATCCAAGGTAGATCTCCCAAAGCTGCTCGGCTCTCGCGACCAACAGGTTGCCCGCCAAATGCAGCAACGCGAACACCGGTATCACGCGTTGGGGTCCGAACCGGTCCATCGCCAGCCCGGCGGCGACGTACCCCACACCGAGCATGACCTGGCCCAGGGCTATGGCGCCGGACAGGCCGAATCGCTCGCCGCCGAAGTCATCGACCATCGGCGTGTAGAGCACACCAATGGAGTTCCGGGCACCGCCCAGAACGAAGAGCGCGGCGAAAGCCACGGCGAGCAGCGACCATGCTCGATGCATGCCGCGAATCCGGCTCAGAGGCGAGGCCGAGGCCATTCCCGGGCCTAGTTGGCGCTCTGGACCTCGCTGGCCCGGCTCCAGTCAGGCAGGGCGGCGTCGGACCGCTCGAAGTCCTCGTTGCCGAAGCCGTAGAGGCGGGCGCCGCCGGATAGGATCTGGCCCCCTATTTCGGGCGTGATGCTCGGATTGGAGAGCACGGCGTTCGACACGTTGGGGAAGTTGGAGTCGAAGTGGGGGAAGTCGGTGGTCACGCAGAGGTGGTCCCCGCCAATGAGGTCGACAATCGCCCCGACATCCCGCTCCGTCCCTTCGATGGACGAGTAGCAGTTCCGTTGCCAGTACTCGAGAAATGTGCTCTTCAGGAATGGCACGTGGGCACGGTGGTGCTGGAGGTCCCACGTCATCCGGTCGAGCACGCCGGAGACCCACCAGCTCTGCGCTTCGAGGAAGGCTACGGTGAGCTTGGGGTGAAACTCGAAGACGCCGCCGATCATCATGGCGATCAGGGCGAGCTGCATCTCGGTTGGGTGGCTGGCGACGTGGCGCATGAAGCGGTTCGAGCCGAACCGCCGCTCGACGTCGGCGAGGTGGCTGCCCGTCCCCTCGTGGAAGCAGAGGGGAACGTCGAGCTCCTCCAGCAGCGAGAACAGCGGGTCCCAGTGCTTCGAATGCCAGTACTTGCCCGGCAAGGGATTGGGACGGAGGTAGGCCCCGACGGCGCCAAGCTCGCGCACGGCCCGCACCAACTCCTGGCACGCCAGGTTCACGTCGTGGACCGGCAGCATGCACGCCGGCTTCAGTCGGTCCGGGCTGTGGCTGCAGAAGTCGTAGAGCCAATCGTTGTAGGCCCGCGCGATGGCGTTGGACAGCAGCGGATCGAGATCGGGACGCGCGATGAAGTTGAGGCCGGCGCTGGGGAAGAGCACGGCGATGTCGACGCCCTCGATGTCCATACCCTTGATGAAGGACGGCGCGTCGTAGCCAGCCTCGAGCGCGAACAGGACGTGCGGGTTCTCCAACGCCGCCGCCAGCGGCTCGTATGACTTGTCGTACTGGAGCAGCACGTGGTCGGCGTCGTTGGGCCTTCCGTCGATGAGCCAGCGCTGGGTGAACGCCTTGCTCCCGCCTTCGAGGTGCGTCGGCGTCGTGATCCTCGAGGCGAAGGCGGGGTCGAGGAACCGCTCGAATATGTCGTCGGGCTCCATCACGTGCATGTCGCAGTCGACGAACCGGTAGCCCTGTTTCATCTCAGCCTCCCCCCGCGTCGATGCCGGCGCTCAGTGTATAACCTGCTCGCGCTCCAGCTCTGCAATCTCGGTCGGATCGAGGCCTAGTATGCCTCGAAAGACGTAGTCGTTGTCGCGGCCCAAGGTCGGCGCCGGCCGGTTCTCTTCCAGCGAGGCCCGCCGGAACCGCCATGGTACTCCCGCCATCGGGTGCGTGCCCGCCTCGGGGTGGTCGTCCTGAACGACGAAGCCGCGCTCTTTCAGGTGCGGATCGCCGAGCAGGCCGGGCTCATTCACGATAGGCGCGGCGGGCACTCCCGAAGCTTGGAGGGTTCGCGCCGCTTCTCGACCGCCGCGTTCCCGCGCCCACGCCCGGATGACGTCTTCCAAGGCATCAAGGTTTGCGCGACGTTCGGCCTCGGAGGAGAAGCGCGGGTCGTTCGCCATCTGGCTCTCGCCGATGGCCGCGTTGAGGGCCTCCCACTGTGCCTCGCCGTCGACGGAAAGCGCCAGCCACTCGTCGTCGCCGGCGACGCGATAGACGCCGTGCGGCGCCTTCCGGCGATGGCCGTTGCCGATCCGCGGGGGCTCCCGGCCTGTCACCGTGCATTCCGCGATCGCGTCGGGCAGCAGGGCCTGGACGGTCTCGGACATGGCGAGGTCGATGTGCTGCCCTTTGCCGGAGACGGCGCGATGGCGCAGGGCTTGGGTTATCGCAAGCAGACCGTACACCGCGGCGATGGGGTCGGGGAGCGAGCTCCCGACCATGCGAGGACGGTCGTTGGGGTAGCCGGTCACCGCCGCCAGGCCGCTCAGGAGCGTCACGCCGCTGTGGAGCGCGGCATACCGGCTCCATGGACCGGTCGCACCGAAGGCGCTGAGTGAGAGCAGGATGACATCGGGCTTGACCGCGACGAGGTCGTCATAGCCGAGTCCGAGGCGTTCCATCACGCCCGGCGAAAAGTTCTCCTGCACAACGTCGCCGGTGGAGACAAGCCGCTTGGCAAGCTCCACTCCCCTGGGAATGCGCAAGTTGAGCGTGCAGGAGCGCTTGTTCCGGTTCATGTAGTTGAAGATCGACGAGGTATTGGGCCCCGGCTCATTCGCGAACGGGCCGAACGCCCGCGACGGCAGGTTGACCCGGCTCTCCACCAAGATGACCTCGGCCCCGAGGCGGCCCAGCCATTGCCCAAGCAGCGGCACGGCGATCATCTGACCGAAGTCGATGACGCGGAGGCCCCGAAGCGGGGTGCCGGAGCTCGTCATGCGTCGGCCTCGGCGAGTAGGTCCCCGGTGTGCTCGCCCAATGCCGGAACGGCTACGCCGGCCTTGCGGCGGAGCCCATCGATTACGAACGGGTCTCCAGGCAGGCGGACGTGGGCTGCATCCGGCAGGCCGATCGGGACCAGGTAGTCGCGGGCGCGGGCCTGCTCGCTGCTGATGGCCTCGGAAAGGGAGAGCGCGGGGCACGAGGGTATCCCCCGCGCCTCCGCCGCCCCAACGAAGGTCTGCGCGGGCTGCTCGATCAGCCAATCGAGGAGCAGGGGTTCCAGTAAGTCCCAGTTCAGGCCGCGTTCGGGGCCGGTGGCGAACTCCGGGCGCGCCGCCCACTCGGGGTTGCCCATCAGCTCGACAAGGCCGTTCCAATGGCGCTCGATGAAGGCGACCAGCGCCACCCAGCCGTCGGCGCAGGGCAGGTAGTGGTTGGGCGCTTGGCGGGCGGGCACGCGATACCGGCCCACAGCGGTTCCCCCACATTCGGAAACGGCCAGGTTCCACCCAAGAAGCGCCGCCACCGATTCATGCAGCGACACCTCCACGTAGTCGCCGTACCCCGTCGCGTCCCTGGCACTAAGCGCCACCAAGCCGCCAATCGCGCCGAACGCCCCGCCGATCAGTTCAGAAATATGGGCGTTGGCCCTGAGCGGCGGCTCGTTCTCGGAAATGACGTGGTCGGGAAAGCCGGGACTGGCGGCAAGGAGCCCGCCCATGCCGGCGAGGATGAGGTCGTCGGCCAAGAGGTTCGCGTAGGGTCCGCTCTCCCCGAACGGCGTGATCGACACAGTCACAAGCTGAGGAAACTCTTCCAGCAACCGCTCCGTGGTCATGCTGGCGAACGACTCCGAAGGATCTGGGCAGTCGTGAATCAGGACATCGGCCGTCGCGAGCAACCCTAGAAGAGCGGCCCACTCCTGAGCATTTCCCGGATCCACCACCGCCGACCGCTTCCCTCGGTTGAGATAGGCGAAGAGCGCGCTCGCGTCAGGCGGCTCGACCCGGCCGATGAATGGCGGTTCACGGCGTGCGGGATCGCCGTTCGGCCCCTCTAGCTTGACGACGTCGGCGCCCGCGTCGCCGAAGAGCCGCGCGCAGTAGGGGCCCGCGACTCCCTCGGCGATCTCGACGACGCGCAGGCCGTTCAGCGGAGCGTGGGAGTCCGGTGTGGGTCCAGAGGTCATACCGCCCCCGCGCGGCGCCGAAGCTATTTCTGGCCGCTCTCGTAGCGCAGCGCGATCTCCTCGGGCGGAAGATAGCGCTCCTCCAACTCCCGCATGTCTCGTATCCCCGAGAAGGCGTGGAGGTCGCTCATCGGATGGCCTTCCATGCCCGATTCCTGGTCGCGTTGCGCCTGGACGCCGCGCTCCTTGAAGTCGGTGAGGAAGTCCCACCATGCCCCGCCGGTCGTGCGCAGCGCCAAGCCGGGGAAGATCGAGACGGCGACGCCGAGCCACTGGAGTTCGTCGAAATCGACGATGGGGGAAATGCCGCCATTGTTGTAGAGCAGCGGACGGGATGTTTCTCGCGTTATGCGCTCAAGTTGCTCGCGGGAACGGATGCCGTCGACGAAGACCAAGTCGGCGCCCGCGGCGCCGAAGGCGTTGCACCGGCGGATGGCCTCGTCGATGCCGCCGCCCGCCGCGCCCAGGGCATCGGTGCGGGCGATCAGGACGAAATCGGGGTCATCTTCCATGCGCGTTTCATGCGCGGCACGAATCTTGCCTGCGGCCTCCTCCAACGGCACGACCATCTTTCCCTCGACGTGGCCGCACCGCTTCGGTATGACCTGGTCTTCGAGGTGAATCGCCGCGACGCCGGTCTGAATGTAGCCGCGGACCGCGCGGATCACGTTGACGGCGTTGCCGTAGCCGGTATCGGAATCGGCGATGATGGGGATGTCGACCGCATTGACGATGCGGCGGGCCACGTCGTGCATTTCCGTCATCGTGGCCAGCCCCACATCGGGCATGCCCAGGGTGGCCACCGAGACGCCGTAGCCGGTCATGTAGGCCGCGTTGAACCCCACCCGTTCCACGATCTTGGCAGTGTAGGCGTCGTAGACGCCGGGGCAGACCAGCACCCCATCGCGTTCCAGCAGCCGGCGCAATTGCGTTGTCTTTCTCATCGTTCGTTCACACCACCACTTTCTGCCGCCGCAACTCGGCTATCTCTCCATCATCGAACCCAAGGGAGCCCAGCGTTTCGTCGGTATGTTCTCCCAGGCTAGGGGCCGACCCCCACAGCTTGCCGGGCGTTTCGGAGAAGCGGATGGCCAGACCGGGCTGGCGCACCTCCCCGAACTCCGGGGATTGGTGAACCGCCACCGCGCCCGCCTCAATCGCCAGCGCGTCGGACATGAGATCGGCGGCGATGGAGTCGGCGCGGGCGCACTTCACGCCCTCGGCGCGTAGTGTAGCAAGCCAGTGCGCGACGCTCTCCCGCCGGAATTGCTGCTCCAGGCGTTCGGCGATCTCTTCCTCTCGGACGGAGTCAGGCTCGCCCAAGGCCCGGCACAGCGCGGGCCGTTGGTCTTCCGCGGAGACGAGCAGCCAGCCGTCGGACGCCTCGAAGATACGCCGAAGCGGCGACACCCCAACCTGCGGCAGCCAATCCCGATCCGAGGCCTCTCCGAAGAACTCCGCGGCCTGTGCTGCGACGATCGCGTTGAGCAGATTCGTGCTGACACGCTGGCCGAGTCCGGTGCGCTGCCGGTGGAGCAGCGCGCTCACAATAGCCCACGCGGCGAGCATTCCGGCCATGTGATCGCTGACCGACATCCGCAGCATGATGGGAGGCCGGCCCTGCCCACCCTCGGCCTGCATCAGCCCGCTCTGGGCCTGGAACAAGGGGTCGAACGCAGGACGGTCAGCGTAGGGCCCGTCGTCGCCGTAGCCCGTCATCGAGCAATAGACGAGGTCCGGCCTGAGCTTGGAGAGCGTCGCGTAGTCCACCGCGAGCTTCTCGGCCATGCCGACGCGGAAGTTTTCGATGACGACGTCGGCCCGGGCAGCGAGGCGGGCGACGATCTCGCGGCTGGGTCCCTTCGAAAGGTCGAGGCCGAGACATTGCACACCGCGGTTCCATGCCTGGAAGCCACCGCCGATGGTGCGGAATGGGTCGCCGTGAGGAGGCTCGACCTTTATGACCCGGGCCCCCAGGTCGGCGAGCAGCGACGCGGCGCTGGCCCCGGCGATGTACATCGCGAAGCTCACCACCGTCACCCCTTCGAGCGGCGCGGGCCGCTGCCCATCTCCCGCCGGCGGCGAGGCGGGGTCACGCTCGTCAAACTCGGCCAGCACCGCCTCAGGGTCCGGCGAGGATGGCCGGACTGCCGCCGGGGTAGCGGAGAAGCCGATGGGCGTTCCCATGAGCCGGCGTTGGCCGTCGGTGGCTACGCCGTTGTGGACGACCTGAGGATGATCAAGAAACTGGTCGCGGGTAAGGACAGGCGCAACGGGGATGTCGGCGGCGTCGAGGGCCGCCAGCCAGTGACGCACTGGCTTGGCGCCGAAGTGGCCGGCAAGGATTCCCGTCATCTCCTCGAAGTGTTCCGGGGCGATGCCCCACGGCGCGTCGTTCCAACGCGGGTCGTCGAGCAGGTCGATGCGGTCGACGGCGACGCAGAGCTTGTTGAAGAAGACGTTGTTGCCGCAGGCGAGCAGGAACCATTGGCCGTCGGAGGCCTGGTAGAGGCGAAAGAGCGGGTTCGTGCCCTGCGGCAGGCGCTTGCCGCCGGACATCGGCGCGATCCGCGGCCCGGCCACCGCCTGCCCCGCCTGCATCGCTAGGGCCGCTGAGAAAAGCGACACCTCGACGTCTTGACCGCCGTCTTCCGGTCCGCGGACTAGGAGCGCGGAAGTGACTCCGCAGCACGTCAGCACGGCCGCCGCATAGCTGGAGATGGGCAGCGATAAGAAGACCGGCTTCGCCCCACGTCCTCCCTGGTCACCATAGATTCCCGCGTAGGCGGCGACGACGGTCTCGTCGGCGGGAATCCCCGCGAGCTCGCTCCCCGAGGGAAAGTAAGGAATCGAGGCACGAACCAGACGCGGGTTTGCCGAGCGCAGTCTCTCGTCGTCCCATCCCTCTAAGGCTTCAGATAGTCCACAGTCTTGGATGAGCACGTCCGCCGCCGCGAATGCACGCGTGAGCAGGGCATCATCGTCAGGCGACCGGACGATGCGCCGTCGGCCGCCAAGGCGCGCGTCCCCGCTCCGGCCCGCGGACGCTTCGACGTCGAACCGAATGACTCGAGCGCCCACGCCTTCGAGCAACGTCGCGGCGTAGGAGCCGGCGAGGCCCTGAGAAAGGTCGACGGCCAGTACATGCGACAGCGGGCCCAATTGCGCCGCCGTCACACCTCGACCTCGGCGCGGTGCCGGTAGTAGCCGGTGAGACCGCGTAGCGCGAGGGCAGCCCGGCGGACGGTGGGGAAGCACGCCAGGCCGGCCTCGACGATGCGCCGGCGGGCGTTGCTGAGAATCTCGCTCTGCCACGCATGCTCGCCGACGGCATCGCCCATCACCAGGACCAGCGGCTTGTCGATCGACTTCGACGCTTTCAGAAAATCGTCGACTGCCATGTCGAAGAGATCATCGCCGCCGGGGCGCTCCATGGCCCAAAACTCGGCGATGTTGCCGATGAGCACATCGTAGCTGGGACTGGCCGCCATGCGCTCCAAGATCTCGCCTTCGCCGAACCCCGCCCCCGCCAAGATCGAGCCGTCCACGGGGTTACCGATCCAGTCCCATAGCTCCGGGTCCCGTGACCGGAAGGCGGCCTGTATCTCCTCGGGAATCGGCTCCACGACGAGCCCCGCGGCCTCGCACGCATAGGCCGACTCGACGCTGCGCCCGCCGCCGGCCCCGACGATGCCCACGCGCGGCCCAGTCGCGGGCGGACAGAAGCGGAAGGCAATCAGCAGGTCGGACAGTTCCTCCAGGCTCGCCGCGGGCACCGCGCCAGTCTGCCGCGCTAAGGCCTCCCAGACCTGCCGCGATCCGGCGAGCGACGCCGTATGCGACGCCACGGCTTTGGCACCGGCGGACGACGCGCCCCCCTTGAGCAGCACGACGGGCTTCCTTGCTGTCGCCCGCTTCATGGCCTGGACGAACCTCGGACCGTCGCGCACCCCTTCGAGATAGGCCCCGATGACCGACGTCTCGGGGTCGTCGGTCAGGTAGTCCAACAGCTCGCTCTCGTCGATGTCGAGCGCGTTGCCGTAGCTGACGACCTTGCTGTAGCGGACGCCACGAAGGCTCGTCGTGTAGACCAGTTCCCCGGCATAGGCGCCGCTCTGCGAAATGAAGGCGACCGGCCCCGCCTCCGTTGGGAGGTGCTTGAACGAAATGCCCGTGGCGGGGCAGTAGACCCCCATGCTGTTCGGTCCCAGGACGCGGACGCCGCCCTCCCGTGCCCGGCGCAGCAGGTCCCGCTCCATTCCGGCACGGTCGGCGTGGCCGGTCTCCCCGAAGCGGGCGGTGAAGAAATGGACGGCCTGCACCCCTTTGGCGGCGCAGTCGTCCATGAGTTGGAGCGCGGCATGCGTGGGCACGGTCGAGATTACGAAGTCGACCGGGCCGGGAATGTCGGCCACGCTCGCGTACGCCTTGCGGCCCAGGACATCTTGCGCCTTCGGATTGACGGGATAGAGATCGCCGGAGAAGCCCTGATCGACGAGGGCCTCAAAGTAGCGGAAGCCCCACTTGGCCGTGTCCGGCGACGCTCCGGCCACGGCGATGGAACGCGGCTGGAAGAGTGCGTCGAGGTCGTTGGGCATGGGGCTCCTACTTCAAGGCGCCTGGTTGGCGGCAAGTATACTCGACGCCCTGCCAGCAGGGCCGCTCTTCCTTGACAGGGAACGGCGGGTTGTGTATCAACCCGGAGCAACCCTTGCGGAATCCTGGAAGGAGCAGTCGATGGCCCCGGCATGGGACGAGTCCCTGACCGAGCATGACGTCAAGGTCCTCGACGCGCGGCCTCCAAAGCCGCGAGGCATCGACTTCGGCCGGCGCCCAGCGCTGCTCGTCATCGACATGAACCGCGGGGCGCTCGGCGAGGACCGCCCGGCCTACGAGCAGCAAGACCGGTTTCCGGGCGCCTGCGGAGAAACGGGCTGGGCCGCGCTCCGCCGGATGAAGCCGCTCATGACCGCGGCCAGAGCCGCCGGTGTCCCGGTCGTCTACAGCAGGAACATCGCGCGGGCGCACCAGGGACTCCCGCGCGCCGATGACCCAACGTGGATGTACAGCGAGCTCAGCCCCCTCTCAGAGCTCACGCCGGAGATACCTATGGAAGAGGGGGACCTGCTCGTCGAGAAGCAGCGGGCCAGCGTCTTCTTCCAGACGAACCTTATCTACCTCCTCCTCCACCGGGGCATCGACACGCTGCTGCTCATCGGGAACAGCACGAGCGGGTGCGTCCGGGCCTCGGCGATCGACGCCGTGGGCTACGAGTTCAGGACGTTCGTCATCGAGGAGTGCGTCTTCGACCGCTTCGAGCTCTCCCACCGCGCGGCCCTCTTCGACCTCCAGTTCAAGTACTGCGACGTCATACCGGCGGCGCGGGCCACCACGTATTTCGACAAGCTCGCCGGGCAAGGTAAGCCGTGAACCCAGACCGGTTCGACTACGCGCCGATCACCGACCGGCCCACCATCCGGTGGCCGGGCGGGGCGCGCATCGCGTTCTGGGCCGTGCCCAACGTCGAGCACTACGAGCTGTTGCCGCCGCCCAACGCGCACCGGAATCCCTGGCCCCGCACGCCGCACCCCGACGTGATGAACTACGGCTACCGCGACTACGGCAACCGGGTCGGGTTCTGGCGCATGCTCGACGTCTTCGACAAGCACGAGATGCCGGGGACGGTCTCGCTCAACGTCGCCGTGCTGGAGCACTATCCCGAGATACGCGACGCGATGGTCGCCCGCGACTGGGAGTTCCTGTCGCACGGCATCTACAACACGCAGTTCCTCAGCGGCATGAACGAGGCGGAGGAGCGGGCCTTCTACAAGGACACCATAGAGACCGTCCAGCGGTACACGGGCAAACGGATCAAGGGCATGCTGGGTCCCTCACTCACCAACAACGCATGGACTCCCGACCTGATGGCGGAGGCTGGCCTGATCTATCACGCCGACTGGTACCACGACGACCAGCCCTTCCCCATCAAGGTCCGAAGCGGGCGGCTCGTCTCCGTGCCCTACAGCATCGAGCTCAACGACGTCATGGTCCGGCTCCAGGGGCGGGACGCGCCGCACTTCCTCGACATGATCAAGGACCAGTTCGACGTGCTCTACGAGGAGGGTGCGGAGAGCGGCATGGTGCTCTGCATCTCGCTGCACCCGTACTGGATCGGTCAGCCGCATCGCGTGAAGTACCTCGACCAGGCCTTCGACTACATCCTGTCCCATCCCGGCGTGTGGAAGACGACCGGCGGCGAAATCGCCGAATACTACCTCGCCAACTACCACGACGACGTTGCGGCGCACGCCGCCCGCTTCGCGAAGGGGGCCTCCTGATGCCCGGCGCCCGCAAGCCAGGGATGGACCACTCCCTCTACGAATGGTCCGCCCTCCCGGATAGGGCGCCGCTCCGCTGGCCCGACGGCGCGCGCGTGGCGCTGTGCGTCGTGGTCAACCTCGAACACTACGAGTTGGAGCCGCCGGAAGGCACCTTCATGCCCGCGACCTTGCCCGGCGGCGTGGGGCGGATGCCCTTCCCCGACCTCTGCAACTTCTCGCACCGCGAGTACGGCAACCGCGTCGGCGTCTTCCGCGTCATGCGCGTCCTCGACAAGTACGGCATCCGCGCGACCGCGGCCATCGACGCGGCCGTCGCCGAGAACTATCCCTACATCGTCGAACAGGGAAAGCGCAGAGGCTGGGAGTTCATCGGCCACGGTCTCGCCATCACGCAGGCGATCACCTCGAACATGAGCAAGGACGACGAGCGGGGCTACATCCGCCGGTCGCTAGACGCGGTCGCATCCGCGGCCGGCAGCCGGCCTGTGGGCTGGTTCGGACCCGAGTTCGGCGAGTCGTCGCGCACGCTGGGCCTGCTGCGCGAGGAGGGCATCCGCTACGTCTGCGACTGGCCCAACGACGAGCAGCCCTATCCCATGACCGGTGAAGCGCAGGGCTTGTACTCGCTGCCGCTCCTCATCGATCTCGACGACGTCATGGCGAGTTGGACCCGCAGCATGGCGATGAATGTCTGGAGCAGGCTGGTGAAGGAGGCCTTCAACGGCCTCTACCGCGACGGGGCGGAGAGCGGGCGCGTCCTCGTGCTGAGCCTCCACCCGTGGTTCATTGGGCAGCCGTTCAGGATCAAGTACCTGGACCAGGCGCTCGCCCACATCACCAAGCGGACCAAGCTCTGGAAGGCCACCGGCCGGGAGATCGTCGAGTGGTGCGCGGCGAATCAGAACGCGCCAAACGCAGGGTAGCCTCCCGGCGGGTTACCTCCCGCGCAGGCGCGGGTCGAAGATGTCCCGCAACACGTCGCCGAAAATGTTGAACCCGAACACGGTCGCGACGATGAAGAACCCTGGCGCCACGGCGAGCCATGGGGCCCGCTCGGCGTAGGACCGGGAGCCTTCGGACAGCATCCCACCCCACGACGGCTCAGGCGGCGGCGACGCAACGCCGAGAAACGCCAGGGCCGACAGCACGATGATGGCCCAGCCGACCTGGCCGGTGGCGAAGACCAAGAACGGCGCCACCACGTTCGGCGTGATGTGACGGAAGATCAGGCGCCAGTCGCTCGCGCCGACCGCCCGGGCGGCGTCGACGTATTGCTCCGCGGTGACGGCCAACGCGGCCGACCGGAGAATCCGGTTCGCGATGGGCACGTTGATCAGCGCCAGGGCGGCAATGACGTTCCTATCCTCCGGGCCGAACATGGCCGCGATGGTGAGCGCAAGCACGAGGATGGGAATGGCCATGAGCCCATCCATGACGCGTTGGACGACCGAGTCCAGCCACCCTCCCCAGTAGGCGCTCGCGATGCCGATGAGGCCCCCGACGACGGCCCCGATCGCGACCGAGCTTAATGCAACGACGAAGACCGGCCGGGCCGCCGTAATGAGACGGCTAAAGACATCGCGGCCAAAGTTGTCCGTGCCCATGAGGTAGGTCCAGCTTGGGCCTTGGAAGGTCTCGTCGAAATGAATCTCCACCGGGTCGAACGGTCGCACCCACGGACCGAACGCCGCGAGGAAGGCCATGGCGACAACCACAAGCCCTGCCCCCGCGCCAAGTGGCCGCTCACGAGCGAACTGCGCCAAGAGCAGGGCCCAGCGGCCCAGCCCGTTCCTCCCCATGGCAGGCTGTCGATTCATGAGTGTCGAATCCGCGGGTCGAGCAGACCGTAGAGAAGGTCGACCACCAGGTTGACGAACAGGATCGCGAGCGCGAACAGCACCACGATGGTCTGGAGCAGCACGTAGTCCTTGTGCCGCACCGCGTCGAGGAGTTTGAAGCCGATGCCCGGTATGGCAAAGATGTTTTCGACGATCACCGCGCCGCCCAAGACCTGTCCGAACTGAACTCCGGCCACGGTCACGACGGGAAGGAGCGCGTTCCGGAACGCGTGCCGCAGGTAGACCATGCTGTTCCGCAGGCCCTTGGCTCTCGCCGTGCGCACGTAGTCCTGCTGGAGGACCTCAAGCGTTGTCGAGCGGATCATTCTGCTGATGAGCGCCGCCTGAATGTGCCCCAGGATCAGGGCGGGCCAGATCATTTGCCCAAGGTTCGCGATCGGGTTCTCGAAGAAGCCGTGATACTCCAGCGGCGGAATCCACTGGAAGAAGATCACGAGTATCAAGAGCAGCATCGAGCCGGTGAAGAAATCGGGCATGGCGAGGCCGGTGATGCCGAACATGCGAAACCCGTAGTCCCACGCCGAGTCGCGCCGAATGGCGCTGATGAGTCCCGCGGGCACGGCGATGACGAGGGCGATGAGGGTGGAGATGATCGCGAGCTCCACGGTCGCGGGCAGCGCAGTGGAGATCTCCTCAAACACCGGCTTGCTCGACCAGAGCGAAATCCCGCCCTCGAGTCTTGCAAGCCCCCAGAGCCAGCTGCCGTACTGCGCGACGAGCGGCCGATTGAGCCCGTGCTCTTCCCGGAACTCGGCAAGCTCCTGCGGGTCGATCTCCGTCGGCCCGCCGCGGGACAGATAGACAACGCCCGGGTCTCCGGGGGCGATCCGGATCATCGCGAAGATGACGACGGAGATAACAAACAGCGTCGGGATGATGAGCAGCAGCCGGCGGATGACGTATCTGGACATGGCTCAAGTCCGGGCTAGAACAACGTGGGCGCCTCCTTGGACACCCCGTTGTCATAGAGGCTCCGCACTTCGCTATCGGAGAGACCGATCACGTCCCTGAATACGGCGGCGCTGTGTTGTCCATAGAGATGCGCGGGCGCGGATGCCGGGTCTTCGACCCCATCGATCAGCCACGCGAACCGGGGGTAGAGCGTCTCCGCAATCTGAAATTCCGCCACTTTCGAAAGCGCGCCGCGCGCGGTCAGGTGCGGGTCCTCGTGCAGATCGGACGACGTCCTGACGACACCGTACGCCACGCCGCACGCGTCGAGCGTGGCGATGACGTCCTGCAGTGGTCGAGCGTTCGTCCAAGACCCGAGGGCATCGTCGAGTTCGGCGTGCCGCGCCCGGCGCTCCCCCATGGTCGCGTCCGCCGGCAGGGGAAGCGTCTTGTCGCCCACGGCCTTGACCAAGGCCCGCCAAGCGGCGTCCGAAGTCACGGAGAGCGCCACGACGCGGCCGTCGCCCGTGGGATACACGCCGGAGGGGGCCCCCTCCGGTTCTCGATTCCCTTGGCGTTCTTCGACCGCTGCGCCGGCGGCCGTCGCGATCAAGGCCTCGCCCAGGAAGTGCGCCACGCTCTCCACCATCGACAGGTCGATCCTCTGCCCCACGCCGGTCTGGTCGCGGTGCTCTAGGGCAACCACGATGGCATGGGCGGCCATGAGTGCGGCGATGATATCGGGGTTGAAATTGCCGGGGCGAAGCGGCCCTCCGTCCGGATACCCCGTGAGCCACGCCATGCCGGTTGCTGAATCGATCGAGGGGCCGCTGGCGATCCAGTTCGCCCAGGGCCCAGTGGCCCCGTAGCCGGAGATGCTCAGGCTGATGATCGAGGGATTCACGGAGCGGAGGCGGTCGTAGTCGAGCCCCAGGTTGGGCATGACGCGGGCGCTGAAGTTGTCGATGACCACGTCGGATATGGCCGCCAGCCGTCGAAAGATATCCGCGCCCCGAGGGTGGCTGAGGTCGAGCGCGATGCCCGTCTTGCCCCGGTTGAGCTCGTTGAACCAGAGCACGCGGTTCCACGGCTCGTCCGGCGCGCCGGGCAGCGGGCCGGGTATGGGACCGTACATCTGCTGGCGGTGGTCTGAGAGATAGGGCCGCTCGATCTTGATGACCTCTGCCCCGAGCGACACCAGCGCCTGCGTCGCCAGGGGGCCAGCGACGTATTCGGTGACGTCCAACACCCGGACACCCTCGAGCGGCAGCTTGCCGCCGCGGACAACAGGTTCCTCGGGGCGGCTCTCCGTCCGGAGGCTTTCGAGTACCGCCGACGTCTGTTCGCCGAGCGCGGGCGCCCCTTTCGTCACCCAGGGGCTCTTGGACATGCGGACGGGCGCGCCGGGGACGCGGACACTCGTCCCGTTGCTCGCCATTGAAACAAAGAACTCCCGCTCGGCCAGATGCCGGTTGTCGAGGGCCTCTTGAGGTGAGAGGACCGGCGCGATGCCGACCCGGAGCTCTTGCCCCAGGTCAGACGCCTCGGCGCGCGCGACGGTCGTCGTCCACCGCTCGCACAGGGCGTCCAACTCGTCGGCGCGGGCAGCGGCCGTGTCCCATAGCTCCTGCGACCCGACCGAAGGTTCGCCGAGCAGTATCGCGACGGACTCCTGGTTGTGTCCGGTGTTCATGAAAATAAGTCCGTCGCTGCACCGCAGGAGGTTGCCCGGATAGCGGGCCCTGGCGATGGAGTGCGCCACCCGCGACCGCGCGCGGACGTAGGGCTCGCCCGTGTGCTGGAACCACGCCGCCGCCCCGCCCAGACAGAAGAGCAGGCTCTCTTGGACCGAGACGTCGATCATGGTGCCTTGGCCGGTGCGCCGCGCCATGCGCCGCGCGCTCAACGACGCCAGCGCGGCGTGCAGCCCGGCAAGGCGATAGGCCTGATAGCCGTAGGGCTTGACGGGCAGCCGGTCGGGGTCACCACACAAATCGAGGTAGCCGCTCTCCGCCAAGATCGTGAGCTCGGTCGCCATCCGGTCCCGATTCGGGCCGGTGCTTCCATACGGCTCAACTACGGCCACGACGGCGCTGGGATTCCGGCGCCGCAGGTCTTCCCAGTCGATCCCGGCCCGCGCTCGCGCCTCGCGGCCCAGACCGTCGATGACGATGTCGGCGGCTTGGAGAAGGTCGCCGAGCCGCCCTTGGTCTCGCCTTGCCGTCAGGTCTAGGACGACGCTCTCTTTCCCCGCCGCGAGGTGGGTGAAGAACGCGCTCCACTGGCCGTCCCCGCTCGAGACCAGCGGCGGAGCATGCCGCAGCGGATCGCCGCCGGGAGGCTCGACCTTGATCACGCGGGCCCCGTAGCCGCCAAGGAGCCTCGCCCCGAAGGAGGAGGCAACGTTATTCGCGCCGAGCTCCAGGACGGTGGTGCCGGCGAGGGCTACGTCCGGAGCGCCGTCCAGGCCCGAAGCCGAGACCGCTTGCGTCCCCCGGTCCGATGGCATAGGGCCTCCACGGCGGTCGAGCCGTCGGGTGTCTTCAACCGCGGCTCGGCAGCGCTATGGTGGCCCAGGCGGGCGCGGTTTCCTCGCCGCGTTGGTTGACCGCGGTGATCTCCACTTTGACGAGGCGCCCGCGGTCATCTTCGAGCTTCTTCGTCACCGTGCCGCTCAACCAGTAGGTGTCCCCTTCGCAGACGGGGCGCCGCAGGCGCGATTCGATGTCGACGAGGAAGCCGTCGTCGCCCATCCAGTTCGTGATGCAGTGCATCTGGCTGGCGACCCGGCTGGGGCCGACCTCGAACGCGAACGGGAATCCGCGGGCGCGAGCGTGGGCCGTCCCCACGTGGTGCATCCGCATGACTTCCGGCAACCCCGACACTGGGTCGATCAGGATGTAGTAGGGACGCGCGTTGGCCTTGTACTTCCAGAAGTTACGGAAGGCGCTATGCGGCTCGGAGCCGATGCCCATGTAGTAGGAGACCGCATCGCGGATGCTCCAAGGACCCTTGACGATGGTAGGCAGCTCGTCGCCGACGTTGACGTCTTCCCAGTACCGGGGCTCGGAGCCTCGCCGCTGTTCCGCCGCATAGCAGTCGTCGATCGCCTGAAGCTCCTCGTCGGTATAGGTCGGCCGGGTGACTTCCTCGGCGAGGTACTGGTCATGGTTGATGTCCTTGCGGAGGAAGCGGTATTCGATCTGTATCAGCTCGGCGAAGAGGTCGCCGTCCTTGTCCCTATAGAAGTACTGGTGTGGTTCCCGGAGTGCGGGGCTAGCGTGGCGCGTGTGCTGGGTCCTGACCTCGGGGATCGTCCACGTCACGTCGATGCGCTCGCCGGCCTTGATCGGCTTGTAGAACTTGTAGACCGATCCGATCATCAGACCCGTGAAGTGGTCGAGGTAATAGCCGCCGTCCGGGTTGCAGCTCCAAATGAAGCTTGGGGGAGCGACGACCGATCCATACCGCGTCTTCGCCCCGTAGTCCTCGTCCGACCATAGGGGGTTGTCGTCACCGATGCCCTCGGCGAAGTGTCGTATTGAGTCGGTCGTCGCGTACTTGTTGTAGGTGTAGGTGGATTGTTGGATGACGCCGACTTTGGAGAGCAAGTCCTCGACTTCGTCGCGGGCCTGCCCTTCATACAACGCCAGGATTTCGTCCCTGTCTGTGGTCATCGATTGATTTCCCCCATGGGCCGTCAGAAATTCGGGAGGCATGGTACTCCACGGGACGGCCGCGGTGCGAGCCGCCCCGTGGAGCCCAGACTCCTCGTTATGCGTTAGACGCTAGCCCTCTAGCCAGACGCGGTCCAGCCGATGGCGGCTCCAGACGCCGAGCGGCGCCACGAAGCCTTTCACCTCGGGCCGCGTCGGGAAGTAGTCGGCCATCCACGCGATGGGTACCATGTTGACGACCTCGATCATCCGATATTGAAGCTCCTCGACGATCTCGCGCCGGCGGTCTTGGTCCGTTTCGTTGCTCTGCTGCTCGAACAGGTCGACCATCTGCTGGTCTTCCAGGTGAGTCCAGACGCCGCCCGGCAGGATGTTGCCCGCCGCGGAGTCGGGGTCCGGATACGAAACGTTCCCCTCGACCGTGATGAGCGCGTAGTCGAACGTGGAGGAGAACGGCACGAACCAGTCTCCCACCGGCAACAGCTTGTTCTCGACGTTGATACCGACCGTCGCGAGCTGGTCGACGATGAACACCGAGAGGTCCACGTGCCGCTGGAGGTCCGCGATCGTCAAGATCGTCGTATCGACGCCGTCGGGATAGCCTGCCTCCGCGAGCAATCGCCTGGCCTCCTCGCGGTCCTGCTCCTTCGCGTCGCCCTGGCGGTAGCCGGGAAGCTGGAACAGCTCCTCGTCCGGTATCGCCCAGTTGGGCGGCACCACGGGGCCGGCGGGTTTCACCGTGTCCGGCAGAACCAGCGGCGCGGCCCAACGGTCGATCGCCAGGAACATCGCCCGACGCACCCGAACGTCATCGAAGGGCGGTGTGTTGGGGTTGACGAGGATGACCTTGGCCTGCAGCGTCTCGTGCTCGTTGGGCGAGAGGTCGGGCACGCTGCGCTGGAGGTCCTCCACCTGCAGCCTGTTCACCCACGTTGCTCCTATCCAGAGCGTGTGGACTCGCCCGGTCCGGAAGGCGGCCAGACGGGTCGCCTCGTCGGCGATGATCAGGACGCGGATGAGGTCCAGGTACGGGACCCCCGGCTCGTAGAAGTTGTCGTAGCGGACCATCTCAATGTGCTGATCCAGTTGGTAGTCCTGGAACATGAACGGGCCGGTGCCGACGATTGGGCCGCCGGTGAGGTCGCCGCCCGCGGCCTCATAGACATGCCTCGGCACGATTGGGCCGGTGTAGAGGCCGAGCACCGCCAGCCATGAGACGCGTGGCTTCACCAGCGTCATGCGGACGGTCCGATCGTCCGGGGCTTCGACGCTTTCGACGGAAGCGAACTCGCCGCGGCGCTGCCCTTCAACTTCTTGCAGTTTCCCTATGGCCCAGGCGACGTCTTCAGCCACGAGCGGGGTGCCGTCGTGCCACGTCACACCTTCACGCAGCGTGAAGGTGTAGACTTGTCCGCCTTCCACCTCCCAGCTCTCGGCGAGGTCGGGGATGATGGCGTCGATCGGCTCCTCAAAGTTGTACTGGACGAGCTGGCTGTATGCCTGGCCGAAGCCGTGGAAGAATTCCACGGAGCGGGCCGCGATCGGATCGAGATCGCCTGGGCTGGCGAACTGCGTGCCGATGAACTCTCCGCCCCGTCTCGCGTCGACCGTCGGCTCCGGCACTGGCGTGGCCGTGGGTATCGGCGTGGGTGTGGGTACCGGCGTGGCCGTGGGTTCGGGCATGGCCGTCGCCGTTGGCTCAGGCATGGCCGTCGGCTCGGGCGTGTCCTTCGGCATCATGGCGTCGCCGCCTGCCGGCCCTTCTGCGCCCTCCGGCCCTGCCGGCCCTGCCGGTCCTGCCGGCCCCGCCGGTCCTGCCGGCCCCGCCGGTCCCGCCGGTCCTGGGGGTCCGTCCGGCCCACTGCAGGCGCCCACCAGCAGCGCCAAAGCCGCGAGCAGCGACACTAGGGCGATGAAGCGTTTCGGTAACCTCATGATATGCCCACTCCTTTCCTTCCGTTGCATCGCAACGGTCTATCGGCCACCACCATCAATCGACAAAGGTCTTCTCTGACGGATTCGAGACCGGTTGGCTTGCCGGGTTGCCGAGCAGCCCGGCAGCGTTGTCTTGCACCATACGCTCGTAGGCGCCCCTCACCGGCCCCAGGCTGTCTTGGAACTGAGGCATCACGTACCGGGCGAAAAGATCGAGGCTGTGGTTCCATTTCTCGGTCGACGTCCACTCCGGTGAGACGAGCAAGAGGCCGCCGAAACCGCCGGTCTCCTCTTCGAGGGTCTTGATCTGCCGCGCGACGTGATCGGGGTCGCCCACCATCCACACCCTTCCCGGCCAAGGATAACCGGTATGGGCAAGGTACTCGTCCTCCTCGCGGCTGGAGCCTCCGCGGACATCGTCGAGCGCTCCTTGCGTCGTGTCGCCGACGTACACATAGCTGGCGATCCGCCAGTCGTCGCGGTTGGCCGTCCGGCCGTTGACCCGCGCCGCTTCCTCGACCTTCTCCCAGCCCTCGGCCAGTCCTTCTCCGCTTTGGCCCGCCGAGAATAACGCGGAGAGCAACAGCAGGCCGTACTTGCCGGCCAACTCCAAGCTATTCGCGCCGCCCGCACTGGCCACGGCCAAGGGAAGGTGGGGCTTCTGATATGGCCTCAGTTGCAGGGCCATGTCCTTGAGGGTCCAGTGCTCGCCCTCGAAAGTCACCGGCCCTGGTTCCCGGTAGAGCTTGAGAATGATGTCCAGCGCTTCGTTCAGCATGGGGCGGAGATGAGCGGCGTCGATGCCGAAGAGCTTGGCGTCCGACGGCAGGACGCCAGGGCCGATCCCCAACATCGTCCGGCCGTAGGTGAGGTGGTCGAGGAAGGCCATCCGCTCCGCCACCAGAAACGGATGCTGGAAGGGCAAGCTGACCACCCCGGTACCGATGCGGATCCGCTTCGTGCGCTGCGCCGCCGCGCTGATGAAGATGTCCGGCGAGGGAATCGTCTCCCAACCCCCCGTATGGTGCTCGCCGACCCATATCTCCTCGAAACCGAGCCCTTCCACATACTCGATCAGCTGGAGATCGCGCTGGAACGCCAGCGTCGGGTTCTCCGTCGGGTGATGGAGCGGCATCATGAAAAGGCCGAACTTCATGCCGGTGACCTCATGGCGTCAGGTACGCTCGCACGACGTTGGTGTTCCGGCCGGCCCACTCCGCCTCCGCAAACGCCTCGTTGATCTTCTCCAGCGGGAACGTGTGCGACGCGAGCTTCTCGAAAGGAAAGCGCTCGCGGTTCTTGAGGAGAAACTGGAGCACCTTCGGGATCACCCACGGCTGAGAGCCGGCGGACCCGACGATGCGCTTGCCCATGAGCATGGTGGACGGATCGAACGGCACCGTCTTGCCCCAGACCATGTTGCCGATCTCGAGGAACGTCCCGCCGGCCCGCAGCATGTCCACGCCCTCGGGCAGTAGCTCCGCCAGCCCCACGAGCTCGACCACCACGTTGGCGCCCACCCCCTCGGTGAGCTCACGGACCCGCTCGACGCGCTCCTCCGACGAAGCGACCTCTTGCACGTTGATGGTGTGGTCGGCGCCGAACTCCGCCGCCAACTTTAGCCGGGGTTCCAGACGGTCCAACACGATGATGGGATGCGCTCCCATATCCTTGGCGATGGCGGTCGCGGAGAGTCCGAGTCCGCCAGCACCCTGAATGACGACGGCCTCCCCTTCCAGTACGCCGACGGATGCCAGCCCCTGCATGACCGCCGACATCGCGCAGTTCACGGAGGCGACTAGGCTGTCGGGAAGCTCGTCGGGGACGCGGTACACGAAGTGGACGGGTGGAAGGTAGTAATAATCGGAGAAGGTCCCCGTGAAGTAGGGCCACTCGCCGGCGGGACGGAACAGTCCGCGAAGGTTTTGGCAGAGGTTGTAGAGACCGCGGGCGCACGCGTGGCAATGGAAGCAGGCCAGGCTCAGCATGTGGCAGATCCGGTCGCCCTCCCGCAGCGGCCGGCCCAAGGCGTCGGATGTGACACCTTGCCCAAGACGGTAGACCGAGCCGACCATCTCGTGGCCCTGGGTCACGCCGACTCCTTGCGCGGCTCCCCAGGGGGCGCTGTCCTCAAGGTCGCCGCGCCACGCGTGCAGGTCGGAGCCGCACACGCCGGCCATTGCGACCTTGATCACCATCGCGCCCGGCTCGGGTTCGGGGACCTCGTACTCCTGCAGCTCGAAGCCCTGCCCGGCGTCCTTCAGGATCGCGACCCGTCCGGTAACGGAAGCGCCGTTGCCTATCGCCATACTCTCCAATCGCTAGCTTCGAATGGGGTAGCCCCACACCGGAGAGCGAGCGGGGCCCTGTTCCGAGCGGCAGTGGGAGGGCTGCTCAAGAAAATCCGTAGAAGTGGGCGCAGTTGTCCCACAAGAACCGCCGCTTCTCGTCCGACTCTATCGGTTGGTCGAGGAAGTAGTCGACGGCCTTGGGGAACTTCGAGTCGAGGTGAGGATAGTCGGTGGAAAAGACGATGTTCTGCTGCCCGATCATGGACAGAACATTCTTCGCCGGCTCTTCATCGGGCTCGATCGAAACGTAGCAGTGGCGCTCGAAGTACTCGCTCGGCTTGCGCTTCAGGTCGAGGTGTTGGAGTCCGGCCCAGGTCGTCGGCTCCAGCACGTCGTCCATTCGCCACAGCATCCAGGGGACCCACGAACAGTTCGCCTCCAAGAAGGCGACGCGTAGGCCGGGGAATCGTTCGAACACACCGCCGCCGATGAGACTCACCCCGGCAAGCATCATTTCCAGGGGATGCGACACGATATGGTGCAGCGCTTCGGACTCAAGCTCCTTGCCGACCTGCGCCGCGGGGATGGCTCCGCCCTCGTGGAAGCCGACGCCGATGCCGAGCTCTTCGATGGCGGCCCAGAAGGGGTCGTAGTAGGAATCGTGCCAGGGGCGGCCGTTGATGAAGTTCGGGCGCAGGAAAACGCCCCGGAAACCGTAGTCCCGGACCGTCCGCCGCGCCTCTTCCACCGCGGAGGGCACGTCGTGCAGCGACACCATGGCAACGCCGAACATCCGGTCGGGGTCGCGTTGGCAGAACTCGTGGAGCCAGTCGTTGTAAGCCGCGGCTACGGCGGCGCCCAGGGCAGGGTCGATACCGTCGATAGCGAGGGGCATGAGACCCCGGCTCGGATACATAGCCGCGACGTCGATGCCCTCGGAGTCCATCGCCTGGACCTGGGACTCTGAGTCCCACATGCGCTCGATGGCGTGCGCGTACTGGCGGGACTGGTTCTCCTCGGTCTGACGGCGCGCCGCGATGCTGACCTCGTCTTCATGCAACGAAGGGACGGGGATGATCTCGCCCAGGAACTTCATGGCGAAGTCGCGGGGTTCGTCCGTCATGCAGCGGGGGGCGCTGTCCCGGAACTCGGGAGCGGTGTAGCGCTGCCACAGGTCGGGGGGCTCGAACACATGCATGTCCGAGTCCATGATCTTGAAGCCGCCCTTCGCCATTGCGCCCCCCTCACCTCGGTCGTACAGGTGTAGCCGAACAGAGAATCAATGTCAAGCAAAAGTGGGACGGCTCAACCGGAGTCCGGCGGCCCAGCGACGAAGGCTTGCTGCTCCGAGATGACCGCGGCGGCGCCTTCGACCATCTCGCGCAGAATGCGCCCGGCGGGCTTCAGTTCGCTGTGCATTCCGCCGATCTGGCCCGCCGGGCTGTTGACTAGGTCGTAGCGCCCCGCGGCGATGGCCGCCGATGAGAAGTCCTCCATCAGCACCTGCTGCAGTGGCATGGGCAGCGGCTCCAGATTGGACGACTCCCATGCGTCGATGACCACGTTCTTGTAGTCGCGGGCCGTCTTCCCCGTATAGGCCCGCGTAACCGGGAAGTCCTCCGACCGCGCGCCGAGGATCTCTTCCTTCTGGACGTCCCAGATGGCGCTTTCGATCGAGGTGAGGAAGGTGGTGCCGACCCAGACTCCCACCGCGCCCAGAGAGAGTGCGGCGGCGAGGCCGCGCCCATCGCCGATGCCCCCCGCCGCTAGGACGGGCGTCGGAGCCACGGCGTCCACGACCTGCGGCACCAGGGGGAGCGTCGCGATCCGGCCGGTATGGCCGCCCGCCTCGTATCCCTGCGCCACAATGGCGTCGACGCCCGCCTCCACCTGCCGCATCGCGTTCCGCACCGACCCCGCGAGCCCGATGACCTTCATCCCCTGCTCCCGCGCCGGCGGCACCGCCCACGAAGGATCGCCCAGCCCGGCCGACAGAATTGGGACGCGTTCCTCCAGCACTACTTGGAACTGCTCCTGGATGTCGCCGGTGGCGAGGACGCTCTCCTGTTCGACCGGCGCCTCCTCCAGGTTGAACTCCCGCAGAAGGTCCTTAACGAATGCGACGTGCTTGGGGTACTCGCGTTGCAAAAGGTCGCGGATTTGGGACCGGGAGTTCTCAGCCTGGCTCAAGCTCGCCGGGAAGAGCAGGTTGACCGCGAAGGGCTTGTCCGTGAGGGCCTTGACCTCTCGGATTCGCTCCCGGATCTCACCGGGCGTCAGGTTCGCGCCTCCCAGCACTCCAAGCCCGCCGGCGTTGGAGACGGCGGCGACGAGCGGGGGCGGCGTGGCGCGGCCGCGGGACCCCATGCCGGCGAGGCAGACGGGGTATTCGACGCCGAGCAGGTCGCACAGAGACGTGTGGAGGACAGGCCTGTTCGAGTCGCCTTGACCGGGCATGGCGGGAGTGTACCATAGCGCCCATTCACTTCTGTAAAGGGAGTCCCCGGCGTGACCAGCCCCGCGTTCAGTCTGAGTGGAAAAGTCGGCCTCGTCACCGGCGCC
>DAOUKZ010000175.1:0-5240 GCA_034420775.1 Dehalococcoidia bacterium
GGCGAAGATTTTAACAAGACGCTCTATCATGGGCACACCTACGGCGGGAACCCGATCGCGTGCGCGGCGGCGCTGGCGAGCCTGGACATCTTCGAGACCGAGCCGGTGCTGGAGCGGGTGGGCCGGAGGTCGGCGGCGCTGAGCGAGATGCTGCACGAGATGATCGCGGAGCACCCGCTGGTGGCGGAGGTCCGGCAGCAGGGGCTGATGGCGGGGATCGAAGTGTCGTCGGCGCCGGCGGCGTGGCGGGCGTGCCTGAGCGCGCGGGAGCGCGGCGTGTTCGTCCGGCCGCTGGGCGAGACGATCGTGGTGATGCCGCCGCTGTCGATCGAGGAGCGCGAGCTTGAGCAAATCTGCGAGGCGGTGCGGTATGGACTCGACGACGCCGCGCGGTCTGCCCCCGGCGTGGGCTGACTTCCTTCGCGCGGAGCGCGTCCGCCTCGAACGGCTCGGCCTGCGCCGGTCGGTGGTCACGCCGGAGCAGCGCAGCGGGGTCCACGCCACGCTCGATGGGCGCGACTACGTCGTCTTCACGTCGAACGACTACCTGGGGCTGGCGTCGCGACCGGAGGTTGTCGAGGCGGCGAACGAGGCCGCGTCGGCGGCGGGCGCCGGGGCGAAGTCGGCGCGGCTGCTGCACGGCTCGACGCCGGCGCACATGGCGCTGGAGGAGCGGCTGGCGGCGTGGACGGGGCAGCCGTCGGCGCTGCTGTTCAGCTCTGGGTATCTGGCAAACCTCGGCGTGATCGGGGCGCTGGCCGGCGGCGGCGACACGGTCTTCTACGACGAGCGGGCGCACGCGTCGATCATCGACGGGGCGAAGCTCTCGGGCGCGGCGATGGTCGCATTTCCACATAACGACGCCGAGCGGCTGGACGATCTGCTACAGAGCACGCCGGCGCGGCGCCGTCTGGTGGCGACGGAGAGCGTGTTCAGCATGGATGGCGACCTCGCGCCGCTGGCGGCGTTGCGCGCGGCGGCGCAGCGGCACGAGGCATTGCTGGTGGTGGACGAGGCGCATGCGATTGGGGTGTTCGGCGGGGGTCTGCTGACGGCCCTAGGTGCCGGCGCGCCCGCAGTCGTGGTGGGGACGCTGTCGAAGGCGCTGGCGTCGATCGGGGGTTTTGCCGCCGGCGACGCGGCGCTGATCGAGTATCTGATCAACCGGGCGCGGACGTTCATGTTCGACACGGCGCTGCCGCCATCGGCGGTTGCCGCGGCGTCGGCGGCGCTCGACGTCGCGCGGGCTGAGCCGGAGCTCGCCGAGCAGGCCTTGGGTCTGAGCGCGGCGCTGCGGTCGGGGCTGGAGGCGCTGGGGTATCCGCCGTCGCCTTCGGCGTCGCAGATCGTGCCGCTGATCTTGGGCAAGCCGAGAGCGGCGGTGGCCGCCGAGGAGCATCTGCGGGAGCGGGGAATCCTGGCGCGGGCGGTGCGTCCGCCGGCGACGCCGCGGGGAGGGTCGCGCATCCGGTTCGGGGTCACCGCCGCGCACGACGAGGGGCACGTTCGGCAGGTGCTGACGGCGGTGGAGGCGATGCGTGGGTGAGGTCGTGCTGGTGACCGGGACCGACACCGGCGTGGGGAAGACGGTGGCGGCGGCGTGGCTGGCGTGGCTGGCGTCGCAACAGGGCAGCGTGGCGTTGATCAAGGCGGCGCAGACCGGAGCCGACCCGAAGGTCGACGGCGACGAGGCCTTCTACCGGGCGGCATTGTCCGGCGTGGATGTGACCATCGAGACCTTGGCGGCCTTTCCGGAGCCGCTGGCGCCCTTCATCGCGGCGCGGCGCGCGGGGCGGCAGGTGGACTTCGAGGGGCTAGTGGACCGGTGCTTGGAAGTTGCGGCGTCGCATGACGTGACGCTGGTCGAGGGGTCGGGCGGGCTGCTCGTGCCGCTGGACGAGGAGCACGACTTCGCCGACCTCGCGGCGCGGCTGGGGGCGCGGCTTGTGGTCGTGGTGCGTCCCGGCCTCGGGACGCTGAACCATACCGCGCTCACGCTGGAGGCGGCGGGGCGGCGCGGACTCGCGGTCGACGCGCTGGTCTGCAGCGGCGTCTTGCCTGAGCCGGAAGTGGTCGAGCAGGAGAACCTGCGTTTCTTCCGTGAGCGGTACGCGGAGATACCGTTGATCGTGGCGCCGCAGGCGGCGGAGGCCGATCTGCGACGGCCGGAGCGGCTTGCCGTTCGGGTCGAGGGCGAGCCGCCGGGGTGGCTCGGGGACTAGCCGGCCTTGCGGCGGCGCTTGGCGGCGGGCGCGGGTTCCGGCTCGGCGGCGGCGAGGGAGGCCTTCAGGGCTTCCATGAGGTCGACGACCGTGGTCTTGGGCGCCTCGGGGGCTGCGGTTACGGGCCCGCCCTGGCCGAGCTTGTTCTCGATGACCTGCATGAGGGCGACGCGGTACTCGTCCTGGTGCGACGCGGGCTCGAACTTGCCGGTTAGCTGGTCGACGAGCATGGAGGCCATCTGGAGCTCGGCGTCGGAGACGTCGGCGTCCTCGTCGTCGAAGATCTCGGCGGTGGGGCGGATCTCATCGGCGTAGAACATGGTGGCTACGGCGAGGCCGTTCTGGTAGGGCCGGAGGGTGACGAGGTGCTCCTTCTGGCGGAGGGAGAGTTTCCCCACGGCTATCCGCCCGGTCTCTTCCATGACGCGGCGGAGGAGGGCGTAGGGCTTCTTTCCGAGCTCTTCGGGCTCGAGGACATAGGTGCGCTCGAAGAAGATGGGGTCGATGGTCTTGATGTCGACGAACTTGATGATGTCGAGGGAGTGCTTGGAGGGGACGGGGAGGTCGTCGAAGTCGGAATCTTCGAGGACGACGAACTCGTCCTTGGTGTACTCGAAGCCTTTGACGAGGTCGTCCATGGAAACCTCGGCGTCGTGGTGGGGCGACCAGCGTTTCATGCGGATGCGGGTGTGGGTGTCCTTGTGGAGGTTGACGAAGCGGATGTCGCGATGCTCGGTCGCGGGGTAGAGCTTGACGGGGATGACCACCATGCCGAAGCTGATGGCGCCCTTCCAGACGGCGCGTAGCGGCATTGCCTCACCTCTGCTGGTCGACGGCGGGAGCCTGCCTCCTGGCCCGCGCCGGTCCTTCTTCCAGTATACGCGATGGGGGTTTTCGTACCGAGATAGCGGTGTCGCGGTGGGGCTGGAGGTCGAGCACCGGGCGGGGGTGCGGATCTTCCACGACCACGTCGAAGGTCCGCTGGATGAGCGGGGGCTCGCTGAGCTGCTTGCGTTGGAGCTGCGGTGCCGGATGGTGGAACCGTTTACGTCGTTGGCGCAGCATATTCACTTGACTGCCCTCCCTCAGTCTCTCCCATGAAGGGAGGGAGGTTTGACGGGCGACTCCCAGAGGGCAGGCCGAAGGGAGGGGGAGCGGGCACCCACAAGAGGTGCCCCTACGGGAGGGGCCGGGCGCCACTCGATGGCCGTTGGTGGTTGTCAGGGGCCCCTCATCTCAATCTTCTCCCCTGGGGAGAAGAGGTTCCGGAGGGAGGCGCCACGGCCGCGCCGATCCTCCCTCAGTCCCTCCCATAAAGGGAGGGAGGATTGAGGAAATCTCCCATAAAGAGAGGGAGGGAGGTTTGAGGAGATCTTCCGTTAAGGGAGGGAGGTTTAAGGAGGGGGGAGGCCGGAGGGGAGGGTGTTGGCGAAGGCGATGAGGGCGCCGGCGGCTTCGGCCCAGATTTCTTCGCGGGTGCGGCCGTCTTTCTTGCGGGCGGCGAAGCCGTGGTCGGCGGCTTGGAGAATGTGGACGCGGGCTTCTGGGGCCTTGGCTGCGGAGGCGGCGATCTCGGCGGGGGTGGCGAAGGTGTCGCGGGTCCCCGAGCAGAAGAGCACGGGCATGCTGAGGGCGCCGAAGTGGGCGTCGCGGAGGCGGTCGGGCTTGCCGGGCTGGTGGAGGGGGTAGGCGAAGAGGGCGAGGGCGTCGACGCGAGCGCCTTGGGCGGCGACCATCGAGGCGATGCGTCCGCCCATGGAGCGTCCGCCGATCAGGAGGACGCGCGCCGAGGGCCGTGCCGCGGCGATGGCGGCGCGCCAGGTCTCCTCCAGCACCGGGGTACGGTCGGGCGCGCGGCGTCCGGCTTCCATGTAGGGGAACTGGAAGCGCAGGAGGCTCACGCCCGCAGAAGGCAGGCGTTCCGCCAGATAGCACCCGAAGGGGTCGTCGAGGTTGGCGCCCGCGCCGGGGGCGTAGACGTAGAGTCGTCCGCTTCCCGTCCGGGGTGCGTCCGTTCGGATTGCGCTAACCGCGCCCTTACCGGAGACTTCTATCGAGAACCGCTGGCCGCTCAACCGCTACCTCGGTTGGAGGGGGTTGAGCGCAGCGTATCAGCTTGCGGCGCTGGTGTAAGCCGCGTCCCGGAGCTGCATCTCCTGCTCGGCGGTCACTTCACCGCCGCACTGGGCGCACTTGATGTACGGGCCGAACTCGTCGTTGCCCGCGAACAGATCGCCCTTGCACCTCTGGCACGCTTTCTCCCACAACATCTCGTCTTCCTTAGTCGGTCCGTATGGTTCCTTCCTCGAGCCGGACCGTCGCTACTTCCCTTCGTCCGAGCCTCAAATCAGGTGGCCGAACGATTTCGACATTAAATCCGCGCAAGAGTACGCCTTTCGCTATCAAAGCGCAAGAGTTCCTTTGGCGAATTTGCGATGGATTTGCAAATTGGTCAATCTTTGGCGTCGCCGGGCGTGTGTGATGATGATCGCGTGACAGCGACTAGATTCGGCGACGATATTCGTCTCAGGAATGACATCTGGCGCCGATGGTGGGCGGGGGTTGGGGCGTCAACTGAAGGCCGGGGGTTGAGGATTGGTGGCTTTTGGATGGGGTTTGGCGGTTGGCGCGGGGGGGGCCCTCCCTCAGTCCCTCCCAAGAGGGAGGGAGGCTTAAGGTGGCCCCCTGAAGGGGATTGATCTAGGGGGGACGGGCGACCACAAGGGTCGCCCCTACACGGAGGGGAGCGGGACTTCGTCAGCCGTTGGCGGTTGTCAGGGGCCCCTCATCTCAATCTTCTCCCCACGGGAGAAGAGGTTCCGGAGGGAGCCGCCCCACCCCAGCCCTCCCTCATTCCCTCCCATAAAGGGAGGGAGGTTTAAGGCTTCGCCGCGGCGGGGTGTGCCTCCCTCAGTCGCTCCCATAATGGGAGGGAGGTTTAAGGGGCGGCCAGGGGGAGGGCTATTCGAGGGCGGGGGCGATTTCCTTCATGAAGAGGCGGGCGCCTTGGAGGTAGGC
>DAOUKZ010000176.1:0-2130 GCA_034420775.1 Dehalococcoidia bacterium
GGGCCGGCGCCGGCGCGGGACGCCGGTAGTTTGTGGTCGTGAAGGGAACGGCTCGCACCCGGTCGGCGCGCAGCACGCGCTCCAAGATGGGCCCGGAGGCGGCCGATGACGCCCTTCCCGTCCCCAGCTCCTCCTCCGAAACCAGACCGGACTCAACCAGTTGCTTCCGCAGGGCTGCGAACCAGATCTCGTAGTAGGAAAAGGCGAGGTAGTCCGCGGGAGGCAGCTTCTCCCTGGTGTGGCGCACCATGTCTAAGTTCCACAGACCGAGGCCTCCGATGAGTCGGACTATGGCGTACACCCGGCTCTCCCACGCCTCGTGGAAGACCGGTTCCTCCGACTCCGGCTCGGGCCGCACCGGCCCGAAGCCCTGCATCCCGCCGAGGTCGTGGACTCCGTTCATGGCGTGCCCGTCGTTGCCGGCCGCTGCGCCTCCTCCACGCCGATCATGGAGTTGCGGGTCACGAGGGCCTGAAGTTGCTCCTCAGTCCACCCCTCCGTGCCCGAGGGGCGCTGCGGGAGGACGAGGTAGCGCATCTCGGAGGTGGAGTCCCACACGCGTACCTCCTTCTCCTCCCCTAGCTCCGAGCCGAACTGCCGCATGACGCCGCGCGGGTCGGCGACCGCCTGCGCCCGGTACGGTTTGGACTTGTACCACGCCGGCGGCAGACCCAACAGCGGCCACGGGTAGCAGGAGCACAGCGTGCAGACCACGAGGTTGTGGACGTCGTCCGTATTCTCGACGACCCGCACCTGTTCGCCCTGCGAGCCGACGTAGCCCATCGAGGCGATTGCGGCGTTCGGGTCATCGAGAAGCCGGCGCTTGAACTCCGCGTCCGCCCATGCCCTCGCCACCACGCGTTTGCCGTTCGACGGGCCGATCTTGTCCTCGTACAGCTCGATGAGCGCGTCTACCGCCTCCGGGTCGACCAGCCCCTTCTCCACGAGCAGCGACTCGAGCGCTTTCACCCGCAGCTCGATGTCGGAGGGCGGCTCCGTGTGGTCGTGGTGATGGTCGTTCGCCATGGTGTCGGTCGTACGCTTCGTGCTTCCGCCCGAGTGTGCCGCCCGCCGCCCCACCGGTCAACGGCGCGGACGGGCTTTACGACTCCTTCTGCAGCGCGGGATGGATTCTGGTGTTGCGGTAGTCGCCGCCCGGCTGCTCGCAATGCCGCAACGCTGGCGTCAGGATGTGGGCCGGGAGGGATTGGGCCCAATGGATCCTTCTCAGCACATGACATAAGGGAGGTTCAAACATGGGAACGATATCCGTGAACCGGCTGGCGGGACTGTCCCTCATATTCGGGCCGCTCATCGCCTTCATCTTCTTTCTCATAGAGCCGGGTGGACTGCTAATAGACAGCGCCGACGTGTCGGACGCTGTCGGCTCCATAACGGCCAAGGGTAGCAACGCCGCGCTGACCAACGTGACCAACATCGCGATAATCCTCAGCCTGGCCCTCATCGTCTCGGGCCTCTACGCGCTCATGCGGAACGTAACCTTGCAGGGCAACGGCAAGGCGCTTGTTCAAATGGGCTTCTTCATGATGTTCATCGGCCTGGCCGGTTGGATGCTGGCCGGCGGCATGGACTTCATACTTGCCGATGCCCAGACCAGTGAGCAGATCGGGGGAACCGTTCCCGTCTACTGCGCCGGCTCCGCTCTCCTCTACGCCGGTGGGATTACGCTTGGATTCGGCGGCTTCATCTTCGCGTTGGGCCTCTCCACGAGAGACGACTTCAACGGGGTAGTCGCCCTGTTGGCTGCCGTTGTCAGCCTGGCCGTGATGATCTTCTTCATCGTGGCCATACTCCACAACGACGGCCGCGACACCTTCATCACCCTGGCCCGGAGCTTCTACGTCCTACTGGTCATCTGGTATGGCTATCTGGGCGTCGGATTGATGAAGCGCCCCGACCCCGACCTGTGGCAATAGACGGAGTCTAGGACTTGCCAGCGGCCGTCCCGAGGTCAAGGGACGGCCGCCGGCAAACGGGTAGCTGCTACAGGGAGCCTCGGGGCGGCACAACTCCGGCGGCCCGAGTCCGGTACGCGCCTGTGTGAAGAGGCTGCGCGGCAAGCTGGGCGCCGCTGCGAGCAACCTCAACTACAGCCCCCCCCCCCCCCCC
>DAOUKZ010000177.1:0-46659 GCA_034420775.1 Dehalococcoidia bacterium
AGCGACTTGCAGAGCGCCTCGGACCCCTCGGCGAAGGAGCCGATGTGGTTGTAGACGAAGCGCGAGACGGAGCGGCGGCTTCCCCATCCCTGCGCGCCGGCGTGGGAGGCGACGGCGGTCTTCAACTCGACGCAGCGCCGCCACAGCGGGTCGTAGTCGTAGGGGCTGTCGATGCCGAACATGTCGAGGCGGTAGGCGCGCATGGCGAGGGCGGGGTCGCGCTCCGCGATGTCGGGGATGGGCCGCTTGACAGGCCGGACCATGATCGCCTTCAGGCCAAGCTCGTTGACGGCGTACTCCATCTCGTCGACGGCCTCGTCGGGGGTGTCCATCGGCATCAGCGCGGCGGGGGTGAGGCGGTCGGCGTAGGGACGGTAGAGGTCGGCGTAGAAGGTGTTGTAGGCGCGGACCGCGGCGCGGCGGAGGTCAGGGTCGGCGATGTCGGGGAGGTTGCTGGCGTGGCTGGGGTACATGACGGCGAAATCGATGCCGAGCTCGTCCATGCGCTCGGCGAGGAGCTTGGGGAAAGAGGCGGCGGCGCGGTCGCGGGTGTTCTTGGCGGGCTGGCCCCACCACGCCGGCACCGACGTCCAGGTGCGCTGTCGCTCCTCCCTCGACATGCCCATCCAGCGGTCGGCGACGGAGGTGCGGTAGGTGAGGCCGACGCGCTCGAACTGCTCGACCATCGACGGCCCGCCGATCTCGCGGAGGCATTCGAGGACGTAGTCCTTGAGGACGGGCACAAGCTCCTGCAGGTGCCCGTCGGCGTCGACGACGGGATGCCCCAGCTTGGAGCGGACTTCCTGGGATTTCGAGGCGGCGCGGGCCACGCGGCTCTCCTTCGCCCCTGGCCACGCCGGGGGCGGCGCCATTCTAGCAAACGGGCCGGCGCCGGGCTGGGTCGACTTAGGGCGACTGGGCGTCCGTCAGGGAATAGCTGGTGCTCCGCCCGCCCTTGGCGCTCCGAGCGAGTATGCCGAGGTCCACGAGGGCCGTCATGTCCCGAAGGGCGGTGTCCTGGGATGATTTCGTCAGTTGCGCCCACCGGGTTGTCGTCAGCTTGCCGTCGAAGCCGTCAAGGAGGCGGTTGAGCATCAGGCGCTGGCGCGCATTGATTGGAAGCCCCGCAGTCCGCTCCCAGAACCGGGCCTTCGCCAATACCGCGCCGAGCTGCGCCTCGGCTCCCTCGATGGCCCGGCCGAGGCATTGAACGAACCAAGCCATCCATGCGGATACGTCCGTTGTTCCCTTCTGCGTGTGCTCCAGCATCCTGTAGTAGTCGGCCCGGTCCCGGCGGATTTGCGACGACATGCTGTAGAAGCGTTGCGGGCCACCCTCGGAGCGGGCCAGAGCCATGTCCGCGATGGCCCTGGCGACGCGCCCGTTGCCGTCGTCGAAGGGGTGGACGGTCACGAACCAAAGGTGGGCCAAGCCGGCCTTGAGCACGTCGTCGGTGGCGGCGGGGGCATTGAACCAGTCCAGAAAGCTCTGCACTTCTTCGTCGAGCCTGGCCGCCGCGGGAGCCTCGAAGTGCACCCGTTCTCGGCCGATGGGGCCGGAGACGACCTGCATGGGGCCCGTGCGGTCGTCTCGCCATGCGCCGACGGTGATCGGCCTGAGGCCACTGCGGCCCGTAGGAAAGAGCGCCGCGTGCCAACCGAACAGGCGCTCCTGAGTCAGAGGCTGGTCGTAGTGCTCCGTTGCGTCAAGCATCAACTCGACGATGCCGTCGACGTTGCGGTCGACGGGGCTCAGACCGCCGACATCCATACCGAGGCGCCGGCCCACGGATGACCGGACCTGCTCCGCGTCAAGGAATTCACCCTCGATTTCGCTGGTCGTCACGACATCCTCGGTCAGCGTGTTGAGCAAGGCCTCCCTGCGAAGGTCGAAGCCAAGCGCCTCCATCTGGCCCAGGAGCCGGCCTTGCCGGTGCCGGACCGCGGCGAGTTGATCGGCGATTTCCTCTCGCCGCCAGTGAAGGCGAGGCCAATCGGGCTGCTCGTGGATGTATATACTCCGCAGCATTTGCGGATATTATAGCCTGTATTCTCCGCAAATTGCCAAGTTTCTCCGCACACGGTGCGGAGAATACACGGCCTATTCTCCGCAGCTTCGCAATTGGGCCTCATTGGCTTGGGATGGGTGCAAGGCGTGATCCTTGTCTCACTGAGGAAGATTCGGCAGGAAGACGCGGTGAAGGCCTTCGTCCGGCTGGGCGGTGAAGAGCGCAGGGGCAAAGGCAGCCACCGTGTTGTCAACCTAAAGGGGTACAATCTCTCGGTACCGGCGGGAGTTCTCAAGATTGGGCTGCTGAAGCACCTGATCAGGCTGGCGGATGTGACTGAACGAGAGTTCCTGAACAAGGTCTAGCAGGGCTGTGAGGAAGCGGCTATGAAGACGATCGAAATGACCGGCGCCTTGTCGAAGTTCACGGTCCTCGTTCATGAGGGAGAAGAAGGCGAGACCGGCTACTGGGGCGAAGTCGTCGAACTGCCCGGCTGTGTCTCACAGGGCGAAACGATCGCGGAGCTCAAGGTGAACATGGGTGAGGCGATCGAGGCGGTGCTGCAACACTCCGTCACTGGCGCCGTCGAGTCTTAACGGTTCGAGCTGCCCTTCACCAGCGGCTGAATCTTCGCAAGACATCTCCGCTTTGCATGCGGAGAATAGCCGCCTATCCTCCTCACCCCCTCCTGCGCCCTCCTTGGGTATAATCCCGGCGCGTCCACAGCATCACGCCACGCCGAGGTATTTCCGCCATGCCGTCTTCCCTGCCGCTGGAGAGCGTCAACGTCCTCGACTTGAGCCGCGACGTGGCGGGGGCGTATTGCACGAAGCTGCTGGCCGATTTGGGTGCGACGGTGCTGATGGCGGAGCCACCGGGCGGGCATCCGGCGCGCTCTGAGGGGCCCTTCCCCGGCGGCGTTCCTCACGCGGAGAAGAGCGGACTGTTCATCTACCTTGCGTCGAACAAGCGGAGCGTGGCCGTGGACGTGGAGACGGCGGCGGGGCGCGACCGCGCCGCCGAGCTCGCCGCGGACGCCGACCTCGTCGTCGAGAGCATGGCGCCGGGCAAGGTCGACGAGCTCGGCCTGGGCTACGACCGGCTTAGCGCGGGTCACGACGCGTTGGTGATGACGTCGGTGACGCCGTATGGCCAATACGGGCCCTACCGCGACTGGCAATCGGAGGAGATCGTCGGGTGGGCGCTCAGCGGCTATCTTTATTTTGGCGGCGACCCGGAGCGGGAGCCGCTGATGGTGCATAACCGGCAGGCCGACCTGCACGGAGGGTCTCACGGCGCGCTCGGCTCACTGGCGGCGCTGTGGTGGGCGCGAAGGACGGGCCAGGGGCAGTACGTCGACGTGTCGAGCTTCGAGGCGATGCTCACCGCGCACATCTGGACGACGACGATGTGGACGCAGCTGGGCGCGGTGATGGAACGCACCGGCTCCGACGTGATGAAGTGCCGCGACGGGTGGATTCACTTCCTGTCGATGGCCGCCAGCCCCGAGCTGTTCGTCATGATCGACAAGCCCGAAATGATGGACGATCCCCGATTCCAAGACCGCGCGGGGTGGATGGCCGCCCAGCCGGAGATCCAGGCCCTGATCGCCGAGTGGTGCCTGGGCCAGAACAAGGAAGACGTGTGGCGTCTGGGCCAAGACCTCCGCATCCCCTGCGCCCCGGTCTACGACGCCGCCGACCTTGCCGCGTCGGAGCACCTCAAGGAGCGCGGCTTCTGGTGGGAGATCGACCACCCCGAGGCGGGGAAGGTCGTCGTGCCGGGCGCGCCGTACCTCGTCGACGGCGAGACGTTGAAGCCGCGCGGGCCCGCGCCGCGAGTCGGCGAGCACGCCGAAGGCTGGCCGGCGGACCGCCGCGGCCGTTCAGCTCCGTCCAAGATCACGGCGTTCCGCACGCCCATCGAGCCCGACCCCAAGCCGGAGATGCCGCTGCCGCTGCAGGGCGTGCGCATCATCGAGGTGACGAACAACTGGGCGGGGCCGGTGGCGGGCCGCAACCTTGGGGACATGGGCGCGGAGATCATCAAGGTGGAGTCGCCGCAGCGCATCGCGGCTCGGCAGGGGCATTACACCGGGAACCAACCGTTCCGCTATCACTGGAACCGTGTCTCCTATAACTGCAAGATGAATCGCAGCAAGTACGGCGTCACGCCGGACCTCTCGATGCCGGAAGGGCGCGACCTCTTCCTTGAGTTGGTCAAGGACGCCGACATCGTCATCGAGAACAACAGTCCGCGAGTGATGCGAAACCTCAACCTCACCTACGACGTACTCCGCGAGATCAACCCGCGCCTGATCATGCTGCAGATCGCGGCGTATGGGCAGACGGGGCCGAACACCGACTTCATCGCCTACGGGGCGAACATCGAGGCCGCGAGCGGGCTGGCCTCGGTGACCGGCTATGCCGATGACGAGCGGCCCTACCGCACCGGCTATTTCTACGCCGACCCGGTCACCGCGACCCACGCGTCGACGGCGATCCTGGCCGCGCTCCACCGACGCGAGCAGACCGGCGAGGGGATGTACATCGACCTCTCGCTCCAGGAGAACGGGATTTCCTTCCTCCCGCAGTCGATGATCGACTACACGATGAACGGGAAGCTGCCCGAACGGCGGGGCAACCGGCACAGCGTCCACGCGCCGCAGGGCGTCTACCGCACCATCGGCGAGGACATGTGGCTGAGCCTCTGCGTGCGCTCCGACGACGACTGGCGGCGGCTCGCCGACGTGATCGGCGACGACCGGCTGCGCGACGAGCGCTTCGCGAACGAGGAGTCGCGCCGCGCCCACCACGACGAGATCGACGGCGTGATCTCCGGCTGGGCCCTTGCGTACGACCACAATGAGGCGTCGGCGATCCTGCAGGAGGCGGGCATTCCCGCGGCGCCGGTGCTCATGAACTGGGAAATGGTGAGCAACCTGCACGCCTATGCCCGCGACTTCTACGTGATCGTGCCGCAGCGCTCGATGGGAGCGTGGCCCTATCCGGGCATCACCTGGCATTTCTCGAAGACGCCCACGGAGATTCGTCTGTCAGCGCCCGACTTCGGCGAGCACAACCGCCTCGTGTTCGGCGACTACATGGGCTTGAGCGAAGAGCAGATCGACGACTTCTACGACCGGCGAGTCATGGCCGATCTGCCCCCCGAGGAGTTCCTCCCGCCGCCGCCTGCGTACCGGCCGTAGGTTACTCCGGGGGCTCGCGAAAGCCTTCGGCGTCTACGACCAGGCGCCAGCCGTTGTCGACGAGGGCTTCCTTGCTGACGCGCTGGAAGGCCAGGGTGTCGCTTCCCCGTATGAGGACGAAGACGTAGGTGTCGAGGTCGACGGCGTCGGCGATGGCGATCTCGGTCTCGGCTAGCGCGGGGAGGTAGGCGAAGTTCGTGGTGACACCGTCCGACGTGATCTTCAGCTCTTGGGCGTTGACGTCGAGCAGGCGGAAGATGAACTGTTCGTCGGCGTTATTCTCGAGCGTGAAGACCTGATCGACCGGCTGGGGGACGGGCGTCGCGGTCGGCTCGACCGTCGGCGCGGCCGTTGGGTCGCCGCCGCCGCAGGCCGCGGCGAGGAGCAAGACGATTGCGGCGGCGAGCGCCGCCCGCGCTGCGGTCAGGGTCATTCGCGCGAAGCCTCGGAGACGCTCATGGCCTAGGCGAGCATCTCCCGCGCGGCCGCGGCGAGGTCGTCCACGTCCCAGCGCTCCTTCTCCGTTTGCCGCGACGGCTCTCGGACTGGAGACATGACGGCGACGCTTTGCCGCTCCATCTCGAAGGCGAGCCCGGTGACGTCCTTCGATGCGTCGCTTGCCAGATAGACCACGATCGGCGCGATGTCCTCCGGCTGCGCCATCGTCGCAGCGAAGGCGTTCACTTCCTCCTTGGGCATCCCCTCCACGGTGTGCAGCGATTCGAGGAAGTGGTCGACGGCGCGAGTCTGGGTGAGTCCGGGCGCGACGGCGTTCACTCGTACGCCGAACGGCTCCATCTCCAGCGACAGCGTGCGCATGAGCCCGAAGATCGCGCCCTTCGACGCGCCGTAGGCCCCGAGCCGGGTGACGCCCATGTAGTACGCCCCCGACGTGATGTTGATGATCGACCCCGACCGCTGTTCCTTCATCACCTTGGCCGCGTGCGCCGAGCAGTTGAACTGGCCGTGGACGTGGACGTCGATTGTGGCCCGCCAGTCCTCTGGACTGAGGTTGTAGAGATAGTCGCGGCGGTCCATGCCGGCGTTGGTGACGATGACGTCGAGCTTGCCAAAGGCGTCGACGGCGCCGCGGACGATCTCGCCGGCCTGCTCGTAGTCGGTGACGTCGTGGTAGTCGGTGATCGCCGTGCCACCGGCGGCGGTGATCGCGGCAACCGTCTCGTCGGCGGGCGTGGCGTCGGCGCCATGGCCGGAGAGATCGGAGCCGAGGTCGTTGACCACCACCGACGCGCCCTCGACGGCCAGCGCGACGGCGTAGGCGCGGCCGAGTCCGCGTCCCGCTCCGGTCACCACGGCGGCCTTGCCTTCGAGGCGTTTCATGGTGAAGTCTCCAGTTAGTCGACGGCGAGGCGTTGGTCTTGCGGCGCGGCCTCGACCATGCGCCGCATCCCCTCGCGCCAGGGCACCTTCGTCCTGCCGATGAGCCGGTGCATGAGGGTGGTGTCGCAGCTGTTGCCCGCGATGAAGTCGTCGGTATAGCGGAACTTGGGCTCGATGCCGAGCAGCTCTCCGATGTACTCACACCAGTCCTCGGCGGCGACGGTCTCGCTGCCGCACCAGTTGACCACGGTGGCGGGGGTGGTGGCGACCTCGCAGAACGCCTGCGCCTGCTCAATGATGTCGTCTTCGTAGACCGGGTTGTAGTTGTTGGGCCGCTCCGCCCGGAGGGGAATCTCCTTGCTCGCCTTCATCAGGTTCATGTGCATGGCGGGGAGGCCGCCGTTGGGGCCGTAGGGAACGTTGAGACGGGCGATGATCGTGGGGAGCCCGAACTCGGAGGAGACGAAGCGGGCGACGGCCTCGCCGCAGAGCTTCGACGGCCCGTAGGTCGGCGCCATGGAGGCCATGGTCTGGCTCATGAGCGGGCTGTCCTCGCCGTAGGGCGGGTCTTCGGGGCCACCGTAGACGGCGGTGGTCCCGCAGTGGAAGAAGGCCTTGGCCTTACGGGTGTGGTACATGAGGTGCCCCACGCCCTCGCCGTTGACCTTGATGGCGTGGTCGAAACTCGGCCGGGTGCGCCCCGTCTGGAAGGCGAAGTGGAGGACGTGGGTGTAGTCGTCGGGGACGTGGCCCAGGTCGTCGAGGGCGTAGTCGCCCTTGATGCACCGGATGCCGAGGGACTCCAGACGCTCACGCGAGCCCTCGGCGGTGAAGCGGGCCAGGGCGTGGACCTCGTTGTTCGGCGCCAAGGCTCTGGCCACCGGAAAGGCGACCTGGCCGGTCGCACCGGTGATCAGAATCTTGGCGTCTTGCAGCATTGAAGGGCCGCGCCGGGGTGCGCTAGCGGTACCAGCCGCTCCGCAGCACCACGGCGGGGAGGTCGCCGGTCTCCTCGCCGTCGGCGATGGTGCGCCTTCCGTTCACCAAGACATGCTCGACGCCGTCGGCGTTCTGCACCCAGCGGGTGTCGCCGCCGGGGAGGTCGTTCTTCGGCTCCTTGTAGTGCGTTTCGAGCTTGTCGAGGTCGAAGACGGCGATGTCGGCCTTCATGCCGGGCTTCAGCACGCCGCGGTCCGTCAGGCCGATCCACCGCGCGTGGTCGGCGGTGACCTTCTTGACGCCGTGCTCGAGGTCCATGACCTCGTTCTCGACGACCCACTTCTTCAGGAAGTAGGAGGCCTCGCCGCTCTTGCACTCGCTGGCGATGTGCGCGCCGGCGTCGGAGTTCATCGGCGAGACGTGGGCGTGGTTGAGGAGCGGGGCGCGCGATTCGTCGGCGAGCCACTTTTCCTCCGGCATAAAGCGCATCTCGAACATCGTCTCGCCGTCCTCGGCGAGGGCGAGGTCGAGGAGCACGTCGGCCTTGTGCTTGCCGGTCTCGGCGGCGAGCTGCGGGATGGTCTTTCCGTTGAGGCCGCGGTTGGCGCCGGTGGCCGCCTTGTGCACCGTGAAGTAGTCCCAGACGATCCGGGGACGGCGCATGTTGCGGGCGTCCATCGTGGCTTCGGCGTCGATCTCGTCGCGCAACTGCTGCCGGATCGAGGCGTCGCCGAAGCGGGCGCGCCGCACTTCCGGCGCCTTGCCCATGATGTCGAACCACGTGTCCATGCTGTTGAAGGTCGTGGTGCCGGAGTTGATGCTGAAAATCTTGTAGAAGGGCTGCGACGCCACGACGCCGTAGATCTCGGCGCCCTTGGTGCGGGAGTCGGCCATGAAGTCCCAGGCGTCGGAGTTGCTGACGCCGTTGAGCTGGATCGTCGTGCCGCTCCGCTTGGCGAGGTTGAAGATGAGCTCCTTGTCCTCTTTGCTCATTCCCGCGAAGAGGCCCTGCGGGATCAGGCCCATGGCCGTGGCGTTGAGCGACTTGAGCTCGTCGGCGAGGGCGTAGAGCTCCTCGGGGGCCGCCTGACGGCTGGGGACGGGCTCGCCGCGCGCCCCGAAATGGCTCGGCGCCCGCGACGTGGTGAGGCCGAAGGCGCCGGCCTCGATACCGTCGTGCAGCACGCGGCGCATCTCGGCGATCTCGTCCTCGGTGGCCTCGCGCTCGAGGGCCGCCTCGCCCATGACGTAGTAGCGCAGCGTCGAGTGGCCGACCATGGTCACCGCGTTGACGCCGAGGCCCTTATCCATGCTCTTGAGATATTCGTCGGTGGTCACCCAGTCCCAGGGGAGGTTCTCCTGGAATATCTTGGGCGCGATCTCCTCGACCTGGCCGAACATCAGGATGATGTACTCGCGGTCTTCCGGCTTGACGGGCGCCAGCGTGTAGCCGCAGTTGCCCATCAGCACCGTGGTCACGCCGTGCCACGACGACGAGGAGCCCCGCGGCTCCCAGATGAGCTGGCCGTCGAGGTGGGTGTGGGGGTCGATGATGCCCGGCGTCACCACGAGCCCCGACGCGTCGATGGTCTCGCCTCCGGTGCTCAGGCCGGGCCCGATCTCCGCGATTTCCGAGTCGCGCACCAGCACGTCGGCCGATTGCCGAGGTGCGCCGGTCCCGTCGACGACCGTGCCGCCCTTGATGAGGATTTCGCTCATGCCGAGTCCCCTTTCGCTCGCATCACATTTCCGGCGGCCAGTGTACGCCATCGGCCCAACGGACGGAAGGGCGCGTGGCCGCTTGAGTAGCAGGGGTGACGGCGCGCAAAGGTGGCACCCTTCGAAGGCCTGTGGCGGTTGAAAGGGGGCCCCTCAGCTCACTCTTCTCCCGTGGGAGACCTTTGCAAAATTAGGGCCGCGGGCTCCATTGACGTTGGCGCACCCCTCCCCGCTCCCCGCCCTCACCCCAACCCTCTCCCAGCGGGAGAGGGGGCAAGACCCCGCCCATCTGCCGCTCTCTTCTCGCCAGCGGGTTACGCAAAGGATCCGTCGGGAGAAGAGGCAAGACCTCCCCGCTCCGGCGCGCCCTGCGGGCGCGTGCCCTCCCTCAGTCCCTCCCAAGAGGGAGGGAGGTTTAAGGGCGCCCCCACAGGGAGAGGCGGGAGGGCACCGAGGCCGCGCCTTTACTCCATCGACTCGCCGACGAGCTCGATGACGTCGACCACTTCGACTTCACCGGCCTTGCCGGCGGACTCGACGCCCTCGGTGAGCATCTGGAGGCAGAAGGGGCAGGAGACGCCGATCTTGTCGGGGGCCGTGTCGAGGATCTGGTCGGTGCGGACGTGGTTGATGCGGCGGCCGGAGCCCTCCTCGACGAACATGTGGCCGCCGCCGGCGCCGCAGCAGAAGCCGCGCTCGCGGTTGCGGAGCGGCACCTCTTGCAGCTCGACGCCGGGGATGGCCGCCACGATGTCGCGGGGCTCGTCGTAGATGCCGTTGTGACGGCCCAGGTAGCAGGAGTCGTGGTAGGTGACCTTGCCGGCGATGGGCTTGCCCAGCTTCAGCTTGCCCTCGTCCATGAGCCGCCGTACGAAGGTGGCGTAGTGCTCGACCTCGTAGCTGCCGCCGAAGTCGGGGTACTCATGCTTCAGCGTGTTGAAGCAGTGGGGACAGGTGGTGACGATCTTCATCGACTTGTGCTCGTCGAGCAGCTCGACGTTCCGCCGCGCCATGATCTCGAAGAGGTACTCGTGGCCGATGCGCCGCGCCGGGTCGCCGGTGCAGCCCTCGGCGTTGCCAAGGATGGCGTAGTTGACTCCGGCGCGTTCCAGGACGCGGGCCATGGCGCGGGCGATGGCCTGGCTGCGCTCTTCGAGGGCGGCGGTGCAGCCGACCCAGAACAGTACGTCGACAGCCTCCGAGTCCCCTGTACCGTTGCCCAGGCTCTTCACCGGCAGACCATCCGTCCAGTCCATCCGCGAGGCCTGCGTGCCGCGCCAGGGATGGCCGCGGGTTTCGAGGCTCTGCAACGTCTGCTGTGCCGTGGACGGCATGTTCGACTCGGTCATCACCAGGTGGCGCCGCAGATCGACGATGCTGTCGATGTGATCGACGAGCACCGGGCACTCCTGGACGCAGGCGCCGCAGGTGACGCAGTCCCAGACCCACTCCTCGGTGAAGTGGCGTCCTAGGAGGGGCTGTTCGTCCGACGCCGTCTCGCGCTCCTCCTGCGTGGTTGCCTTGGCGACGGCGGGGGCGACCTCGAGCAGGTTGTGCTTGACGCCCTCGACGAGGTCCATGGGCGAGAGGGGCTTGCCGCTGATGTTGGCGGGACAGTTGAAGGTGCAGCGTCCGCAGACGGCGCAGGCGTAGCCGTCGACGAGCTCCTTCCAGGTGAACTCGTGGGGGTGCTTGGCGCCCCAGACCTCGGCCTCTTCCATGTCGGGGATGGGCCGGAGCGCGCCTCGGGGCGTGAGCTTGCGGAAGAAGGCGTTCAACGGCGAGGCGATGATGTGGAAGTGCTTGGACAACGGGATGTAAACAAAGAAGCCCACCGTGATGAGGAAGTGGACCCAGTAGAAGAGGCCGTGCAGGGTCTTGGCCGCGGAGGCAGAGAAGCCCGCCGAGCCAAGCGCCGTGCCGATGCTCCCTGAGATCGGGGTGCCGGCGGCGATCTCCGGCGTGATGGCCCCGCCGAGGTAGGCGACGGCTGCGGGGTTGGCCTCGGCGGCGGCGACGATCGAGATCTGGGTGAGCTGATGGAAGAGCATCAGCGATCCCGTCGCCATGAGGATGATGCCAGGCTCGTAGCCCTGGAGCCCGTCGAGGCGCTTGGGACGGCCTATCCAACGCCGCACCGCCGCCCAGACCACGGCGGCGAGTACGAACACCGTGAGGATGTCGAGCCACCAGAAGAAGAACTCGAGGCCGGTGGGCGAGAGGACGAAGGCCGAGTTGGTGGGCTTGATGGGGTCGAGGACGAGGAAGAGGGTGTAGCCGACGAGCTTCGAGATGAAGCCCCAGAAGATGATGAAGTGGCCGATGCCGGCGAGGTCACGCCAGCGCCACGAAACGCTCATCAAGACCCGCCGCTGGCCGAAGACGACGAGGACCATACCCCACAGGCGTTGCAGGGGGTGGTCGAAGCGCGGGTCTTCGCGCTTCCCCAGCAAGACCGGCGCCACGAACCGGGCGTAGATGGCGTAGGAGCCGGCGGCGATGCCGACAATGCCGATGACGAAAAGCGGGATCCAGAGGGGAAGGACGCCGAAGAGGTCGCCGGGAACGATCATCCGGTGGGGCTATCCGTCCTGGAAGTGAACTCTTGGTGGAGAGGTGTCACTGCCGCGTCAAGCTCGTCTCCAAGAATTTTAACACACTGTTGGGCGCGTACCCTTCTGCTCTCTTCCTCTGTGGGGCCTTTGCGTAACCGACCCTTTCGGCTCCAGGCATATCGGTGCGCCCCACCGTGCCCCTCCGGCGCGCCTGGCGGCGCGTACCCTCTTTCAGTTTCCCCCGTGAGGGGGAAAGGCCGGAGGGGCGGGCGGCTTCCAGGGACGTTGGCGGTTGGCAGGGGACGGGCGCCCACAAGAGGCGCCCCTACGGGAGGGGGAAGCGGCGGACGGCGGTCCGGCTTATTCGGGCTTCTCCGGGTCCAAGCCGGCGGCGCCGAGAAGTTGATCGAAGGTCATAATCCGGTCGACTCCGCGCCGCCGGCAACTCGCTAGGTGGCAAAGGTCTCTCGCCTCCAGCGTGGGATGCGCGGCGCGGAGTTGACGCGCCAGGGTGACATCCGCCGCTTCCAGCGTCCATACCTCCACTCCCGCTCGGTCGATCAGCGCCACGGCGTCGTCGAACACGCCGGACCGGCGGACGGGCAGGTAGGCATGCAGCATCTCTTGCAGTACCTCGGCGGAGGTGCAGAGCGGTGTGGAGTTCAGGAAAGACTCGGTGAAGAAATCACGAGCGCGGGACCTAAGCGGATGCGGTTTCCCAACCGCGTACATGAAGACGTTGCTATCGACGAAGATCATACGCTGGGCAGACGCTGGAGCCGCGATGCTTCGATTGCGCGCTTCTGCGCTTCCCAGTCAGGTTCCAGGCCGGCCCCACGCCGGGCGTCACATTGCCGAAAGAACTCCGAGAGGTCATCCGCCTGCGAGAACCGAGGCTTCTTCTCCTCCAGACGGGCATGGGCCGCGGCCCGCAGCCATGCGCTGAAGGTCAAACCCTCCCGGCGCGCCTGGTGGATGAACCGGTCGCGGTCCTCGTCGGGTATGAGCAGCTGCACTCTGGCCATTTGTAGCGTCCTCACCAAAGCCGGATAAATGTGTATGCATGATACACATCAGCGCCTGAACGGACAACTTTTCCGTGACCTCCGCACCTGCAGGGGCGTTCCCTACGAGGTGCTGCCGCCGTCGAGGTAGACGCAGGCGCCGGTCATGAAGTCCGAGGCCGGGGACGAGAGGAACGCGGTGAGCAGGCCGACCTCGCGGGCCTCGGCGAGCCGGCGCATGGGGATTTCCGACAGAATCTTCGAACGCAGCCGCTCGTCCTCCATCGACACGCGGATGAGGTCCGTGTCGACGTAGGTGGCGCAGATCGCGTTGACCTGCACGCCGTGGCGGGCCCACTCGACGGCCACGGACTTCGTCATGCGGTTGAGGGCGGCCTTGCTGGTGTCGTAGGTGAAGCGGTAGCGGCCAGCGCGCTCCGCGTTGATCGATGAAATGTTGACGACCTTGCCCGAGCCGCGCTCCAGCATGTGCGGCCCGACGGCCCGCATGCAGAGGAATGCGCCGCGGAGGTTGACGTCCATGACCTGGGACCACTCCTCCATCGAGTAAGGCTCAAAGAAGCCGGGGAAGTTGTCCGCCGTGGCCGGTTTCAGACCGGGGAGCGGCACCAGCGGCTTCACCACGGCGATACCCGCGTTGTTGACCAGCACGTCGATCCCGCCGAGCTGGGACAGCGCCCCTTCGACCATCGCCGCGACGCTGGCCTCGTCGGTGATGTCGGTGGGGATGGCGGCGGCCCGGCGGCCCATGCCGCGAATCTCGTCCGCCACCGCGTCCAGCTCGTCGCGGCTGCGGGCGGCGACGCAGACGTCGACGCCGGCCTCGGCGAGGGTGAGGGCGATGGCCTTGCCGATACCGCGGCCCGCGCCGGTCACGATGGCCTTCTTGCCTTCGATGGAGAACTCGGGGAGGGTCTTCAAGGGTGGCGGTCCCGCTCGCTCAGATGATCTCGCGCACAACGAGATCGAGATAGGCTTCTTCGCTCATGCCGACTACGCCGCGCAGAATCGGCTCGTTGTGCTCGCCGAGCACGGCGCACGGACGGTGCACCGCGAGCCGCTCGCCGTCGAGGATGATGGGGCACTGGACAATCGTCGCCTCGCCGAGCTCCGGGTGCGGAACCCTGGCGACCGCGCCCCGCGCCGCGAGGTGCTCGTCGCGCTCCAGGTCGGGGCCGTGGGAGACGACGCCGGCGGCGATGCCCGCGGCCTGGAGGCGGTAGAAGGCGTCCCAGGGCTCGAGTGGGGCGCACCAAGCGGCCAGGGCGGCCTCGACGGCTTCGACCGAGCCGTCGCCGGCGCCGGTGAGGTCAGCGGCCTTGGCCAGCATTTCGGCGCCGGTGGCGGTGACGACGATCCATTGGTCGTCACCGGCGCATTGGTAGCAGCCCTGCAGCGGCGCGCCGAGCGCTCCGGCGCGGTTCCCCGCCGGCCTCGCCGTCTCGCCGTTCACCGTCCATTGCAGGACCTCGGGGCCGACGAGCGTCGCCCCGCATTCGAGCTGCGACACGTCGACGTGGTCGCCCTTGCCGGTGACCTCGCGGCGGAGCAGGCCGTCGAGCACGCCGAGGGCGCCCAGATAGCCCGCCATGTAGTCCATGTGGGAGTGGCCGAAGCCGAGCGGGCCGCCGCCCTCGTAGCCGAAGAGCCAAGTGAGGCCGCTGAGTGCCGACGAGGTCGGGTGATAGCTCGGCCACGAGGCCCGTGGGCCGGTCTGACCGAAGCCGGTGAGGCTTGCCATGATCGCCTTCGGGTTGGCCTTGGACACCGCCGCGTAGTCCGCGCCGAGCCGGCCCATCGTGCCGCCGGTGAAGTTCTCGAGCACCACGTCGGCGTGCCCGATGACGTCGAGCGCGACCGCGGCGGCGTCGGGCTTCTTCATGTCGATGGTGACGCTCTGCTTGTCGCGGTTGATGTCGTGGAAGGTGTAGCTGCCGTTGAGGTTGATCTCGCCGTCCCGGAAGGGGACGAGCATGCGCGACGGGTCGCCGATCTCGCGGGGCTCGACCTTGACGATCTCTGCGCCCAGGTCGCCCAGCGCCCGCCCCATCACGGGGCCGGCGATGTTCCAACAGAAGTCGACGACACGGACGCCTTCCAAGGGCATCCGGCGCGCATCCTCGGTGGGGGCCGGCCACTCGGGCCGCTCCGACCAGTCGCCCTCGACTTCGGCGGTGTGCTCGCCGGGCCGGGGCGGCGAGCCCGGGTCCGGCGGTTGGAGGCCCGCATCGCCGCGGAAGGGGAGGCAGGGCATGGTGTGGCGCTCGCCCTCGTGGCCGGGCCGGGGGTCGGCGAGGGCGTCGAAGCTGCCGCGGAACTGGAGCTGGTCGTCCTCCAGGGTCTTGCCGGGCGGACGCACGGGCGCGTTGGGGATTCCGCGCTCCGCGCCGCCGACGAAGAGCTCTTCTTCGGTGACGAGGCGGGCGAAGCCGCCCACGCGCTCGTTGATGAGGTCGCGGTTGGCGCGCCGGTAGACGAGTTCGGCGAAGGCGTCGTCATCGAGCGGGCCGGGGTCGTACCCCACGCGTCTCATCCACTCGATCATCGCCTGCCATTGCTGCTGCGAGGATAGACCGACGAAGACGTGGCCGTCCTTCGCCTGGTAGACCTTGAACGGCGTGGCGAGGGGGTGGTCGCCGTTGATGCGCTTGACGATTTCGCCGTTGCAGAAATAGAAGGAGTGGGCGGTCTCCGACATGTCGAACGAGGTCTCTTGCGAAGAGAGGTCGATGCGGGCGCCCTGCCCTGTTTTGCGGCGGCGGTAGACGGCGCCGAGGACGGAGATCGCCGCCCACACCGAGGTGCAGTGGTAGGCCTGGAGGGCGGGCGCGGTGAGCGGCTCGCGGTCGGGGTCGCCTGTGAGTCCCATCAGGCCGCCCATGGCCCAGGCGACGATGTCGGAGCCCTTGAAGTCGCTGAAGGGGCCGTCGCTTCCGAAGTCGGTGGCCGAGAGGTGGATGAGGCCAGGGTTGGCCGCCGCCAGCACCTCCGGCGCGACGCCGAGCGCCTCGAGCCTGCCGGGAGGCAGCGCGTCGAGCAGCACGTCGGCCTTGACGGCGAGCGCGACGAACCGGTCGCGGCCCTCCGCCGACGCGAGGTCACACTTGACCGACCGGGCGCGGGAATAGCCGTACCAGAAGAGCAGGCTCTCCCCGTCCCCGCCCGCCAGCGGCGGCGCGGTACGCAGCGCCGACCCCTCCGGCAACTCGACGGCGACGACGTCGGCGCCCATGTCGGCGAGCAGCTTGCAGCAGAGGGCGAGCTTGGGGTCGGGGAGCGCAAGCACGCGCACACCCTGAAGCGATCGGACGGTCTGGTCGGCCATTGGCCACCTCTGGCGCGGCGCTTGGGGCTCGGTCGGCGCGGCGGCCCCCTATGTATACTGCCTCCGCCCCCGACCCTCAACCCTCAAGCGTAAGGTGGGGCGCAGAGGGAGCCCGATCATGAGCCCGGTCCTCGACGGAATCCGCGTCCTCGACTTCTCGCGCTACATCGCCGCGCCGACCGCCTGCGCCCTGCTTGCCGATGCCGGCGCCGAGGTGGTGCGTGTCGAGGCGCCGGGAGGCGAGGAGGACCGGCGGATTGGCGTCATGGGGCCGCAGGGACAGCCGATGTGGTTTGCCTGCACCGGGCGGCACAAGCGGGGGATCACCCTCGACCTCCGCAACGAGGCGGCGCTGCCGCTGCTGCGCGATCTGGTCCGCCTGGCCGACGTCGTGGTGCACAACTACGCCCCCGGCTCGCCGCAGGCCGCGCTCCTTCACTACGACGCGCTCGCCAAGGCGAACCCGTCGATCATCGTCGCCGCCGTCTCGGCGTACGGGCAGACGGGGCCGTTCGCCGAGAAGACGGGTTTCGACGTGACCGTGCAGGCCACGGCAGGCATGATGGACCTGACGGGCCAAGCCGACGGTCCGCCGACGCGCTCCGGCGTCGCCATCGGGGACTTCCTGGCGGGCTACAACGGCGCGTTCGGCGTGATGCTGGCGTTGTGGGAGCGCAACGCGAGCGGCCTCGGCCAGATGGTCGACGTGGGGCTCTTCGACAGCACCGTGCTCCCGGTCGTGGCCCAGGCCATGGTCTCCGAGTTCCGCCACACCGGGCGCGCCCGGCGGCGCATCGGCAACGGGAGCTGGTACTCCTTCGCCGACAGCTTCGAGGCGCTCGACGGGACGGTGATGATCTGCCCCGCCATCGAGTCGCAGTGGCGGCGGCTGGCCCGCACCGTCGACCGCGCCGACCTACTCGACGACCCCCGCTACCGCGACAACCCCAGCCGCTTCGAGCACCGCGCCGAGCTCGGCGCCATCGTGCAGGCGTGGGTGGGCGAGCGCACCGTGGACGAGGTCGTGGCTGCCATGGACGGGGCCCGTGTCCCCTGCTCGCGTGTCCTCACCGTCCTCGAGATGGCCGAGCATCCCCAAGTCCACGCCCGCGAGATGCTGGTCGAGGTCGGCCGCGAGGGTGAAGACACGCTGACGGTGGCGGGGTTCCCCATCAAGCTCTCCCGCACACCGGCGACGGTCGAGGGCGCCCCGCCGCAGGTGGGGGAGCACAACGGCTGGGCGTACGGGGAGCTGCTTGGACGGGATGCGGCGGCGCTGGCGGAGGCGGGCTTGATTTAGGCGGGCAACCTCAAGCGATGGCCTCGTGCAGCTTTTCCCAGGGCACCAGGCGGCCGTTCGACCGCTTTTGAAGTTCGTCGCCGCCGTAGGCGACGACGACGTCACAGGTAAGGGGCGAATCGGCCAGGTGGCCCTCCACGCGCCGCGCACCGGCGAAGAGGCTCGACGACGGCGTCTGCGATGATTTAGCTTCCACCAACGTAATCCGAGAGGGGTCCTCGATGACGAGATCGACCTCGGCGCCGTCCCGATTTCGATAGAAGAAGAGGCCCCTCGTTTCGCCGCGGTTGATGCGGTGCTTGGCGATTTCCGAGACGACCCAAGTCTCGAAAATGGCACCGCGAAGGGGATGCGTGCGCAACTGTTCAGGCGTGCGGATTCCGATGAGCCAGCAGGCGAGGCCGGTGTCGTAGAAGTGAAGCTTCGGCATCTTCACCAGGCGTTTGCCGAGATTGGCATGGAAAGGCGGAAGGCGAAAGACGATGAAGGTGGCTTCCATTACGCCGAGCCATGCTCTCGCCGTCGGCTGCGAGATGCCGCAGTCGCTCGCCAATGCGGAGTAGTTGAGCAGCTGCGCGGTCCGCCCGGCGCACAATTCCACGAAACGCTGGAAGGTCGCGAGATCGCCGATGTTGCTGACGGCCCGCACGTCCCGTTCGACGTAGGTGGCGACATACGAACGGAGCCACTCCGAAGGGTCGAGGGTCTGGTCGAAAATCCGAGGATAGCCGCCGGCCAGCAGCGCCTCTTCCAGTGTCCCTGGATGCCGATCGAACTGCACAACCTCGGTTCGAGTCAGGGGCAGGAGGTGATGCACCGCGGTCCGCCCCGCGAGAGACTGACTCACCGACTCGGCAAGGGTCAGGTTCTGTGAGCCCGTCAGGACCCACCGGCCCGGCCGCGGGTCTGCGTCGATGATCCCCTGCAGGTAGGAGGGGATCTCGGGGACCCGCTGCACCTCGTCGATAATGGCGCCTTCAGCGTGCTGGGCCAAGAAGGCGCGGGGGTCCTCCGTCGCAAAGGCCCGAACGTCCGGATCCTCCAGACTCACATAGCCGTGCTGGGGAAAGACGGCCTTGGACAGGGTCGTCTTGCCGCTCTGACGCGGCCCCGTAAGGGTTATGGAGGGCGACTTCCGGGCCGCCTCCAGCAATTTTGGCGCAAGGTCTCGCTGGACTGGCATAGGTCGACTCTATCATGAGGTGTCGGCTAATTCAAAGTTGAACTTTTGATTAGCCGACACTTGCGGAGGTATCAACCTCTCTGCGCCCCGCCAGGCGACCGGGGGACGGGCGACCACAAGAGTCGCCCCTACGGAGATTTGCGCATTCAGGGCTTCCGGCTCCCTGGACGCCGGCCGCACCCCGCTCCAACCCCCGCCCTCACCCCTGCCTCTCCCAGCGCGGGAGAGGGGAACTGCCCCGCTCCACCCGTGATCCAACCCACCGGCGGGCACCCACAAGAGGTGCCCCTACGGGAAGGGGCTAGGCTGGCCGGTGCCTACGCCAGGCCGAGGCGCTTGGCGTGTTCGAGGCGTTCTTGGGCGACGCGGACCATGGCGGTGTCGATGAGGAAGCCGTCGCGTTGGATGGCGGTGGTGCCGGCGGCTTCGGCCTCGGCGAGGGCTTCGATGACGCCCTTCCACTCCTCGATCTCTTCCGGTGTGGGGGAGAAGACCTCGTTGATGATGGGCACGTGGCTGGGGTGGATGCACATCATGCCGTCGTAGCCCAGCTGCTTCGACTCGACCGCCATCGCGCGCAGGCCGTCGTGCTCGCCAACGTGCGGCCAGAGGCCGGTGATGGGGTAGGGGACGTCGGCGGCGCGGGCGTCGACCAGCACCGAGCCGCGGATGTGCAGCGACTCGGCGCCCTCGGGCGTCCAGGTGTAGCCGATGGCGCGGGCGCCGTCGCCGTCCTTGGCCGAGCCGTAGCCCATGTAGGCGAGGCGCGGGGACGCCGTGCCGATCTCATAAGCGAGGCGGATCGACTGGGCCGTCTCCAGGAGGGGGTTGATCAGTACGCGGCCGATGGGGAGCCCGGCGCGGTGCTCGAAGTGGTCGAGCAGGGTCGCGGCGGCAATGATGTCCTCGGGGCCACGCGTCTTGGGCAGGAAGATACCGTGCAGCCCGGCGCAGACTACGGCTTCGAGGTCGTCGCCCGCCTCGTAGGTGTCGATGCCGTTGACGCGGACGAAGATGGTGTAGCCCTGCGCGGCGAGCTCCTCGGTGACCCGCCGCACCATCTCGCGGGCCTGGGGACGGTGCGCTTCGGGCACGGCGTCCTCGAGGTCGAAGACCAACGCGTCGGCGCCGTACTTCACCGCCTTGCGCATCCAGTCCTCTTTGTTGCCGGGCACAAAGAGGATCGTGCGCAGCGGACGTGGCTCGTTGGCTTCCATGGGTGGTTCCTTAGGCGGGGAGGCCGTGGCCGACCGCCGTCGTCACGCCCTTCTCGTTGAGCTCGTCGATCTGGCGGTCGGAGTAGCCGAACTCGCGGAGGACGGACTCGGTGGCGAACCCCAGCGGCCTTGGCGTCTCGAAGCGGGTCTCGTACTCCGAGAAGTGGTAGACCGGCGCGCTGCGCCAGAACTTGCCGTGCTCGGGCAGCTCGTCCTCGCGGGCGAGGTCGTTGAGCCGCACCTGAGGGTCGTTGAGCATGAACTCGTGGTGTTCCGTCCCGTCGGCGCGCACGGCGGGGACGCCCGCTTGGAGCAGGATGTCCTCCCACTGCGCGGCGGGACGGCGGGCGAAGGCCGCGGTCAGGGCGGCGCGCAGCGCCTCGTCGTTCGCCATGCGCGACTCCGCCGTGGCGAAGCGGGCGTCGGCGGCGAGCCCGGCAGCCTCGGCGAGCGCCGTCCAGTGCTCCTCCTTGGGGCACATCAGGAAGAGCCAGCCGTCGCCGCACTCGTAGAGCCAGTGCAGGGCGTTGTAGCCGCGCTGGCCCTGGTCGGGGATCGGGTCGGCGGGCTTGCCGTCGTACTGCAAGCTCCATGAGGAGACGGCGTAGGCCAGCGAGCTCAGCATCGTCGTCTCGATGTACTGTCCCTTGCCGGTGCGCTCCCGGGCCTGCAGCCCGATCATCGCCGCGGTGGCGACGCCCAAGGCGCCGGCGGGGTCGGGGAAGACGCGGTCCTTGGGCGGGTTGCCCACCCCCGACTCGATGATACCGGACCCGGCGATCGCATTCGGCGAGGAGTGGAAGCCGGGCCGGTGCTTCCAGGGCCCGTAGGTCCCGTAGCACGAGCCGTAGACGTAGACGAGCCGCGGGTTGATCGCGCTCAGCGTCTTGTAGTCGATCTGGAGTTTCTCGACGACGCCGGTGGGACGGAAGTTGTGCAGGAAGAGGTCGGCCTTGGCGGCGATCTTGTGGACGATCTCGCGGCCCTCCTCCGTCTTGAGGTTGAGGATCACGCTCTCTTTGCCCGCCGCCGACTTGCTGTACGTCGACGACCAGTTGCGGCGCATCGGGTCGCCGGTGTTGGGCTCGACCTTGATGATGCGGGCGCCGAGCTCGGCGAGCAGGGTCATGGAGAAGGGAGCGGCGTAGAAGTAGGCGCATTCGAGGACGGTCACGCCGTCGAGGGGCCGTCGCACCGACTTGCCGGTGGGCTCGGTGATCCGCCGCGGGGCCGTGGTCAGCGCTGACACGACCTCGCCGGTGTGCTGCCCAAGCGTCGGCGCGGGCGTGCCGAAGACCGACGGTGTGTCCGACATAACGGCGAGCGGGCCGATCTGCACCGTCTCGCCGAGGCCGGGCTCGACGACGGTCTGACGGCGGCCGTTGGCGATGGTCTGCTCGTGGTCGAGGTATTCCTGCGCGCCGAGGAAGGGGTCGCCGCCGACGTCGTCGTTGGTGAAGATCTCCATCCACTCGTCGAAGGTCTTCTCCTTCATGCGGATCTCGACCATTTCGAGGATGGCTTCGAGGTCGCGGCGGGAGGGGAACTGGTCGGGCATGTGGTGGAAGGCGGGGTCGTCATAGAGATGTTCGAGTCCCAGCACGCGCATCCAGTTGCGGAAGAGGTGGGGCTGGCGGCTGCACATCTGGATGTAACGGCCGTCGCTGCATTCGGCGGTCATGAAGGCGAGGGGCATGACGCCGAAGGCGGGGCCGTCGTCGTCGGCGTTGGAGTGCATCCGGTGGAGGAAGCCGCCCATGTCGTAGGCGGTGAGGGCGGCGAGGTGGCTCACGTCGACGCGCTGCCCCACGCCGGTCGTCTTGCGCGCGTAGAGCGCGGCGAGCAGTCCGTGCACCGCGATGGCGGCCGAGCCGTAGGAGGAGATCGGGGTCGGCGTGTAGATCGGCCCCTCGCGGAAGCCCTCCTGTGAGATCATGCGGCCCGTCTTCGCCGCGATGATCGGCTCGTAGCCCGGCAGGTCGCGGTAGGGGCCCTGCTCGCCGAACGCCGTGATCGAGGCGTAGACGAGGCTGGGGTTGACCTCGCGCAGCGCGTCGTAGCCGACGCCCAACCGGTCGGCGACGCCCGGGGCGAAGTCTTCGATCACGCCGTCGGCGGTGGCGGCGAGCTGCTTGAACGTCGCCAGGCCCTCCGCCTTCTTCAGATCGACGACCGCGCTCTTCTTGCCGCGGTTGCGCACGAGGAACCCCGCGCTTCCCCGCGTCGGGTCTCCGCCGGGCGGCTCGACCTTGACGACCTCCGCACCGTTCTCCGCCAGGAACATGCCGGCCATCGAGCCGGACATGCTCACGCTGAGCTCCAACACCCGCATGCCTTCAAGCGCCGTCGTCATGGGTCAACCTCCGCGGGAGTTCCCGCCGACCGCATTGTAGTGGATACGCCGCCGCGGGCAATCCGCCCCCTACGCAAATCCCGCCGATGCGAGTAGGGTTGGAGCCACCGCGTGCGACCGAAGGAGGCTCCCATGGCCATCGACCCGAAACCGATCCGCAGCCTGCTCTTCGTTCCCGGGAACCGCGAGGACTGGATGCGCGACGCCCCGAAGTACGGCTCCGACGGGCTGATCTTCGACATGGAGGGCGCCCTGCCGCCCGACCAGATCGCCGAGGGCCGCGAGATCATCCGCCGCGTGCTCGATGAGACCGGCGGGGCCGGCCCGCAACGGATCGTGCGCGTGTCGGGCGCGGCCTCCGAGAAGAACCGCGCCGACCTCGAGGCCATCGTCTGCGCCGGCCTTGACGGAGTGATGGTCCCCCAGACGCGCGGTCCCGACGACATTGCGGCCATCGACGCCGCCCTTACCGAGCTCGAACGCGAGCGGGGGCTGCCCGAGGGCGGCATCGTCATCACGCCGCTGCTGGAGTCGGCCGGGGCCATCCGCCAGTCCTACGAGATCGCCACGGTTTCGCCGCGCATCGCGTACATGGGGTCGGGCGTCTCGCGCCGGGGCGACATCGTCCGCTCCATCGGCTACCGCTGGACGGAGCAGGGCCTCGAGTCGCTCTACTTCCGTTCCAAGGTGCTACTCGACGTCCGCGCCGCCGGCGTTCCCTACCCCATGAGCGGCCAGTGGAGCCAGATCGGGAACCTCGAAGGTCTGCGCGCCTTCGCCAACCAGACCCGCGACCTTGGCTACGTCGGCATGAGCTGCATCCACCCCACCCACGTCCCGGTCATCAACGAGGTCTTCACGCCCACCCAGGAAGAGATCGAGAGCTGGCGCAAGACGCTCGAGACGATGGAGGCGGCTTGGGCCGAGGGGCGCGGCGCCGTCCGCTTCGAGGACGGCATGGTTGACGAGGCCCACATCCACACCGCACGCCAAGGCCTCGACTTCGCCCGCAAACTCGGCGTCATCGACTAGCCGCCACCGCACAACTCGCCCGCTGGCTCCGCCGGCGGTTGCGCCACGGCCACCCTTGGTTGGGCCGCTCGCTCGGGCGCGCTCCGAGCGAGACGGCCCGGGAGCCGATCCGCGGTTCTTCCAACCAGGCCCCTCACTGTTAGAGGCAGTGTCTCTACCCCCTCTAAGGGCAGGCTAGCGGCCGATGGGGCCGCCATCAGGGCTCGGTCGAAAGAACATCCGTTCGCTATGGTTAGATTAGCAGCGCGGGCGGGAGGCTGTCAAAGGGGGCGTGTCACAGGCGGTTGGCGCAGAGGTGGCGAGGGGCTGCCCTCCCTCAGTCCCTCCCGTAACGGGAGGGAGGTTTAAGTTGCTTTCCCTTGGAGAGCTTTGCAAAATGCGGGGCGCGGGCTACGTTGAGGTTGGCGCACCCCCTCCCCGCGCCCCGCCCTCACCCCAACCCTCTCCCAGCGGGAGAGGGGGAAGACCGCCCCCCGGCCCTCTCTCAGTCTCCCCCACAAGGGGGGAGAGGTTTAAGGTGCTCCCCCTGCGGGGGAGGTTTACGGTGATACCCCGCCCCGGAGAAGAGGGGGAACGGGCGATTCGTGAATCGCCCCTACGGGAGCAGGCGTGGCGGGCGGGCTCTGTTGACGTTGGCGCGCCCCTCCCTGCGCCCCGCCCTCACCCCAACCCTCTCCCAGCGGGAGAGGGGGCAAGACCGCCCGCCGGCCCTCTCAGTCTCCCCCACAAGGGGGGAGAGGTTTAAGGTGCTCCCCCTGCGGGGGAGGTTTACGGTGATACCCCGCCCCGGAGAAGAGGGGGAACGGGCGAGTCGCGACTCGCACCTACCGGAGTGGGCGACCACAAGAGTCGCCCCTACCGGAATGATCCCCTGCAGGCGTCGCGGGTTACGCAAAGGGTTCCTTTGGGGGTGGGCTCCCGCAAGGGTGCTCCTACGGGAGGTCCTGGTTGAAGGTGGGCTTGCGGTGCTCGATGAACGAGGCCCGGCCTTCCGAGGCGTCGGCGTGGTGGTCGGAGATGGCGGTCTTGGTTGCGATGTCGTCCAGGGCTTGGTGGAAGGTGTACTCGGCGGCGTTGTAGATGGCCCGCTTCATGAGGCGCATGGCGACCTGCGGTCCTTTCGCCAGCTCCTCCGCTAGGGTGTAGGCCCGGTCCATGAGCTGGTCGCGCGGCGCGACCTCGTGGACGAGCCCCAGCCGTAGGGCCTCGTCGGCGGGGACGATCCGGTTGCGGAGCATGAAGTCCATGGCCCGCCCCACGCCGAGGTGCTGGACGAGGAGGTAGTGGCCCCCCTCGTCGGGCTGGTAGCCGAAGCGGAGTGTGGCGCTGCCCAGCATGGCGTCGCTCGCCGCGACGCGGAAGTCGCAGGCGAGGGCGAGGGAGAGCCCGGTCTGGATGGCGAAGCCGTTGATGGCGGCCACGCTGATCTTGTCCAATTGCCGCACCACGAGCTGCACCGGTTGCGAGAAGGTCCGCAGCGAGTCGTAGGTGCTCAGCGGGCTTCGATGGCCGTGCGAGATCCGCGGCAGCCGCCCGCTGTCGTGCTTGCGGGGCTTGTCGCTGATGTCGTCGCCCGCGGAGAAGGCGCGGCCCGTGCCGGTGAACAGGATTACGCGCACCGCGTCCTCCATCTGGGCCTGTAGCAGCGTCTCCACGAGGTCGCGTTTGAGCGGATGCGTCATTCCGTTCATCCGCTCGGGCTCGTCGAATGTGATGAGCAGGATGTTCTCTCGCTCGATCTCGGCGGTGAAGCCGCTGAACCGGCCGGTATCCATTCCGTACCTCCTCGCCCTGGGGGCCGCGCCGGGGTCATGGTACCCAACGCGCCGCGCCGGTGAAAGCGCCGCCCTCCCTCCGGGGGAGACGGCGGCGAACGTCGGGGCACTTGACCAGGCATCCCTCCCCCTCTACCGTTGCACGCTGCTGAGTCCGTCGAGTACGGCCGCGAGCCGAGGCCGCGGCGCATGGGAGGCCGGCGTTGAAGGGACAGTTCAAGGTGTTCGATGCGGTGCGGCACGTGGTAGAGCCCGCCGACCTGTGGAAGAGCCGCATCGAGCCGGCCTATGCTGGCGCCGTCGAGGTGCAGCGCGCCGGCGGGTCGGTGACGGTATCGGGACGTCCGGTGACGGCGGAGCGCCCCGACGTCATGGCCCATCCCCACTACCGGGAGGCGTATCGCGACGCTATCGCGGCGGACTTCAGCGCCGAGTCGAACCTGGCCGACATGGACCGCGAGGGCATCGACGCGGCGCTGCTCCTGCCCACCTTCGGCATGTACGTGATCTGGGCCGACCACGTCGACGCCGGTCTTTCCGCGGCGATCTGCCGCGCGTACAACGACTGGCTGCATGACTACTGCAGCGCCGACCGCGAACGGCTGAAGGCGGTGGCCCTGCTTCCCCAGCAAGACCCGGAGGCCGCCGCGGCCGAGCTTCGCCGCGCCGTGGGCAACGGCTTCGCCGCCGGCTTCATGCGGCCCAACGAGCTCGTCGGGCGACGTGCCCACGACACGGCCTACGACCCCCTCTATGCCGAGGCGGCGGAGCTGGGCGTCCCGCTGGTGCTGTGCGAAATGGGCGGTTCGGTACTCCACCAGATCGGCACCGACCGCTTCGACGGCTTCTTCAGCCGCGAGGCCGTCCTCGATCCCTACGAGATGATGCTGGTCTTCATGTCGTTCATGGGGCACAACGTCCTGGAGCGCTTCCCCGGCCTCAACATCGGCTACCTCGGCGCCGGCGTGGGCTGGATTCCCTACTGGCTCGACCGGGTCGACGAGCACTGGGGCGGTTTCTTCGGGGTCGACGCGCCCAGCACGCAGGCGCCGAGCCTGATGTTCAAGTCGCAGGGCTTCGCCGCCGCCGACCCGTGGGAGCGGACGCTGCCCGAGGTGATCGAGGAGTGCGGCGAGGACACGATCGTATGGGGGAGCCAGTACCCCCGCCCCGAGCTCGCCGGCATCTTCCCCAACGAGCTCGACACGGTGGTCGACGGCCCGCTCCTCACCGACGCGCAGAAGCGGGCCGTGCTCTGGGACAACGCGGCCCGCCTCTTCAAGCTGGGCTGAAGCACCCGCCCCGACCACCGACCAATTCTGCGATAATGCGGCGCGCCGCCGACGCGGCACTATGGAGGCCTTCATGAAGTTTGCACGGTACTTTGCGCACGGTGAGACCGCCTACGGCGTCGTGGAGGGCGACCGCGTGCGCCAGATCACCACGACTCCGTTCGACGACTACGAGATCACCGACCACGAGCATGCCCTCGACGAGGTCAAACTGCTCGCTCCCCACGAGCCCCGCAAGGTTATGGCGATCGCGCTCAACTACGAGTCGCACCTTGCCAACTGGACACGGCCCACGCAGCCGGAGCCCTTCTTCAAGAACCCAACCTCGGTCATCGGGCCCGATGACGCCATCGTGCTCCCGCCCGATTCGGGGAAGGTCGACGCCGAGGGCGAGCTGGTCGTGGTCATGGGCCGGAGGGCCAAGGCGGTGTCCAAGGAGGAGGCGCTGGACTACGTGCTCGGCTATACCTGCGGGAACGACGTGAGCGCCCGGCCCTGGCAGGGTAACGACATCCAGTGGTGGCGAGGCAAGGGCAGCGACACCTTCGCGCCCCTCGGCCCCTTCATCACCACCGGGCTCGACCCGACCAAGCTCGAGGTCCGCACGCGGGTCAACGGCGAGGAGAAGCAGGCGTCGAGCGTAAGCCTGCTGCTGTTCGACATCCCGACCATCATCAGCTTCATTAGCCAGGCGGTCACACTGGACCCCGGCGACGTGATCTACAGCGGCACGCCGGGCATTCCGCCCCAGCTCAATCCGGGCGACGTCGTCGAGGTCGAGGTGACCGACGTCGGCGTGCTGCGCAACACGGTGACCGGCTAGACCCAGCGCCCTAGCCGAAGCCCTCGATGCCCTAGGAGAGATACGCCATGCCGGACAGACCGATAGCGGCCATGGACTTCATCGACGCCGCGAAGGCGACGACGCCGGACGCGACACTGCTGCGTGACGCCGGCGTCGAGCTGCGCGGGGAGCGGTGCGTGACCGAGGAGGACGTCATCCGCGTCGCGGCGGAGGCCGACGTACTCCTCGACGGGATGGGGCCGATCACGCGCCGGGTTCTCTCGTCGCTGCCCGAATGCAAGGTCGTGGTGCGCTACGGCGTCGGCGTCGATAACGTCGACCTCGACGCGGCGACGGACGAGGGCATCACCGTCGTCAACGTGCCCGACTACTGCGTCGAGGAGGTCTCGAACCACGTGATCACCTTCCTGCTGGCCTGGGCCAAGCAGCTCGCGCCGCTCGACGAGTGCGTCCGCAGCGGGGAGTGGGCGGAGCGGAAGCGCTGGCCGATGGACAAGGTGCAGTCGGTGCACCAGCAGACGTTGGGCGTGATCGGGGCGGGCCGTATCGGGCTCGCGGCGGCGCGCAAGGCCAAAGCGTTGGCCATGGAAGTGCTGGTCTTCGATCCCTATATCGACGACGGAAAATTGATGGCGGAGGGACTTATCCCCGCAGGCCTCGACCGCGTACTCGCGGAGAGCGACTACGTCTCCGTCCACACGCCGTTGACGGAGGAGACGCGCCATCTCATCGGGCGCGACGCACTGCGGGCGATGAAGGAGACGGCCTTCTTGATCAACGTCTCACGCGGCCCCATCGTCGACGAGGCGGCGCTGATCGCGGCGCTCGAGGCCGGAGAGATCGCGGGGGCGGCGCTCGACGTGTTCGAGACGGAGCCCATCGGTCCCGATAACCCGCTGTGCACGATGCCGAACACGATTCTCACGCCGCACGCGGCGCACTACTCACCGCTGGCCACGATCCGGGCACGGACGCAGATCGCCGAAGAGGTCCTCCGCGCCCTCGGTGGCGAGTGGCCGCTCAACGTCGCCAACCCGGCGGTGAAGCAGAAGTCGCGGCTGGGCTTCGCGCCGTAGCGGCGGCGCTAGGCCGACGGGCGAATTCAACGTCACTCCGGTAGTGGCGACGGCGGTCACTTCGATCACCGCAGGGCTGTCGGCCGCCCAAGCCTTTTGTGCCAAAGCCCTCTTGCTAGGTAAGAGTTCCGTGTCGTTAACTTAATGTTGTGTTGCCGTCGCCACCCGAAGGCAGCCTGCTTGTCATCCCTGCAGGAAAATGATGGCTGAGAGCGAACTGCACAAGAGAGTGTCAAGAAGCCTTCGCGTGGGAGATGATGTCGGCCAGTCGTTTGGCGAGTCCCTCAAGGTAGCGGATGCCCTTCCTCCCAATACCGCCATAAGAAAAGGTCCGGCCCAAGGACTTCGTCCTGACCATCGAATAATGACCACGGAAGGGGTGCTCGTCGCAGTCGAATACCGCTATAGGCATCCGATTCCTCAAGAGAAGCTCAATAGGTTGATGGCTGAGGGGATGCCGATACTGGAGATCGACCTACGCGACCTGACCGGAAAGCCTACTGAATCCGAAATACGGGAGTACCTTGCTCAAGAGGGCGGGAGAGTGAACGACAGGAGCAAGCGTTTCCTGTACATGCCCACCATCGACGACATTATTCGGCGCGCAGGTGGAAGCACTGAACAAGGCCCCGGCCACAACTACGGAGGCCTCCGGTGCCTTGTGCCAGGTTGCAGGGGACAGGTGGCAAATGCGCATAGTGGAGTATTCGTCGATCCTCAGATGGCTTTGGGTGAAGAGCCTTGGGCCTACGATAGACTGCTCCGAGAAAGGCGCATCAGGTCATACACGTTGCCCAGGTTCGCCTGCGTGGACCACATAGGCCTTCCTGCCATGTATGCAACACCTGGAGGCCTCAATTGGTATAGGACGCCAGCCTCGCCTAACTCAGCACGCATCGGCCACGGCCAAACGACACGAGATATAGGTGGTGGGCTCAGGGCAATGGTGAAGATACAAACCGGGATTCATGGCCCGCCAAGCTAGTTTGAAAGTGCATCGCTAGAGGCCGTGGCGCTTAACGCTCCGGGCGGCACGCGAAATGGTTGCCCTACAGCACCGAGCCGGTCTGGCCGGGGGAGCGGCCCTTGGCGAAGGCGCGGACCATGGCGTCCTGGACGTAGGACGCGACGAGCGTGCCGTTCTCGGTGAAGACGTCGCCGCGGCCGTAGACGCGGCCACGGCCGGCGTAGGGTGCTCCTTGATCGAGCAGGAACCAGGCCCCGGCGGGGACGGGGTCGTGGAAGGTGACCGTGTGGCTGTTCACTCCGGTTGAGATCTCGGTGTGCGCCTGCTCCGGGCGGAGGTCGTGGGGCCGCATGGCCGCGCTGATGAGGTGGAAGTTCGTCACATACGCTACCAACGCTTGGTTGGTGGCATTGTCGTCGGGAGCGCCGGAGAAGCGTACCCACATCGGGTACTCGGGCGGGGCCTTGTCGCCGGGTACGAACGGGTCGGCCCCGGCGATCGTGCCGAGGTCCCATGCGCCCTTCACGTCGAGCTTGGTGCCGGCGTGGCTTGGGCCGTCCATCAGCGGCATCTCTCGCGCGTGCCGGATGAGGTCGGGGTCGGGCACCGTCAGCATCACCACGCCCTTGGAGATCGGGCGGCCCTTCTGCTCGAAGGTGATGCCGACCGTGCCGTAGCTGCCGCCGGCGTGGACGGTGTCGAGGATGAGGTAGAGGGGGTCGGCGCCCCAACCGGCACGGGAGAAGACCAGGTGGACGGTTTTCACCTCCTTCTCCGGCTGACTTCGGGTGGCGGCGATGATCGCCTGACCGAGAAGCTGCCCGCCGCCGATGATGGCGTTTGCCGAGTTCTCCTGGTCGGGCGCGGACTGTCCGTAGTGGTTGATAAGGGGGGCCTCGAACCGGTTGTCGCCGAGCGGCTTGACGTCGAAGCCGTGCAGCAGGTCGCTGAGTTGCAGCATGAGAGGGTCTCCTTGAGCTTGGCGTGGGACGCCGAAGCCGTCGCGTTTCCGCGTATCTTACCCGCGCGATGCTTGGGGGCAAGCGCGGAACGCCCGCAGGGGCGGTGAAGGTGGTGCCGAGGGCGCGACTCGAACGCGCACGGGCAAAAAGCCCACTACCCCCTCAAGATAGCGTGTCTACCTATTCCACCACCTCGGCGTAAAGGAAAGCTGCGGGGTGAATGGGGCGCGTACGCCCCGGCGAGGGTGTGCTCCAAAGAGCCTTTCCATGATATGGGGCGCTCGAAACGCCTGTCAACGGCGCTCGGACGGCCTCCGGCCCGGCTACAGAATCTGCGACAGGAACAGCTTCGTGCGGTCGTTCTTGGGGTTGTTGAAGATGTCGTTCGGCGGGCCGTCCTCGACGATGATCCCTTCGTCGAACATCATCATGCGGTCGGCGACCTCTCTGGCGAAGCCGAGCTCGTGGGAGACCACGATCATGGTCATGCCGGAGGCGGCCAGCTCGCGCATCACGTCCAGCACTTCCTTGATCATTTCGGGGTCGAGCGCGGAGGTCGGCTCGTCGAAGAGCATGATGTTCGGCTGCATGGCGAGGGCGCGGGCGATCGCGACCCGCTGCTGCTGCCCGCCGGAAATCTCAGCGGGGTATTTGTCGGCCTGCTCGGGAATGCCGACGCGTTCCAACAGCTCCATAGCGACGTTCCTGGCCTCTTGGTCCGGCAGGTGCCGCACCTTCATCGGCGCCAGGGTAATGTTCTGCAACACCGAGAGGTGGGGGAAGAGGTTGAACGACTGAAAGACCATGCCCACATCCCGACGTATGGCGTCGATGTTGCGGATGTCCTGCGTCATTTCGACGCCGTCCACGATGATGTCGCCCCGCTGGTGTTCCTCTAGCCGGTTGATGGCGCGAATGAAGGTCGATTTGCCCGAACCGGACGGCCCGAAGATTACGACGACCTCGCCCCGCTTGATGGTGGTCGTGATGCCCCGCAGGACATGGAAGTCGCCGAACCACTTGTGGACGTCGCGGCAGACGATCATGTCGTCCGCGCCTACCGTCGGTTTGTTCTCTACCGGTGCTTCGTTCGTGGCCATGACAGCCCCCGATCTCTGATGTTTACCGCTGGCCGACGCCGAGATGCCGCTCGACGCGTCGGCTCACGTACGACATGGTGTACGTGAAGATCCAGAAGAGCAGTGCAATGAAGATGAACAGCTCCTGCGTGTTGGACAGGAACTGCACGTTGCCCTGGATGAACGCCCGGCTGATTTCCACCACGTCGAGCATGCCGATGATGTAGATCAGACTGGTGTCCTTGAACAGCGAGATGAACTGCCCCACGATGGCGGGGATCACGTTGCGAATGGCCTGGGGCAGCGAGATATACAGCGTCGTCTGCCAGGCGGGAAGTCCCAGCGCCCGCGCCGCCTCGGCCTGGCCCGCGTGCAGCGCCTGGAGGCCGCCGCGTACGTTCTCGGCCATATATGCCGAGCTGAACAAGATGATCACGATGGCCGCCCGGATCAGCGCGGGCGGCACGGCGTCGACTGGGAAGGCCAGCGGCACCAGCACTTGGGACATGAACAACAGTGTGATCAGCGGGACGCCGCGGAAGATCTCGATGAAGATCACGCACAGCAATTTGACGACCGGCAGGTTGCTCCGGCGCCCCAGCGCGAGTGCGATGCCGATGGGCAGGCTGAGCGCGATGCCGGCAACCGCAAGCAGCAGATTCAGCGTCAGTCCGCCCCAGTTGCCGACCGCGACGGGTTGCAGTCCGGGTAGCTCCTCGATACCCAGCAGCAGGATCACGGTGATCACGAAGGTCGCCACGGCCAAGGTGCCGATCCAAGGCATCGTGTTCGGCGGCTTGTTTCTGGCGAGGGCCCAACACCACACGCCTACCACGAGGAGGCTCGCGTCCAGCAGCAGACGTGCGTCTATGACTATGCGGTCCAGGCGCCCGAAGCTGTAAAGGAGGAAGGCCAGTACCACAAAGACACCCGCCGCCGTCAGAGCGACGCCCTTGGTGCTGGGTGACCCGGTGGTCCACCACACGCCTAACGCGAGGAGGCTCGCAGCCAGCAGGCCCGCCGCCAGCAGGGTGGTGACGTCTATGCCCAGGTGCTCGAAGCTGTAAAGGAAGAAGGCCAGCAGTACAACGGTTCCCGCCGCCATCAGAGCGACGCGCATGGCCGTGGGCGATTTGGCGATAGCCCATCCTACGCCTACCGCCGGCAGGTTCGCCGCCAGCAGCAGGCGCACGTCCATACCCATGCGCTCGAAGCTGTAGGGGAGAAAGGCCAGGAGCACGAGAACTCCCGACGCCAGGAGAGCGACGCGCTTGGCCGTGGGAGCTCCTGAGATGCCCCACACCATCCCCAGCAGCACGCTGACCAACAGAAGGGAGACTTGCGGCCTCCAGAAGCAGTCGTTGCCGGGGCAGGATGCATCGGTGTTGTACGGGCCCATGAACATCAGCCCGCCCAGCGTCGATATGACCGTCCAGTCGGCGCCCACGAATAACCAGCGCAGCCCGAACCAGAGGGCCGCGACCAGCACAACGGCGGAAGCGATGGTCAGCGCCGTATTGAACCGGCTGCTGAACAGGTTCGTGAGGACCCATCCCTGCAGGCCGACCTCCGACCGGGGCGGGGGAAGGACCGGCGCCGGTGTTGGCTGTGATGTGGTCGTCATGGCTTGGTGCGGTGTTCTTGCGGCGTGCTACTTTTGCGTGAAGGCGATGTACTGGTTGTAGAGATTCCCAACAAGCGAATAGGTCAGACTGATCGCGAGGTAGATGGCCATGATCAGGATGAAGATGGAGATCGCGGGGGCGGTCTGCGTCATGGTCTTGGCCACGTTGGTCAGGTCGGCGTACCCAATTGCCGCGGCCAGGCTGCTGTTCTTGGTAAGGTTGAGGTACTGGCTGATCGTGGGGGGCACGATGACGCGCAGCGCCTGCGGAAAGATCACGAACCGCAGCGCGTTCGAAGGCGTGAGGCCCAGGGCCCGGGCGGCTTCCACCTGCCCGCGGCGTACCGACTGAATGCCCGCGCGCACGATTTCGGCGATGAAGGCCGACGTGTAGATCACCAGGCCGGCCAGCAGCGCCAAGAGCGCCCCCGGCGCGGTGATCCCGCCATGGATCCGCCCGAAGTCCCCCTGCGGCGCCGGAATTGAGACTACGAACGGCGCTCCGCCCGCGATCGCACCTATGACTACCCAGGCGACCGCGCCTACGACCGCGATGGTCGCGAGGCTGGCGATCACCGGGTAGGACGGCTTGCCGGTGATGTCTTCCCTCCGCGACAGCAGGCGGTGAGCAATCACTCCCAGCACAAGGCCGCCAACAGCGACTCCCAGCCACGCGGCAGCCGCGCCGGCATCCGAGGCCGACGGTCCAGGCGCCGAGATGCCCGCGTTGTTGACGTACAGCCAGTCCCCGACCACGTATCCGTCCCGGACCTGAGGCAGGGCCAGGATGATGTAGAACCAGAAGAAGAGCTGCACCAGCAGCGGCACGTTCCGGAAGAACTCGACGTAGGTCAGGGCGATCTTTGAAACCAGCCAGTTCCCCGATAGACGCGCGACGCCCACCGCGATCCCCAGAATGCTGGCCAGAATGACGCCGATGATCGAGACGAAGACTGTGTTGGTGGATGCGACGACGAGAGCGTAGCCGAAGGAGTCCGACGGTTCGTAGCCCAGGAAGGACTGGCCGATGGGCGTGAGATACTCACGGTCCAGGAATTCGAATCCGAAGGGGATGTTCCGGTCCTGGATGGCGTTGCTGATGTTCGTGAAGAACCAGACGACCAGCCCCACCACCAAGATGGCGGATACGATCTGCAGCGCCGCCCGGAGGATCTTGGCGTGATGCCAGACCGGGATGCCCTCGTAGGTTAGCTGTCGTGGTATCGACGCCATGTAGGCCTTACAGAACGAAAGGGGCGGCCGACACTAGGCCGGCCGCCCCTTCATTCATCCGTTCTTGATTCCTTGCCTCAAACGAGCATGGAACGCGCTACCGCAACGGTGCGGCGTAGATCTGTCCGCCCTTCGGGCAGTCGGAGCACGGCGCGTCTGCCCAGAGGGCGTTCCGACCGTTCTCTCTGGGAAGGTCGATCCCGCCGGGGCCGAGGTTCCGTTCGTAGATCTCGCCGTAGTTGCCCACGGCGCGGATCACGGTCTGCGCCACGTTCTGGTCGAGGCCGAGGGTCTCTTGGCCGAACGAGCCGACGTGACCGAGCAGACGGTCAACCTTGGTGTCTCCGGTGGCGGAACCGGCCACGTTGCCGGAGGAGACGTCGAAGGCCTCACCGTAGATGAGGATCGCCATCACCGTCTTCACGATGTCGAACCACTGGTCGTCGCCGTGCGGGACCACCGGGCCGAGCGGCTCTTCCGAGATGGTCTCGGGCAGAATCGTGTGGTCGGCGCGGTTCTGGAGCGCGGTGCCGAGCGCCGCCAACTGCGAGCGATCGTTGGTGAAGGCGTCGCACTGGCCACTCTCGTAAGCCGCCACCACCGCGTCGGTGTCCTCGAAGGTCAGCGCCTGGATGCCGAGGTTGTTCTGCGTCGAGAAGTCCTGCAGGTTCAACTCGGTCGTCGTGCCCTGCGTGACGCAGACGGTCGTCCCACCGAGGTCGAGGGCGCTGGCCACGTCCGGGTTCTGCGCCTTATTCACCATGAAGCCCTGGCCGTCGTAGAACATCGTCTGGGCGTAGTTGCCCCACTGGGAGTCTCGCGACGTCGTCCAGGTGACGGTCCTGACGAGCATGTCGACCTCGCCGGACTGGATTGTCGGGCCGCGTTCGGCGGCGGTGATCAGCCGGATCTCGATCTTGTTGGGGTCGCCCAGCACCGCCGCTGCGAGAGCGCGGCACAGGTCGATGTCGAAGCCCACGTTGTTACCGGCTGAGTCGAGATAGCCGTAGCCGGGGACGTCGTTGCGGCTGGCGCAAATGACCTTGTCCCTATCGCGGACCTCTTCCAGCCTGCCGCCTGTTTCCTCTTCTTCTCCTCCACCGCAGGCACTTAGCACCAGTGCGGTTAGAGCAAGAAACAGGAATGCTCCTACTGCATAGACCTTTCTTCTCATCACGGCCCTCCTTCGTGAGTTTGGAGTGGAGTGCAATGTTGGCATGGAGAATACTTGTTTGGGCAACAATGGTCAATGAAATGATTGGACTATACGTAACCGGTTGTCGATGCCGCCCCGCCCCTCGCAGGGGCCAGCGGCCGCTAGCCGGGTATCTTGCGGGTGACCGACATGCCGAGCATGCATGACGCGCCAATCGATTGCAGACCACCAAGACCTCCCGCGCAGATAATGAGGATGCGGCGCGCGTTCAGGGTGATCGGGACGTTCTCCCCGTCCCACTCGATACCCATCTCGTTCATGCGCCGGCGGGCGGCCTCGCGACGGTAGGGCGGGTGGAAGTGCATCGGCACCCGGGCGTTCTGATGGATGTAGCGCCGCAATTCCTCCTTATCGGGAATCACCTCCGCGACCATCTTGGCGATGACCGGGCTCATGACGAGGACATTCTCGAAGCCCTCAGGCAGCTGCTCCGTCGCCGCGTGGCCGCTGACGGCCATGCCGAACGTGACGTGGTGCAGGACCTGCTCGCTCTCGGGGCTCATCTCCGTGATCGGCCACATGCCGTTGATGGGAATGATCGTCACCGTGCTGTCCGTCGGCTCGAAGCCCCGGTCGACGTGGAACGGCTGCCAGGGCGACTCCTCCTCGTGCTCGCCGAAGCAGGCGGAGGTGAACTTGCCCGGCCAGCCGAGCGGGGCCTTGTCGACGTCGCCGTGCGTTGCCCCGCCGACGTTGATGAGCACCAGCCGCAGGGCGCGTCCGATGGTGGCGTTCGCCTGCGACCCCGGGCCGAAGCAGCCCGTGTCGTAGTTGATGCCGATCTGGTCGCGAATCGGGCCGTTGAACAGGACCATCGGCCCTACCGGATTCGTCGTGGTCTGGATGCCGTGGGCGTTCATCTTCGGGTCCATGAACGCGTCGACGGCGGCGATGACCGCCGGCATGTAGCTCGGCTCGCACCCCGCCATCACGGCGTTGATGGCGATCTTCTCGACGCTGGCCGGGGCGTTCAGCGGCGCCATCTCGCCGACCACGTGCGCCGCGTCGAAGCCGCTGGCGTCGATCATCGCCGCGACCCGCTCCTCCGTCGGCGGGACGACGGGCAGGCCGTCGGTCATGCGCCGTTGACGCAGGTAGGCGGTGACTGCCTCCGGGCCGCCTTCCACTTCGACGCGTGTCGCTTGCTTGGCCATGACGGTGGTTACGCTACGGTGCCGGCCTTCGCATAGATAGAGACTACGGCCTGATCCAGGGCCATACGATCTTCCCTTCCTGCGGGGGCGATGGGTTCTCGACGCCGGTGAGGATCTGTGACGGCACGATACCGCCCAACTCCTCCTGCGTCCACTGCCCGCCCTCCTTGTATGCCGATCCTCCCATGCTCCAGCGCTGATAGACGCCAATCACGCCCGCGCCGGCGGAGAAGACCTGGCCGTTGATGTCTTGCGCGGCGTCGCCGGCGAGATAGGCGACGATCGGTGCGACCTCGCTGGGGTCGCGCGAGCCGCGGAGCGCGCCCCGGAGGCGCGGCGGCAGCTTGATGCGGTATTTCTTCAGCCACTCGGCGCCGGCCTCGCGCATCCGCGAGGTTGCAGAGGGACAGAGGACGTTCACCCGGATCCCGTAGACGCCGAGCTCGAGGCAGAGCGTGTTGCTGAAGCCGATGATGCCGCCCTTCGCGGCGGTGTAGTTCGAGACGCCCGCGCCGCCTTCGATCGCCATGCCGGAGGCGACGTTGATGATGCTGCCGCTCCGCTGCTCGATCATGTGGGGCGCGGCGGCCTTGACGGTGCAGAACGTCCCCTTCAGGTGGGTCTGGACGACGGCGTCGAAGTCCTCCTCCGGCATGTCCCAGACCATGTTGACGCGGGTGTTCCCGGCGTTGTTGACCAGGCAGTCGATGCGGCCGAAGGAGTCTATGGCGGTCCCGATGATATTCCGGGCGCCCTCCATCGTGGCGACGGAATCGTAGACGGGAACGGCCTCGCCGCCGGCGTCGCGGATGAGCGATACGGTCTCGTCGGCCATGGCGGGGCTGCCGCCTTCGCCGCTCGGCGGCGCGCCGAGGTCGTTGACGACGACCTTCGCGCCTTCGGCGGCCAAGAGCAGGGCGACGGCCCGCCCGATCCCGCCGCCGGAACCGGTGACCACCGCGACCTTGCCCTTCAGGGTGTCGCTCACGGCCCCTCCTTGGCCCTTCTGGGCCGCCGCCATGCTAGGTGTGGCGTTGTTGCGGTGTCAACCGCGGCCCACCTTTCGTTGACACTCGAAGATGCGGCGGGCCACAATAGGCCGTTCTCGAAGTCAACGCACCGGGCGGACGGGCTTCCAGGGGCCCGCCGGCCGCGCAGGAGGAGCCGATGGCGGACCGATTCTACAAGGTCATTTCCGGGGACGGGCACGTGGAGACGCCGCCCGAGACGTGGGTCAAGTACGTGCCGGAAAGGTGGCGCGACCGCGCGCCGCGCCTGATCCATCTCCCCGACGGCGGCGAAGGATGGGTGGTCGAGGGGCAGCCGCTCCTCCATAACGGCCAGAACATCATCGCCGGCAAGCCGATCCGGTTCCGCGGCATGTCCTACTACAACGAGGACGGCTCCGCCGCGACGGGCGCAGGCTCCGCCGAGCAACGCCTCCGCGAGCAGGACCAGGACGGGATCGACGCCGAGGTGCTCTTCCCGCCCGTCTTCGCCTCGCGCTTCCTCGAGGGCATCGCCGACCCCGAGGTCTACCTTTCGATGATCCAGGCTTACAACACCTTCCTGGCCCAGGACTTCAACGCGGTGGCCCCCGACCGGCTCATCGGCAACGCCGTGATTCCCGTCTCCGGCATCAAGCACGCCGTCGCGGAGCTGAAGCGGGTGAAGGAGCTCGGCATCCGGTCGGTCGCCTTCTACCAGTTCCCCAACGGCACCGGGTCGCCGACGGAGGAGGACAACGAGTTCTGGGAGACGGCGCTGGATATTGGCATGAAGCTGTCGCCGCACTTCGGCTTCGGAGACATCCGGGCCCCGGTCGGCGGCGCGGGCCGCGGCACCGGGAGCCAGCCCTGGGCCAGCGCCCTCTGCCAGCGGGCCGGGTCGCACGCGCCGGTCTACTGCATGTCGCAGCTCATCGCGGACGGCGTCCTCGACCGCTACCCCGATCTCGAGATGTACTTCGCTGAGACCAACGCGAGCTGGCTGCCTTTCAGCCTCTTCTTCATGGACGACAATTACCAGCTGTTCAAGGACTGGTTCGGCGTCACGTTGCAGATGAAGCCGAGCGAGTACGTGACGAAGCACTTCTACTTCGGTATCGTCCGCGACCCGATCATCTTCCAGATGCAGCACCTGATTCCGTGGGACCGCATCATGTGGGGCTCCGACTTCCCCCACTCCGTCGGCTCGTTCCCGAAGAGCGCCGAGTTCTTCGACACCGCCATGGCCGACGTCTCCGACGACCTGCGGCGCAAGATCCTGCTCGACGTGCCCGCCGCGTTCTTCGACCTCGACCTGACCAAGCCGATTACCGCGACGCCGAGCTAGGCGGAGGAGGCCGATGGGCCGCAAGTATCGAGTGATTTCGGCCGACGGGCACGTCGAGACGCCGCCCGACACCTTCGTCAAGTACGTGCCGGAGCGGTGGCGCGACCGCGCCCCGCGCCTCGTGCCGCTGTCCGAGGGTGGGGAAGGCTGGGTCATCGAAGGGATGCCCCTGCTCCACAACGGGCAGAACATCACCGCGGGCAAGCCGATCAAGTTCCGAAACGACACCTACTTCTCGGAAGACGGGAGCCCGGCCACCGGCGCCGGTCCCGCCGAGCAGCGCCTCCGTGAGCAGGACCGGGACGGCATCGACTGCGAGGTCCTCTTTCCGCCGGTCTTCGCCAGCAGGTTCCTCACCGGCGTCGCCGACCGCGACGCCTACCTCTCGATGGTGCAGGCCTACAACACCTTCCTGGCCCAGGACTACTGCGCCGTGGCCCCCGACCGGCTCATCGGCAACGGCGTCGTGCCCGTCAAGGGCATCGATCAGGCGGTGCTCGAGCTGAAGCGCTGCGGGGAGATCGGGATCAAGAGCGTCTCGCTGCAGCAGTTCCCCAACGGCGGCGGCGCGCCCGAGCCGGAGGACGACGAGTTCTGGCAGACGGCCCTCGACATCGGGATGCGGATCTCGCCGCACGGCAACTTCGGGTATCCCTCGCCCCCCGAGTACGGCGGTGGGGCGGGGACGGGGTCGCTGGCCTACGCCGTCTCCCTCACTCAGCGCACCGGCGGCTTCCGCCCGCTCTACTGCATCGCGCAGCTCATCGCCTCCGGCGTCTTCGACCGCTTCCCCGACATCCGCTTCTACTTCGCGGAGACGAACGCGAGCTGGCTGTCGAGCCTCGTTTGGTTCATGGACGACAACTATCGCATCTTCAAACACTGGTACGGCCCGCTCGCCATGAAGCCGAGCGAGTACATCTTCAAGCACTGCCGCTTCAGCTTCATCCGCGACCCGCTGGCTCTGAAGCTGCGCGATTTCGTGCCCATCGACATCCTGATGTGGGGCTCCGACTTCCCGCACTCGGTGGGGTCCTTCCCCAACTCGCAGGAGTGGATCGGCCAGATCTTCGAGGGAGAGAGCGAGGCGGTGAAGCGCCGGATCCTGCTCGAAAACCCCTGCGAATTCTTCGGCCTCGACCCCGAGGCCGACATCACTCCCACGCCGGGGGTCGCCGCTGCCGCTTAGCACCGGCCTCTCCCCTGCTCCGTAGCTGACCTTTGGGTACGGGCGGAGCGGGGGAGCAGCGCCCTGCGGGCGCTCGCGCGCCTGACGGCGCGCGCTCTCTCTCAAATCTCCCCCAGAGGGGGAGAGGGAAGACCACCCCCAGCCCGGCCCTCTCTCAGTCTCCCCCAGAGGGGGAGAGGCTTAAGGTGCCTCCCTGCCCCGGGAGAAGATTGAGATGAGGGGCCCCCTGATCACCACCAAGGGCTGCCCAATCCTGATTGACAGCCCCTAGGGGCGGCACTAGAGTTGCACGCAGATTTACCGGCCGCGCGCGGAGCGTTCCGACGCCGGCCAAGGAGTTGCCCATGGCCCCGACCGGACGAAGCTACGAAGTCATCTCAGCCGATTCCCACGTGGTGGAACCCCCCAACCTGTGGGAAGACTGGCTGCCCAAGAAATACCTTGACTACGCCCCCAAGCTCGTCAAGGACGAGGACGGCGGCGACGCGTGGGTCTACCAGGAAGGGATGGCCCCCGCGCCGCTCGGACTGGTCGCCTGTGTCGGCATCGAGAAGGAAGAAATGAAGTGGACCGGCCTCAGCTACGGCGACAACGTCCACCCCTCCGTCTACGACGGCGCGGCCCGGCTTGAGGTCCTCGACACCGACGGCGTCGACGCCGAGTTTCTGTACCCGCCGCAGCGCGCCGTCGGCTGCTTCATGAAGAACCCCGACTCCGAGATTCACCTCGCCGGCCTCGACGCCTACAACCGCTGGCTCAGCGAGGGCTTCTGCGCCGCCGACCCCGACCGGCTCTTCGGCGTCTACCAGATCCCCAACCTGGGCGTGGAGACCGCCGTCGCCGAGCTCAAGAAGGCCAAGGACATGGGCTACCGTGGCGCCGTGATCGGCATGTGGCCCACCGGCAACCAGCAGCTCACCGGCGAGGACGATCCTTTCTGGGCCGCGGCGGAAGAGCTGGAAATGCCGATCTCGATCCACTTCCGCCTCGCCTCGCAGGGCGCGGGCCACGTCGCATCCAAGGGCGGCGCGCTGGCCACCGGCGCCGTCGCCGGCATCGCCGACTTCCCCGTCCTCATGGTCGACCTCATCTTCGACGGCGTCTTCGACCGCTTCCCCGACCTGAAGATGGTCGGCGTCGAGGTCGGCGTCGGCTGGATCCCGCACGCCGCCGAAATGATGGACGACCGCTACTGGCGGAACCGGGGCCACGCCAAGTGGGGCCTCAAGAAGCTCCCCAGCGAGTACGTCAAGGACAACTGGCTCGCCACCTTCATCGTCGACCGCATCGGCGTCGAGATGCGCCACGCCGTCGGTCTGAAGAACATGTCGTGGTCCACCGACTTCCCCCACCACGGCAACGACTACCCGTACTCGCGCCAGACCATCGAGCAGCACTTCGTCAACGTCCCCGAGGCGGAGAAGCGCCGCATCGTCTGCGACAACGCGGCCGAGCTCTACGGCCTGGTGTAGCGCGGGCCTGAACAGGAGACCATACAGGGCCTCCCCGATTCGGGGAGGCCCATTACTTTCCATAAGGAGAAGCAACAATGTCCAGGACTGAAGGCATCTATCTCACCTACTCACGGCTGCTCCATCCCAAGAAGGCGGCGGAGTGGGACGAGTGGTACGACTCCATCCACCTCCCCGACATCGTCGGCTCCGGTTCGGCGTGGCGCGCCACCCGCTGGCAGCGGCAGGACGCCGGGCACTTCGGCTGGACGAACACCAACATCTATGAGGTCGAGGGCCCGGACATCGTGGCGAACCAGAAGAAGGCGTCGGCGCACGCCCCAAGGTGGCGCGCCGAGGGCCGGCACTTCTCCGACTATGCCCTCATGGACCTCAAGTTCTTCGAGCCCGTCGGAAAGTGGACCGGCATCGCCGACCCCTCCCCCGACCTCACCGCGCGCGTCTACGCGCTGACCGTCTGCGGCGACCGCTCCCGCGAGGACGAGTGGAGCGAGTGGTACGACGAGGTCCACGTCCCCGACATTCTCGCCGTCGACGGTTTCGTCGCGGCGACGCGGTGGAAGCTGGTGGAGCGGAACCCCTTCGGCGCGAACTTCCTCGCCCTCTACGACGTGCACGGCGACATCGAGGCGGCGCAGGCGGGCCTCACCGCGGCGGTCCCCGGCATGTACAAGGGCGGCCGGATGCACCCGCAGAACGCCATGGCCGAGATGGCCTGGCTGCTCCCCACGGGGAAATTCGCCGGCGTCGGCTACACCGCCGGTTCCTAGCATGTCCAGAACGCAAGGCATCTACGTCACCTACTCGCGGCTGCTCAACCCCGACAGGGCCGCCGAGTGGGACGAGTGGTACGACACGGTTCACCTCCCCGACGTCGTCGGCTGCGGCTCGGCGTGGCGCGCCACCCGCTGGCGGCGGCAGGGCGCCGGGACCGACGGCTGGACGAACGCCAACATCTACGAGGTCGAGGGCCCCGACATCGTGGCGAACCAGAAGAAGGCGTCGGCGTCCGCGCCGGGGTGGCGGGCCCAAGGCCGGCACTTCTCCGACCACGCCCTCATGGACCTCAAGCTCTTCGAGCCCGTCGGCCGGTGGACGGGCATCGCCGACCCTTCGCCCGACCTCACCGCCCGCCGCTACGTGTTCAGCTTCTGCGCCGACCGCACCTTCGAAGATGAGTGGAACGCGTGGTACGACGACGTCCATATTCCCGACGTCTTGGCGCTCGACGGCTTCGTCACCGCGACCCGGTGGCGGCTGGCGGCCCGGCCCGCCTACGGCGCGAACTACCTCGCCCTCTACGACGTGCACGGCGACCTCGAAACCGCCCAGGCCGCGCTCGCCGCGGCGATGCCATCGTTCTTCGAAGGCGGGCGGATACACCCCAAGCTCGCCCTGGCCGAACGGGACTGGCTCATCCCCGCCGGGCAATGGGCCGGCGTTGGCTACACGGCGGGCGCCGAGGCCTAGCTCCGGCGTTCCCCCTGCGCGCTGCTCACGGCGTCCTCTCCGACGGCCTCGCCGACGGGCGGCGGCGCCGGTTTGACCAGCGAGAGGATGGCGCCCACGACGAGCACCCCGGCGGCGGCGCGCATGGCCATCCGCAGGCCGTCCACGAACCCCGCGATGAGCGCGGGACTGGCGGCGACGTCGGGGTCGCGGAGCGGGCCGAGGTCGGGTTCCACGCCGAGGGCGCGGATGCCCACCGCGAGGAGCGCCGCCGCCATCGCCACCCCGGTGATCTGCCCCAGGTTGCGCACCAGCGTGAGGAAGGCGGAGGCGACGCCGTACCGGCTGGCCTCGACGGCGGCGAGCACCGAGCTGGTGTTCGGGGGGTAGAAGAGTCCCATGCCGAGGCCGAGGCTGGCCGCCGCGAGACTCGCCACGTAAAAGGGCGTCTCCGTCCCCGCGAACGAGAAGCCGACGAGGCCGACTGCGACGATGATGGCGCCGGCCGTCGATGGAATCCGCGAGCCGATCTTGTCGGAGAGCCTGCCCGCTAGCGGCCCCGCGACCGCGAGAAGGAAGGCCGTCGGCGTCATGATGAGCGCCGCCTCGCGGGGCCGGTAGTCCAGCACGCCCTGAAGGTAGAACGGCGTGATCATGACGTAGGTCGAGGCCGCCGTGAAGACCAGCCACCCGGCGATCCCGCCCAGGGTGAACGCCGCCCGCCGGAAGAGCCGGAGGTCGATCATGGGCTGCTCGGCCCGCAGCTCCGCCACGATGAAGAGGCCGAAAGAGAGGACCGCCGCCGCGGCGAAGGTCAGCACGAAAGGCGACGTCCATCCGAGCTCGGTTCCGCGGCTGAAGACCAGCAGGGTGCTCACCAGGGCGGTCGACGACGTCACCACGCCGGCCCAGTCCGTCTTGCCGCCCTGAGCGCTCGGCGTCCCGATGGCCGACTCCCGCAACGTGAAGACCGCGAAGAGCGCGCCGATCGGGGCCAGGACCGTGTTCACCAGGAAGACGGAGCGCCAATCGAAAGCGTCGACGAGTACACCGCCGATGGGCGGCCCCGTCACCGCCCCCAGCGCTACGACCGTGGATATGAGTCCCAGCGCGCGGCCTCGCTCCTGGGGAGGGAAGGCCGCCACCGAGATCGCCATGCTGAGACCCTGCACCGCCGCGGCCCCCAGGGCCTGGATGGCCCGTGCTCCGAACAGCCAGGGGAGGCTCGGCGCGGCGGCGGCGAGCGCGGCTCCGCCGCCGAGCAGCAGAAAGCCGATGACGTAGAGCTTCTTCCGGCCCAGGCGGTCGGAGGCGCTGCCGATGGGGAGCAGGACGGCGGAGATGATGACCAGGTAGATCAGCATGATCCACTGCACCGAGGTCAGGCTGGCGTCGAAGTGCGCGGTGATCGTGGGCAGGGCGATGTTGACGATGCCCACGTCGATCACCGTCGAGTAGACGCCCATCGCCGCCGCGGCAAGGACGATCCACTTGTAGTTCGGCGAGGCCGTGTCGATGCGCATACGGCTTACTTATCCGTTCCGCAGGCGTGGGAGGCGCGCCCTCTCTCAAATCTCCCCCAGAGGGGGAGAGGCTTAAGGTGCGGCAGAGGGGGAAGACCGCCCTGCGCCAAGCCGCTACACGGCCCGGAAGACGGGGATGGTGTGCTCGCCGTCGAGGTCCTCGAAGTCAACCTTGACCGGCATGCCTTGGACGATGGCGTGGGGGTCCACGCCCAGGACGTTCGAGTAGAGGCGCGGGCCTTCGTCCAGTTCGATGATGGCGACGGCGTAGGGGGGATCGAACGCGGGGTGGTAGGCCCGCGTCATCACGATCCACGTGAACACCGTGCCGCGGCCGCTCACGGGAAGCCATTCGTGGCCCGTCGCGGTGCACTTGGGGCAGGTCGCGCCCGGCGGGAAGCGGAAGGCGCCGCACGCCGCGCACTTGGGAAGGCGCAGCTCGCGCTCGCGGCAGTAGGCGTAGAAGGGGTCGAGGTCTGGGTTCGGGGCGGGAACGGGGCGCGTGGGATTCGTGGTCATATCGCGTTCCTCGGCCCGCCGGCTAGTTGCTCGGCGCGTCGGTCAGGACGGCGGTGAGGTGGTGCTGGATGATGCCGCCGTTGCCGCCGACGAGCGCCACGCGGCAACCGGGGACTTGGCCGCCTCCGGCGTCGCCCCGCACCTGCCGGACGCCCTCGGTGAGCGACGTCCATCCGTGGAGATAGACCTCCGACAGCAGGCCGCCGCTGGTGTTCGTCGGCGTCGAGCCGCCGGGCCCCAAGTGGCCCTCCGCCGCGTAGGGGCCGCCCTCGCCCTTCTCGCAGAAGCCGTAGTCCTCGATGGTGATCAGCGTGGTGATGGTGAAGCAGTCGTAGAACTCGGTGACGTCGACGTCGGCGAGGGAGAGCCCCGCTTCCGCCAGCGCCTTCGGCCCCGCGATCTTCGCGGGCGAGGTCGTCAGGTCGTCGCGGTTGAGCAGGTCGCCCGGCCAGTGTCCCTGGCCCATGCCGGAGACGTAGACCGGCTTCCGCCGCATCGACCTCGCCCGCTCCTCGGTGGTGACGATTATCGCGCGCCCGCCGTCGCTCACCAGGCAGCAGTCGTAGATGCGGAAGGGCTCGGCGATGAAGCGGCCGTCGAGGTAGTCCTCCATCGACAGCGGCCGGTCGCGCATGGTGGCGATGGGGTTCCGCAGCGCCCACTCGCGGGTCGAGATCGCGATGTGGCCCAGGTGCTCCTCGGTGGTGCCGTAGGCGTTCATGTGGGCGCGGGCGACGAGGGCGTAGCTCGCCGGCGCGCCGAACATCCCGTACACGCCGGCGATGGGGTCGGCCATGTTCTTGCCCGGCGCCGCCCCGCCGTGCGGGTTTGACAGGTGCGAGTTGCCGTAGGCGATGAGGATCGTCTGCGCCATGCCCGATTCGATGGCGTGGACCGCCTGGTGGAGCAGCGTCATCGCGCCGTTCCCCCATGGCAGGCCGATCCCCTCGAAGACCGGCTCGATGCCCAGCCCCTGCGTGATCTGGCCGGGGAAGACGTCGCCGCTGATCTGCGTCATCACCCCGTCGATGTCGTTGGGCGTGAGCCCGGCGTCGTTGAGCGCGGCCTGCGCCGCGTCGAGGGCGAACCCCAGGTAGGTGCGCCCGGGCACGCGCCCCTGCTCGGTGTAGCCGACTCCGGCGATGCACGCCCGCTGCGCCATGCCGCCCTCCCGTCCAAGCTCCGGCCCATCTTATCGGAGACCATTCTCCAAGCCAACGCCGAAGCTAGCGTCACGCGGGCATTGCGCGAAGCGGGACGGCTCCGCATGATGCCCGCGGACCACCGACCTTTGGAGCGCGATACCATCATGCCCGCCAGCCCGACCGCCACGCCTGCCGACCCTATGACTGCGCCGCACCGCACATCCGACCTCCGCCCCCTCCTCAAGCGCTATTTTGGCTACGAGGAGTTCCGGCCGGAGCAGGAGGCGATCATCGCCAACGCGCTGGCGGGGCTGCATGGGCTGGTCATCATGCCGACCGGCGGGGGCAAGTCGCTGTGCTACCAGCTTCCCGCGATGGCGATGGAGGGGCTGACGCTGGTGGTGTCGCCGCTCATCGCGCTGATGAAGGACCAGGTGGATGCGCTCCGCGGCAACGGTGTCCCCGCCGCCTTCATCAACAGCACGATGGACTTCGAGGGGATCGGGCGGGTGCAACGGGCGGCGCTCGCCGGCAAGCTCAAGGTCCTGTACGCCGCGCCTGAGCGGGTGACCACGCCCGAGTTTCTGCGGTTCCTGGAGTCGGTGCGCGTCGGCCTGATCGCCATCGACGAGGCGCACTG
>DAOUKZ010000178.1:0-4260 GCA_034420775.1 Dehalococcoidia bacterium
TACGCCGGTCTTCCGGTGCGCGATCGCCGCCGCCTTCAGGATCTGCGCGTTGGGGCCGTCGACGACGGGCTCGGAAGCGACCTTGATCGCCCCCGCTTTCACCCCCGTGTCGCCGATGCCCTCCTCGACGTCGTGAATGAAGAGGTCGGCCATCTCCTCGGAGCTCATCCGGGAGATGGAGCGCGGCGGGTCGAGCCAGAGGCCCGTGGAGACGATCATGTTGAGGTCGACGTGGTCGGCGACTTCCTTGAGCCGCGCGATGTCGCGCCCGAGGTCGATGGTGGTGAGGTCGAGGATCGTATCGACGCCGTTGGCCTTCGCCTCGTTGAGGGTGGCGATGGCCTGCTGGACCTCGGCCTCGCGGTCCCAGAGGTGGTGCCAGTTGTCGAGCACGCCCGCCGAGTGGATGAAGACGTGCTCGTGCATCAGGGTGAAGCCGAGCTCGTCCGTCGGCTTCGGGCCGCGCATCGTGTTGACGGTGGGCGTGTCGGCCATGACTACTTCGCTCCTACCAGAGCTCGTCGGTGTAGGTGTCCGTACCCACGACGGTTGGAATGAACGGCGCGGCGAAGACGACCCGCCCCAGCCCCGACTCGCCGAGGTCGGCGCTCAGCTTGAGGAACTTGTCCCAGCAGTCCCTGGGGTCGGCTTCGAGGAAGTAGAGCTGCAGCGTCACCAGCTCCGGGTCCTCCACCCCAGGGATTTCCATGGGCGCGCCACGCTCGCTCTGCTTGGGGAGGACCGCCGACCATCCCGCGCAGGAGGCCACCGGCGAGTCCTTCATGAAGTCCGTCAGATACCGAGCTTGGAACCACTGGTCGACTTCCTCGCGGGCCGTCTCGCCGTTGGGCATGGTCGCGATGGTCACCAGCCCCTTGTACCGGTGTTCGAGAGCGAGCTCGATGGGCACGGGGTCCTCGTCGCGGTAGAAGCGCCAGTCGTACCAGTAGTTCGAGGTGTGGACGTGCGTCCGCTCGGGGAAGCCGCGCCCGTTCTCATAGAGCCAATGCACCTGCGGCCTCGACCATGCCGACTTCTCGGCGTGGTAGCCCTTCAGGTGCCAGTAGACCGCGAGATAGGAGCCCGCGTCCGCGGGCTTGGCAAAGGGGCTGTCCTGCGGGAAACGCAGGTCTTTGAGGTCGCGCGTGGCCACCCACCGGCGGCCGACGAAAATGTAGGGGCCGGTCATGCAGCCGCCGTAGAAGTGGTCCCGCTCGTACCAGCGGTTGTACTCCTTCTCGAAGCCCTTATGCGGCTCCACCATCGTGTACAGCATCGACCCCACCTGCACCGGATACTCGACCTTCATCGCGACCTCCCGTTCACCCGCCCCCCACGGCGGGGATGAAATGCACTTCGCTCGATTCCTCAACCGGCTGCAGCAGGCCGAGCTGCGTCTGGTCGCCGTCGACGACGACCGACATCCCCGGCATCACGTCCCCCTCCTGCACAAGCCGCGCCTCGATCCCGGGGAAGCGCCGCTCGAGCTCGGCGACGACCTCGCCCACCGTGCCGCCGGACGCGGACACCCGCCGGACGCCGCCGGTCAGCGGCTGCAGCTGCGTCGGGATCCACGCCTCCGGCATCGCTACGCCTTCTTGTTCGTTCCTTCGTTTTCCCACAGGGCTTCCAGCACCTTGGCCGGCGACATCGGCAGGCTCGTCATGCGGACGCCCGTGGCGTCGTAGACCGCGTTCGCCACCGCCGCCATCGGCGGCACCAGCGGGACCTCGCCGGTCCCGCGCACCGCGAATGGGTGCCCGTCGTGCGGCTTCTCCACGATCACCGTGTCGATCATCGGCACGTCGAGGCTGGTGGGCATGCGGTAGTCGAGGAACGTCGGGTTCTGCAGCAGCCCCGCCTCGTCGTAGTAATACTCCTCGCTCAGCGCCCAGCCGATGCCCGCCACGGCGCCGCCCTGCATCTGGCTCTCCACGTAGCTGGGATGAATGGCCTTGCCCGCGTCCTGCGCCACGGTGTAGCGGAGCACGTCGACCTTGCCCGTTTCCAGGTCGACCTCCACGTCGGCGATGTGGGCGGAGTACGCCCCGCCGGGCCGCATCATGCTCGTCGCCGCCTTCCCCACGATGGGGCCGCCGGTCTTCATCTGCCGCGCCGCGATCTCGGCGAACGTGGTTTTCAACTCGGGGTCCGACTTGTGCCGCAGGGTGCCGGCGTCGTACTCCACGTCGTCAGGCGATGCGCCCCACACCAGCGCGGCCCGCTCGATCATCTGGCGCTTGACGTCCCGCGCCGCCTCGTAGGCGGCCCAGCCGGTCTTATACGCCACGCTGCTGCCGCCGGTCTGCGAGGTGAAGCCGATGGAGTCGGTGTCCACGACGGTGGGCCGCACGTCTTCGGCCCGCAGGCCGAGCACCTCGGCGAGCTGCATCGCTATGGCGGCGCGGCTCCCGCCGATATCCGGGGAGCCCTCGATCAGGCTCACGGTGCCGTCCTGGTTGACGCTGGCTACGCAGGCGGAGGGGCCGCCGGTGTTGCCCCAGAAGCCGTTGGCGACACCGCGACCGCGCCGCTTGCCCTTTGGGACCGGCTCCCCACCGCCGACGGGGGCGGCGTAGTGCGCGTGCTCCTTCGCCGCCTCCAATGTCTCGACGCAGCCGATGGCGCCGAACTTGGGGCCGGTGACCTGCCGCGTCCCCTCCTGCGCCGCGTTGGCGAGCCGGAGCTCGAGGGGGTCCATGTTGAGGGCGCGGGCGAGCTCGTCGACCGCCTGCTCCGCCGCGAAGGCCGCGGCGGGCGCTCCCGGCGCGCGGTAGGCCGCGACCTTCTGCTTGTTCACCACGACGTCGCGGGCGTCGACGCGCAGGTTGGCGACGTCGTAGGCCGCGAAGATGCAGCGCGCGCCCGAGGCCAACGGCGAGCCGGGAAAGGCGCCGCCCTCGTACACCATATCCGCCGAAGCGGCGGTGATGCGCCCCGCGTTCGTCGCGCCGATCTTCACGGTGATGTCGGTCCCCGACGTCGGGCCCGTGCCGAAGAAGACCTCGGTGCGCGACATGGTGACCTTCACCGGCTGTCCCGTCTTCCTCGACAGCACCGCGGCCACCGGCTCGACGTAGACGATCGTCTTCCCGCCGAAGCCGCCGCCGATCTCCATCGGGATCACTTTAATCTTCGAGACCGGCACCCCCACGATCTTGGCCAACTGCTCGCGGATGCCAAAGTGCCCCTGGGTGCTCGTCCAGACGGTGATCTTGTCCTTGTCCCAGTACACGGTCGCCGAGTGCGGCTCGATGTAGCCCTGATGCACCGCCTCGGTGCGATAGCGCCGCTCGACGATCACGTCGGCCTCGGCGAAGCCGGCATCGGGATCGCCGAGCTCGTGGATGAAATGCCGCGCCACGTTGGTGGGGACGGCATCGTCCCCGTCGTCGAGCATCCCGCCGGGGCCCATCGGGGAGTCGAGCGTGGCGAGCCGCTCGTGCAGGACCGGCGCGCCGTCGGCCAGCGCCTCCTCCGCGGTGAAGACCGCCGGCAGCGGCTCGTACTCGACCTCGATGGCGGCCAGCGCCTCCTCGGCGGCGTGGGGGCTCGTGGCGGCGACGGCGGCCACGGCGTGTCCCTTGTAGAGCGCCTTCCCCCGCGCCAGGCAGTTCGCGCTCAGGATGCCGAAGTTCCGGATCTCGCCGGGTTCGACGTCGCTTGCCCGGTCGGAGACCTCGAAGAGGTCGGCCGAGGTCGCCACCGCCTTGACGCCGGCGAGCGCCAGCGCCTTCGACGCGTCGATGCGCTTGATTCGGGCGTGCGCGTGCGGGCTCCGTAGCAGCTTCCCGTAGAGGAGGTCCGGCATCGATACGTCGGCCCCGTAGCGGGCGTGCCCGGTCACCTTTTCGACGCCGTCATGGCGGACCGGCCGGGTGCCCAGGACCTTGTAGCTGGTGTTGGAGAGAACGGAGTTCGGCTCGTAGTCGGGCATCATTTCCCCCTGCGGCCCGTGGTGGTTGTGCGGCGGCCCCTCATCTCAATCTTCTCCCTAGGGAGAAGAGGCAAGACGCCCCCGCCGACGCGCCCACTACAGTCGGCGGGCGTAGAGTACCCGAACCGCGATTTCCGCGCCACAGAGAGCAGGGACCGGCCCCTGCTACAATGCCTGCGGCCCCTGAGGCACTCCTGGAGACATGCCCAAACCCCGCACCCAGAAGACGCCCCGGCGCGGAGGCGCGCGTCCCGCCGCCCCGCCCAAGCCAAGGCCGCGCCGGACGGCGCCCGCCGCCCCGCCGCCGGAGCCGGGCCTCATCG
>DAOUKZ010000179.1:0-2166 GCA_034420775.1 Dehalococcoidia bacterium
GTGCGGGTCGCTCCGAGCGCGGCGTCCACTCGGCGTTGTGTTCGCCGAGCAATGGCGCGGGCCGCCGCACCGCCGCTGGAGTTTCCGAGAAGAGATAGGGGAAGCCCGGCAGCGCGACCTCGCCGGCGGCGGGGTGCTCGACCGTCGTGGGCCAGCCGCGGGCCCGGAGATGTGGCGACGCCGTGTGGTCGGCGACGTTGTAGGCGGGAGCAACGGGCAGACCGAGATCCTGGGCCTGTTCGAACGCTTCTTCCTTGGTGACGGTGGCGCACCAGGCGCGGAGCACGTCGAGCAGCGCGTCGCGGCGCTCCGACGGCCAGTCACCCTCGGGGACGAAGCGAGGGTCGTCGAGCAGGTCGGGCCGCCCGGCGAGCAGCAGGAAGTTGGGGTTGAGGGAGGTCGCCTCGAAGTGCACCCAGCCGTTCTTGCACCGGAGGAGCTGTGAGCCGGTGCGCTTCTGCTCCTCTCCCAGGAAGACCCAGTGCGTGGTTGTCCAGTTGTGTGCCGCCAGCATCGCCTCCATCACCGACTGGTCGATTAGTTGGCCAAGTCCGTCGATGCGGGCGCGGCGCAGCGCGACGAGCGATGCGGTGGCGGCCTGGCCGCCGGCGTGCTGCTGGGCTTGGTGGTTGGGGGTCAGCAGGGGCTCGCGCTCGGCGCTGCCCACGAAGTGCATGTAGCCGCCCATGGCCCAGTGCACGATCTCCTCGCCCTGCCAATCCTTGTACGGACCGGTAAGACCGAACTCGGTGACGGAGGTCACCACCAGCCGCTCGTTCAGCGACATGAGCGACGCGGGGTCCAGTCCCTTGGGGACAGGCATCGACGGCGGGCGGCTCTCGACGACGAGGTCGGCCTCGGCAGCCAAGGCGCGGACGCGGGCGTGCCCCTCGGGCGTGGCAGGGTCGAGAACGACGCTCCGCTTGTTGGCGCAGAAGTGCAGGAAAAGGCCGCTTTTCTCGCGGTGCGGGGCGTCGCCGGGGAAGGGGCCTGTGCGCCGCAGGGGATGCCCGTGCGGCTGCTCCACGAGAATCACCTCGGCGCCGAGGTCGGCGAGCAGGCGTGTGCAATAGGCCCCGGCTATGCTGTCGCCGAGGTCGAGGACGCGAACGCCAGCGAGCGCTTCTTCGGGCATGGAGTAGTCCCGCTTTCGGGGTCGGTCGTGGCGCCGAGAGTATAGACGGCCCACCTGCAGGCCGCATGGCGTCGCGCCTCCGTGGCCGCTTGTGTATATTTGCGGTGCTTGCGCGGTTTACGCGCGTATATAATGAGCGCGCGATACACGGAGAGGGGGATCTAGCATGACTACCACTGGAGAACGAGGCGTCTACCAGGCCGAGGTCGAGGCGAAGCTGCCCTACATGGCCTTCGACGCCGATAACCACATCTACCCGCCCGAGGATGCCGTGGTCCGGTTCCTCGAAAAGAAATACGTCGAGCGCGTCTTCCCCGGCGGCAAGACACATCTGACGACCACCGATTTCGTCGGCGACGAGCACAAGGCGAAGACGCTCGGCTTCCACACCGTCGGCCTGCACGGCGGCACCAATCCCCTCGAGCTTCCCGAGATGAAGGGCGACATCCCCGTCCCCGGCGCCATGCTCAACAAGATGAACGCCGGCAAGGGCCTTGATAAAGAAGGCTTGGCCAAGCTTGTCGAGACCTACCGCGACATGGAGCCCGCCTTCGAGGACCACAACCTCCGCCTCGCCCTCATGGACTCCCAGGGAGTCCAGGCCGCGGTTATCCACGCGGGGAGCAGCGCCGAGGCGCCGTTCCAGAACCACGACGCCACCGCCGGCTACGCGGCGGCCCGCGCCTGGAACCGCTACCTCGAAGAGGACTGGGGCTACGCCTACCAGGAGCGCATCTTCACCCCTTGCTACATCCCGCTCTACGACGTCGACCTCGCCGTCGAGGAGCTCGACCGCTGCATCAAGCAGGAGGCGCGGCTCGTCGGCCTCAACGCCAAGGGGTCCTACGGACGCTCCCCCGCCGACCCATACTTCGACGCGTTCTGGGCGCGCGCCAACGAGGCCGCCATGAACATCGTCATCCACCTCGGCGCGACCCTGAACCACCGCGGCGCCGAATGGAGCGAAGACCCGAACGGCCAGTACGCCGGTTTCAACGCCTTCCAATGGCTCACGCAGTGGAGCGACTTCC
>DAOUKZ010000180.1:0-6303 GCA_034420775.1 Dehalococcoidia bacterium
GGCGACTACCCCGGCCTCGGCAAGTGGCCGCGGCGGACCTGGTGGCGGATCCTCGGCCCGGTCAAAGGCCCCGGCGGCCGGGAGGCCGCGGCCGGCGCCGGCAGCATCGACGATGTCCGCTGGGCGGGGCACGACCACAACGTCGAGCTCCCCAGCAAGGTGCGCATACCCTCCGGCATCAACCAATACCTTCGATGGGGAGTACCCGTCGATGAAGAGAACACACGGATGTGGACCTTCCTGTTGTGGAAGAAGCCGAAGAACTTCCTCCACGCCATCTACCAGTACCTCTACTACCACCTGTATCGAAAGCAGTACGAAGTCATCGGCATCAATGAGCGTCAGGACCTCGAAGTCTTCCTGGGCGACCGTCTGAACTACGAGTCGTCACAAAAGCTCGGCATGGTCGACGTCGGGGTCATCTACTTCCGCCGGCACCTCGCGAAGCGTTCACGCGACTTCAGACGTCTTGGCGGCGCCTTCGGCAATCGCAAGCAGCCTCCCGACCCGGCGAAGGTCGCGGAGTGGACCGCGGGTTCCCGGTAATCCGCTCCCGAGCCGCCGTTGCTTTCGGCCGCGCAAGCGAGAGGAGCGGACTAGTAGGAGCGGCCTGCGGAAGGCTTCGGCGGGTCGGCCGTGCGGCTGTGTGGCGAGGCGGAAAGGAAAGCGGCATGGCACAAGTCGCGGAGAAGGCATACCAAGCCACCGGAGCGCCACGCCGCCTCGTCCACGCCAATATGTACGTGGGCGACTACGAGCGCAGCTTCGACTTCTACAACCAAGTCCTCGGCATTGAGGAGACCTTCCGCATCGCCGAGGAAAAAATTGTCTTCCTCAGCAACGGCAACACCCACCACGACTTAGCCTTTGTCGAGGTGGCCGAACCGGAGGAACAGCGGCCCGAGCATAGGGTCAGGCCGCACGAGTATGCATCGCGGTCCGGCCTGAACCATTTCGCCTTCGAAATGTACAACGAAGCGGAGCTGGTGGAGGCCTGGCGCCGGCTTGAAGGGGGCGGCGTTGGCCCCCTCGGCCTGGAAGACCGCCTTGTGACGCGCAGCGTGTACTTCCATGACCCCGAAGGTCACGGCATAGAGTTCACCGTCGACATGCTCAGCAATTGGCGGGACTACCGGAAGCCCGGCGTCACGGTTACACACAAACCCTACGTGCCCGAAGCGGAGCCGCCAAAGACCGAGACGTTCATCAACATGGACCCCGAGATTCGCCGCATCGACTCCGCTCCGCTGCATGCCAAGCGCACCGCCCACGCTACGATCGCCGCCCAGGACTTTCCCGCTCTTCGCCGGTTCTACACGGAGATGGTTGGACTGCGGGAGATCTTCGCCGATCCCGACGGAGCGTTCTGCGTCCTGCAGGGCAAGGGCTACGCGGGATACTCTCTCGTGCTCATCCCGGCCTCGGCCCGCCACAAGCCCGGAGTCCACCAACTCGCCTTCGAACTCGCCGACCCCGGCGACCTCGCCGGCGTGTCGGAACGGCTAGCGGCCAAAGGTCTGCGGGTCGAATATGCGATAGAGCATCCCACGAAGCAGGCGGTCTATTTCCGCGACCCCGATAACATCCTGGTCCAGGCCTATCACGAGACGCCGGACTTCCTCGATTCTCTGGAAGGGATGGACCCCGCGCTCGCCGTCTTGCTGCTGTAGCGGCAACGCGGCCCTCCGCTCCCACAGGGTAGTGACCATGTTTCGAGAAATAGGCGACCTGAACGTTCACTACGAGGTAGCCGGCGACGGCTATCCGATGGTGCTCCTGCATGGGGGCGGCTCGCGGGCCGAGTGCTTCGAGGAGATGATGCCCATCCTGTCCCGCGAGTTCATGGTCTACGCCTACGACCTTAGGGGTGCGGGCGAAACGCAGCGTCCGCCCGAACCGAGGATCTCGTACGAAGTTTGGCGGGCAGACCTCAGCGCCTTCCTCGATAGCTTCGATATAGCGGAGGCGGTTCTGGTTGGATGGTCCCTCGGCGCCGGCGTCGTCATGGACTTTGCCGTCCACTACCCCAAGCGCGTGTCGAAGCTCGTGCTTATCGGGGCCGTCAGTCCCCGCCTTGAGCGTGCGATAGACCCGTCCGGCTTCGAGAAACGCCGGAAGCTCATCGAAAGCGGCGCCACCGCCGAGCAGATCGTGGCCGAGACCTTCGAGTTCACCAAGGGCGCCTTCAGTCCCAACAGCATTCAGCACAAGCCCCACGCGGTCGAGGCCATTCGGCACGAACATCTCCGAAATGACCCCAAGGAGTATCTGGAGACGGTGCGCATGATCAACACGCCGCTCACGGTTGGGGACCGCTTGGGGGAGATCCGCTCCCCGAGCCTGATCATTGTTGGGGAGCACGACGCCCGCACTCCCTTCCCGAACGGAGCGGACCTCAACAAGGCGATACCGAACTCCTTTCTCAAGGTGCTGGAAAACTGCGGTCATTTCTATGGCTACGAGCAGCCGGAGATCACCAGCGAGGTGATACTTTCCTTTTTGAGGGCCGAGTGGCGGGCCGTGGAGGGCGCCGCCGCAGGCTGAATTTGTCGAAGGCGGTTCGCCCCCCGCCAACGGCAACGGTGCAGGGCGCAGCAAGGGAGTACCGACATGGCAACGACAAAGCAACGCTTCATCTCCGCCGACTCTCACGTATTCGAGCCCCCCAACCTGTGGTGGGACCACCTGGCCGACAAGTGGGGAGAGAAGCTCCCACGGGTGATCCATGAATTCCAAGGGGAGAAGGGGGAGTTCTTCTACAACGGAATCGATGACGCCGTCATCGAGCTCGTCAGTAGACAGCGCGTGCGGGACGCCAAACTCGACCGGAAGTGGCAGGAAGCGGGCTGGGACCCGGAGCTGCGCAAGGTCTACCAGCATGAGGAAGGCGTCGACGCCGAGATACTCAATCCGACGGAAGGCCTCACGTTCCTCCAGACCGAGAACCGCGACATGCTCCGCGACTGCTGTACGGTGTACAACGATTGGCTCGCCGACTATTGCTCCTATGACCCCGCGAGCTTGATCGGCACCGCGATCATTCCCATAGAGGACGTGGACTGGGCCGCCCAAGAGCTTGAACGCACGACGGCGAAGGGCCTCAAAGGGGCGTTCATCAACCTGGAGCCACCGGAGGGCTTCCCCCCGTATTCGAACGCCTACTACGATCGGTTCTGGGCCGCGGCGCGGGAAATCGAGGCCCCGATCACGCTGCACATCGGGACCGGCAGGATCCGAACCGGCCTCTCGTTGATTACACCGGAAGAGCGGCGGGAGATGCCGGCCGGCATCATCATGTCCCGGGCAGAAGTCATGTGGGTGCTGGCCCGGGACTTCATCTACGGCGGCATCCTCGACCGCTTCCCCGGCCTGACCCTCCTCTGCAGCGAGTTCGAGATCTCATGGATACCCTGGTTCATGAACGAGATGGACCGCAACATGCAACGCACGTGGACCATCACCTATGGTTATCCATCGCCGAAGATGCTGCCCAGCGAGTACATGAAGACCAGGGTCTACCACGGCTTCATCGACGATCCCTTCATCTCGGAGCTTGGCCCCATCGTCGGCATCGACCGTATCCTGTGGGGGTCCGACTTCCCTCACCCCGAAGGGATCGGACTCCAAGCCCGGAAGACACTGGACGGGATTCTCGGCGGCTTGAGCGCGGACGACCGGGAAAAGCTGACCTCGACGAACGCCGCCGCTCTGTGGGGCTTGTAACCGGCGGGACGGACGAGTAACCGAACAGATGAGGGGTACCTTCTCATGGTAGAGGCGAAGCAGCGGCCCGTCCGGCCCGACCGAACGGATGCATTCACGGAGAACGTCGGCGCCACGGCCAAGGAGGCCTACGGCTCATCGCAGATCGGCCCCTGGGACTACTGCCCCAAGCTCGGCTTCCGCGAGTATTGGTACCCGGCCATCTGGAAGAAGAAAGTGGGTCGGCGGCCGGTCAACGTGACAATGCTGGGCGAGGAGCTGGTCTTCTACAAGGGGAAGAACGGCAGGATCGAGGCCCTCAGCGACTGGTGCCCGCATCGGGGGGCGCGGTTGTCTCGCGGCTTCTGCGAGTTCCCCGGGACGATCACCTGCCCCTACCACGGCTATACGTTCGACGACACGGGCCAATGCGTGGCCGGGCTCGTCGAGGCCGACGTGTCGCCTTTGGCGGCGAAGATGAAGGCACGCAAATACCCCACGGAGGAATGGCAGGGCATCATCTTTGTCTGGATGGGCATCACCGCCCCTGTGCCGCTGGAGCAAGACCTCCCCTGGGAATTCAGCGACCCGACCTTGTCCGGTCGGCGCTATACCCGGACGAAGGTCTGGGAGGCAAACTGGACCGAGCCGGTGAACCAGGGCATCGACAATCATGGGCTCTACCTGCACCGGGGTCTCAGCTTCTGGCGGTTCTTCCACCGCAGGCTGCTCTTCTTCCGCAAGCGGGCCATTCAGACCGGCCCCTTCAAGATCGTTGACGAAGGGGAGAAGCACGTCAGCGTGCGCTTCGGCGCCATCAAGTACGGTCAATCGGAATACCCCGGCCTCGGAAAGTGGCCGCGGCGCGTCTGGTGGAGATTCCTACCGCCCCCGAAGGGGTCGGGCGGCGGGACTCGAGAGGGGCCATTGGACGAAAAGAACTGGGCGAGCCATGACCACAACGTCGAGCTTCCCAGCATTGTGCGCATCCCGGTCGGCACCCACGTTCATATCCGATGGGGGGTGCCGGTGGACCACATCAACACCAGGATGTGGACCTTCAACGTCTTCAAGAAGGAAAGGAACTTCCTGGAGCGCTGGTACCACCACATCTATTATTACTTCTGGCGAAGGCTAGCCACCGTCATCTCCGTCAACGAGCTTGAGGACCTCGTTGTATTCAAGGAAGACCGCTTGAACTATGAGACCCCTCAAAAGCTCGGTATGGTGGACGTGGGGATCATCTACTTCCGCCGGCACTTGGCCAGACGGTCGCGCGACTTCAAACGGCTTGACGGGGCCTTCGGGTGCCTGAAGGCGCCTCCCGACGAGGCGAAAGTCGCGGAGTGGATCGGCAAGCGGAACTAGCAGACCCGGTCCGGCAGGGGCCCCTAGGTCGGGGTCCCGAATGCGCGGAAGCTAGACTTTAACTCGGAGGCGGAGTGCGCGGCTACCTTGGACGACGACTACTTGCCAGCATCCCCGTGGTGCTGTTCGTCGCCATCGTCACCTTCAGCCTCCTCTATCTGACGCCGGGCGACCCCGCGGAGGTCTTGGCCGGCGACGATGCTACCCCGGAAGATGTCGCGCAGATCCGTGAGAATCTCGGGCTGGACCGGCCATATCCGGTACGGCTGAGCATCTTTCTCGGGAACACCATCCAGGGCGATCTGGGGCTGAGCGTCTTCTCAGGCCAAGAAGTATCGGCGCTGATCGCGGACCGTTTCGAGCCGACGCTGTCGATCGCCGTCTTCGCCACGATCATCGCAATCCTATCGGGGCTCCCCCTCGGAGTGATCGCCGCGTGGAAGGCCAATACGTGGATCGATAGGGCCATCATGGTCTGGGCCGTGATCGGGCTCGCGCTCCCGCCCTTCTTCATGGGATTCCTAATCGTGTGGGCCGTCGGCCTGCAAGTGCGCCTCTTCCCCGTGAACGGCTATGTTCCGTTAACCGAGAACTTCGGCGACTATCTGTACTACCTCGTCCTGCCTTCCGTAGCGGCCAGCAATACGTTCATGGCGCTCATCATCCGCATGACGAGATCGAGTGTGCTCGAGGTCTTGAAGCAAGACTACATTCGCACCGCTAGGGCGAAGGGCCTGAGCGAGAGCCTGGTGCTCTTTCGGCATGGCGTCGGAAACGCCGCCTTGCCGATCCTCACCGTGATCGGCTTTGGCGTAGCCTTCCTGATCACAGGGCTTGTCGTCGTGGAGAGCGTGTTCGCCGTTCCCGGCATGGGCCGGCTGCTCGTGGACTCCATTGCCCGCAGAGACTATCCCGTTATCCAAGGGGTCGTGCTCGTCATCTCCGTCGCTTACGTACTCGTCAACCTCATCGTTGACATCCTCTACACCTACTTCGACCCCAGGATCAAATACTAGTGGTCGGTGAAGACACAGCGATTGCAACCCCCAACACGGTCTGGGACCGGGCGCTTCGGGTGCTGCGGTGGTTCGTGCGTCACGCCCGCGGAAATCCCACGATGGCCGCGGGCATCGGCTTCGTGGTAGCCATCGCCTTCATAACAACCGCCGCGCCGCTGTTCGCACCCCAAGACCCTGATCGTCTCAACCCCACAAACCGCCTCCAAGCGCCATC
>DAOUKZ010000181.1:0-4902 GCA_034420775.1 Dehalococcoidia bacterium
AGAGGCGGTCCGGATCAGTGAGGTCCGCCTTCACGTCGGCGACGGCCTGATAGGGAACGCCGCCGCGTACGCCCTCGTCGAAACTCGCCCCGCCGTTGTCACTCCTGACCAGACCGCGCGTCCCGTGGAAGGCGAAGACGGTCTCAGGGTTGCCGGCGGGAACGGCCAACGAGGAGAGCGCGGCCTCACCTTCCAGCCACACGGCCCTCCACGTGCCGCCGCCGTCGTTCGATCGGTAAAGGCCACCGCCCTGCACGAAGGCATAGAGATCGCCGCCTCTGGGGTCGGCGGCGAACGCCCGAATGTCGGCGGACGGGAGGTCGACGCCGAGGTCCCGCCAGGTGACCCCGCCGTCGTCGCTCCGGGCGAAGACGCCGTTGCCGGCGGCGAAGAAGGCGCCGGCTTGGGCCGGGTCGGGAGCAACGGAGCGCACGGCCTCGCCGTCGAAGGCGGCGGGTTGCCACACATCGCCGCCGTCGATGGAGCGGAAGAGGCCGTTGGCGTCGGCGAGCAACACGACGGCGGGATTGGTGGGATGCACGGCGATGCCCGATATCTGGATGAAGCCGGAGACGCCGCCTCCGCCTCCGCGAAGGATCTGAGCGAAGAGGAAGACGAGGGCGGCGATGATGACGACGCCGCCAATGATGATGCCCGCGATCCAATCGGTCGAAAGATTGGCGAGGGAGAAGCGGGAGAGCGGGGAGGGCTCGGCGTCCGATTGACGGGCCCGTTGGGCGTCGCGGGAGCGCGACGCTTGGGCCCGGCGCTCGCCCCGCCGCCTATTGCGACGCCTGCTGGCCACTGAAGCGCCTTCCTGAAGAAACGGTTCGGTTGATTGTACTTGATTTCACGAGTGAGCGCGAACCGGCGGGCCGACGGCGCCTATGCTATTCTGGCGCTTCTCAAGCTGCCCACGGCGAACGAACGGCAGGCCCGACCCCATGCCACGCGCCCGCACCGACATCGGCACCGCGACAAGCCTGGACGCCGAGGTGTTCGGCGAACCGGGCAAGCGCACCTTCCGCGTGGTCGTCGAGGCGGAGAAGGGCACGGCCTCCGTCTGGATGGAGAAGGAGCAGCTCTCGGCGCTGGCGCTCTCCGTCAAGAGCTACATCAAGCAGCTGACCGAGGAGCAGCGGAAAGCCGCCACTGACCCTCCGGCGAAGTCGACCGCCGAGCCGGCCTTCGACTTCAAGACGACGGGCCTCGGCCTCGTTTTCGACGAGTCGACCTGCCGCTTCGGCGTCATCACCTACGACGAGAACGACCGCGGCAAGCAGACCGGCACCATGATGTGGTGGGCGACCTTGGGCCAAGCCGAGGCCATGGCCGACTCAGCGCTGGAGATCGTGGCCTCCGGCCGTCCGATCTGCGATCTCTGCCACCGCCCCAAGGACCCGGAGGGCCACATGTGCCCTCACACCAACGGCCACCGCACCATCCAAGAAGACTTCGAGTAGCGGCTCGCGGCGCGCCCGCCGTCTAGCTGCCCTCGACGTCCGTCACGGTGATGGTGACCGTGGCGGTGTCCACGCCGCCGTTCCCGTCCCGCGCCTCCACCGTCAGCGTGTACGACGTCGTCGTCTCGTAGTCCAGCGCCTTCCGGAGCAGGATGAGGCCGTCGTGCAAGTCGATATTGAACGTTCTGTCGCCGTCCCCCGCCGTGATGTAGTGGGTGACGGTATCGCCGTCCTCGTCTGTCGCCGCCACCGTGCCGAGGATCGTCCAGACCGACGCCGTTTCCGCCAACGTGAAGCTGTGGCTGTCGGGGTCGAACACGGGCGGTTCGTTGACGTTGGTCACCGTGACGGCGACCGTGGCGCTGCCCGTTTCGCCGTCCCCGTCCGTAGCCGCCACCGTCAGCGAGTACGACGACGTGCTCTCGTGGTCCAGCGACCCCGCGATGGTGATCGCCCCCGACGCCGAGTCGATGGCGAACGCGCCGGCGTCGTTGCCCGCGGTGACCGAGTACGTCACCGCGCCGTCGTCGGCGACGGTGGCCGCGACCGTCCCCACGGCCGCCCCGCTGGCCGCGTTCTCCGCGACCGAGAATGCGTAGGTGCTCGATCCGAACGACGGGGCGGTGCTGGGGGCGGGCGTCGCCGTTGGGGTGGCGATGGGCGTGGCGGCGCCCGTGCGGATGCGGAACATCAAGAGGTCGCCAGCCTGCCAGGGCTGGTCCGCGACGCTCCACGTCAGCGTGCCGCCGGAGACCGTCGCCGCGCCGCCGTCCAGCGACAGCGCCACCGACCCATCAAGGGCAATGAGGTCCAGCGCGTGCCCGGTGAGCGACGCCGCGGGGCTCAGCTCCAGCGTCGCCGTGCCGCTTTCCCACTTCAGGCTCTGGAGCGCCGTGCTCACCCCGCCCACGGTAAACGCCGTGGGCGTCAGGGCGCCGTTCGTCCCGTCCGCCCCCACCGCCGTACCGATGGTCGCGGGGTCGAAGAACGCCTCGTGCACCGTACCGCTAGGCGCGGTGACCGTGACAAAGGTTTCGATCCGCTTCTTTTCCTTTTCCGGCACCGCGTCGCAGATGATCTCATCTTGCGATATGCCGAATGGGTTGAACTTGTACACGCCAGCTGGCAACGGCCGCGCCGTCGTAACGGCCATCCGCTGGTCGGCAACAAACAAGGCATGGTCTCGCCCGATGATGCGGTACTCGCCCCAATTGGGGGCCATCTGACTAGGTTCCCGCAGGCCCAGTTGCAATTCCGTGTGGACGAGCGTTTCGGCTGGTTGCCCGGATTCGATAGCTTCATCGTAGCGCAGATAGTAATAGTCTCCCGGCCCGTCGTAGCTGTCGGTCTCTCGTACCTTCCGGTACTTCGTGTAAAGGCAGTCGCGATACGCGTCCGTGCCCCCACCAGCGGCGACCACACTTTCGATTGCGGCGATCTCTGCTTTCAGCGCCGCCAGGGTGATCGTCGGGGTCGCGTCAGACTGCCCCGACGCCCCCGACGCAGGCACGTCTAGTAGGTATCGTCTCTCGCCCGATGCGCCCGTAGCCCCACCTGACGACGACAAGGGAAGCCACGCTTTGTCAAACAGACTGCCGATGGAGTAGAAGTCGCTATAAAACCCGAGCGTGCTTCTGATCGCGCCGAGCCGGAAGCGGCCTGCCTCTGACAGGTCGGGGAGCCACGGGTCATTGCCCGTTAGGAAGACAACCGCTTCCCGCCCATCCCAGCGCGCGTCGCGTCCTGCGAGAAGTGCTTTACCGTCCTCGGCGGCGAGGGCCTCGGTCGCACGTCGGTGGTCTCCTTCAATCACGATGGCAACTAGCTCCGTGCCAGGGGCGGATCCCTTCAGGTACTCTAAGACGTCGAATCGGTGCTCTAAGGTTCCGATCCACATGGAAGGGGGTGGGTCATAAGTCGGCACGTCTACTTCAAGCCGAGCCGTCCCGGCGGCAACAGACCGCAACCTAACTCGCGCGACCACGTCGGACCTCGTGATACGTTCCTCTAGCGAGGTTGCCCTGCCAGGAAGAACAAGATCGGCCCGTTCACCAGTGGTATCGCCGCCCGCAGGATCGCCCACCCCCAAAGGCGGGGGATTGGTTGGCACATCAGACGGGGCGGCTACAGTACATGCGACCGTCATGGCCACGACGATGAGAACAATGGCGAGCGGGTAGCGGATTGCTGCGATGTGCTTCGTCATTCGCGTAATCGCCTCCACCTCAAGGCGTCAGGCTTTGGGGCGTGTGCCCATCGTAAACGTCCTTCACCCAGGCGGCATCCTTTGGCGGGACGGCCGTGGCAGGGTCGGCGTCGGGGTCGGTCTTGTCCATCAACGATCCGCTACGCGGGATGTCGAACAAGTAAAGGTCGTCCAACCCAATCGCGTGCGCAAGCTCGTGCATGAGCGTCTGGGGCAGGTAGGTGTACTTCGGTACGACGCGAGGGTGTCCCTGGATACGCAGCCCTGTGACTTCCCGACCGTGGAGCACCGCAATGTCTGTCCAGATCATGATACTCACTTTAGTGGAGTAGCCTTCCGACTGCTCGACGATTCCGGGTTGCTCGATCACTATCTCCATGTCCTTCATAAAGCCCTTCCCGTCGGCGTACGGCAGGCTGGGAAGCGGGCCTGCACACCCGCGCGCTGCCGGGTTGCCGCAGGTACCGAAGTTCACATAGACCACGCGCTGGTCGTTGTGCCCCGTGCACTTCCCAACCTTGCAGATCGACACGCTTGATGACGCCAAGGCGCTGTTCCATGCGCCGGCGGAGAAGGCAAGAGATCTGTCGAGCACGGCATTGGGGGCAGGAATCGGCACGCTGCCCGGGGTGGGTGTCGGCGCGGGGGTTCCGATCTGGTACTGCACGATGTGATCTGCTTGACGCCCCAAGTACGGAAGGGGCATTTCGGTGGTGACGTGCGCCCACCCGGCTTCCGCGCCATCCCGCGTCGCCCGCACGCGGTGCTCGTAGGTCTCGGAGAACTTCAATCCCCAGACGAGGACGCTGGAGTCAGTGCCGTTGTAGTCTCCCGTTCGCGATTGGTTCTGGAGCGTGAAGCCTCCGGACGGCAGGTCCTTCCACTCCTCACCGATCTTCTGTTGCACCTCGTAGGTGGTGCCGCTCGCCTGGGCGTCCCATTCGAGGAGAATGCTCCACCGGATATACTTGGGCGGCCAGTGGTTGCTGCTGGCGTACTGCGTGCTCTTCAGCCCTGACACCACGTCGATGACGGTCACTGACGCCGAGGACGAAAGCCGCTCTGATTGGTAGCTCGTGCCTGTCTGGATCGTCGCGGTGACCGTTCCGTTCGCCTCAATGTCATCCTTCGTTGTAAGGATGAGATCGGCCTCTGTCGTGTTCTCCGCAATCGTTATGACCGTCGGCAACGGATCGGTGGTCACTATCGACCCGGGATCCCCTATCGCCACGT
>DAOUKZ010000182.1:0-4964 GCA_034420775.1 Dehalococcoidia bacterium
AGTACGGGCGGAACATCACGGCGCCGTTCGCGGGGAAGATCCTCGCCGACCTCGGCGCCGACGTGATCAAGGTCGAGCCGCCGGAGGGCGATCCGGCACGCTCGCTGGGCCCCTTCCAAGGCGACATGCCGGACCCCGAGGCTGCCGCCCAGTTCATCTACCTGAACGGCAACAAGCGCGGCGTCACCCTCGACCTCGACCGGCCGTCGGGCCGGGCGCTGCTCGGCGGCCTGCTCCGCGACGCAGACGTCTTTCTTGAGAACGGCGAGCCGGGCGAGATGGAGGCGCGGGGCCTCACCTATTCGTTGCTCGCGCTGGCCCACCCGCGCCTCGTCATCACGTCGGTGCGGCCCTTCGGGCTTACCGGGCCATACCGCGATTTGCTCGGCTCCGACCTCATCACCTGGCACGCCTCCGCTCTGGGACACCGCTACCTGGGCGAGCCCGACCACGAGCCCCTGCGGAGCGGCGGCTCGTTCGCCAGCTACTACGCCGCGGTCAACGCGGCCGCGGCGACGCTGCTCGCCCTCCGCGCCCGCGAATCGACGGGACGGGGGACGCAGGTCGACATCTCCGTCGCCGACGTGCTCGCCGTGGGGATCCTCGGCTACGGCCTCGTAGCCCTCTACCACGAGCGCGGCCTCTCCAACCGCCGCCCGGGAAACAGCCAGCGCTTGGGCGTCCCCGCCGCCATGCTCCCCTGCCGCGACGGGTACGTCTTCATCTTCGCCTCGGAGTCCTATATGTGGGACGGCCTCGTCAGGGCGATGGGCGATCCCGAGTGGGCGCAGGCCGACATCTTCAAGGGCCACTACCGCGAGCGCTCCCGCTACGGCCCCGAGGTCTACGGCATGATGCAGCCGTGGCTCGACGCCACGGGGAAGGAAGAGATCTTCCATCGTTGCCAGGAGAACCGCGTCCCCTCGACCGCCGTCTACGACATGGCCGAGGTGCTGGACAACGCCCACCTTGCCGAACGCGGCTTCTTCGTCACCACGTCCCACCCCGTCACCGGCCCGATGCGCCAGCCGGGCGCGCCGTACAAGCTCGGCGCTGCACTGTGGGCGTTGCGGCGGCCCGCGCCGCGCCTCGGCGAGCACAACGACGAGGTCCTGCGCAGAGGGCTCGGGCTCGGTGCGAGCGCCCTGACCGACCTTCGCAGGGCTGGTGTCGTCTAGGTTCCAGGCCCCGTGCGATACTGAACTCCATGCAAGAGAAACCACCGGGCGAAATCGAAGGTTGGACCGAGGGAGACTCGCAACTCTTCCTCGAAGACGGCGTCAAGTACACCCCCCACCGGCGGGTGATGATCGAGGCGCTGCGCGACCTCATCCCCGCCGACGACGGCAAGCCCCGCCACGTCGTCGAGCTCGGCGCTGGGGGTGGAACGCTTGCCCAGGCAGTGCTCGACCGCTATCCGGCCTGCTCCTACACCGCGCTCGACGGCTCGGACACGATGCTGGAGAAGCTGCGCGGCGCCCTCGGCGGCTACGGCGACCGCGCGTCGGTTCGCTGGTTCAAGCTCGAGGACAAGCGGTGGCGGCGCGAGCTGCCCCTGCCCCTCGACGCCGTCCTTGCCTCGCTCGTCCTGCACCACCTTACGGCGGACGGCAAGCGAGAGATCTTCCGCGACATCGCCTTGCGCTTGGAAGCCGGCGGCGCGCTGCTCATCTGCGACATCGTCGAGCCGGCCAACGACCGCGCACGCGTGGTCTATGCCGGTCAGTGGAACGAGACCATCGTGGAACAGACCGGCGAGGAGAGCCTGCGTGTCTTCCGTAAATCCAAGTGGAACTACTACGAGGCCGGATCAATCGACCCCTACGACAAACCGTCGCCCCTCGCCGCCCAGCTTCGATGGCTTGAAGAGGCCGGCTTCCGCCAAGTCGATTGTTTCTGGATGCACGCCGGCCACGCCATCTTCGGCGGCTACAAGTGAAGCCCGGCTTTTCAATCCAGGACTTTCCCACCGACGACGAAGACCTTATCCGCGAAGCTGCCGCCATGCTCGTCCGCGAATTTGCCGAGCACTGGCCGAAGGCTTGGCCCACTATCGATCCGGCGGTCGAAGAGGTGCGGGAGGTGCTCGGACCCGGCCGCATCTGCCGCGCCGCCCTGTCTGATGAGTCCGGCCATCTCATCGGCTGGATCGCCGGCACGCCCACCTACGACGGCCATGTCTGGGAGCTTCACCCACTTGTCGTCTCCAGCGAATGGCGCGGCCGGGGGATCGGTGCGGCCCTCGTCGAAGACCTCGCCCGGTTAGCGCGGGAGCGGGGCGGCCTGACCCTCTGGGTCGGCAGCGACGACGAGGACGGCATGACCTCGCTCGCCGGCGTCGATCTCTACGACGGCCTTTTCGACCGGTTGCAAGGCATACGAAACCTGAAGGGCCACCCCTACGAGTTCTACCAGAAGCTGGGCTTCAGCATCGTCGGCGCCATCCCCGACGCCAACGGCTACGGGAAGCCCGACATCCTTCTGGCCAAGCGGCTGAGCGGCGGCCCATGACGACGGGCCGCGACACGACGCGGCCGCTCGCTGGGCTGCGCGTCGTCAACCTGGGGTGGATCTGGGCCGCGCCCGCCCTCGCCGGGGCGATGGCCGACATGGGCGCCGATGTCATCAAGATCGAGACGGGACGCCGCGTCGACAACACGCGCCGAAGTGGTGCGCTCTACAAGGACGTGCCGCTCCTCAACCACTCCTCACTGACGCTGCTGCGGGGGCAGCGCAGCGTCACCCTCGACCTCGCCAGCCCCGAGAGCCGCGGCGTCGCCCTGGAGATCATCGCCGCCTCCGACGTCGTGGTCGAGAACTGCCGCCCGGGCACGGTGGCGCGCTGGGGCCTTGACTACGAATCGGTGCGCCGCGCCCGGCCCGACGTCATCATGCTCTCGCTCTCCGCCGGCGGGCAGACTGGACCGCTAAGCAGGATCACGACCTTCGGCTCCACCCTCTCCTGCCTCACCGGCCTCGACAGCATCCAGGGCTACTTTCAGGACGAGCCCCAGGCATTCGGCACCGCCCATATCGACCCGCTCAACGCCTACTTCGGCCTCACCGCCGCCCTCTCCGCCCTGCGCCACCGCGAGCGCACCGGCCAGGGTCAGTACAACGACCTCGGTCAGTGGGAGGCCACCACGACTCTGTTCGGCGTGCCGATGCTCGACTACCAATGGAACGGCCGCGTGCAAGGAACGATGGGCAACCGCGACGTGGCGATGGCCCCTCACGGCGTCTACCCCGCGCGAGGCGAAGACGCCTGGATCGCCATCGCGGTGGAGAACGAGTCGCAGTGGCGCGCCTTTCGAGCCGCCCTAGGCGAGCCCGCGTGGGCCCGCGAGTCTCGTTTCGCCGACATGTACCGCCGCCTCCGCAACCAGGACGCCCTCGACGCCCGCATCGCGGAGTGGACCCGGCACCGTGACGCCCATGAGACGGCGATGGCGCTGCAGCGCGCCGGCGTCCCCGCCTTCCCGGTGCTCAGCGATGCCGAGGCATTCGACGACCCCCACTACACCGCCCGCGGAAGTTGGGTCGAGGTCGACCACCCCTTCGGCAAGATGATGCTCAACGGCATCCCCTGGAAAATCGGGAGCGCGCCCGGCGAGGTCCGCAAGGCGGCCCCGCTCCTCGGCGAGCACAACCACGACGTCTTCCGCGAGCTGCTCGGCATGTCCGCTCGGGAGACGGCGCGCTTGGAAGCGGCAGGGGCCATCGCCTAACACGCGACGTAGTTCACGTACCGACACGCCCTGATTGCGACGCAAGCCCGGCGCTCGGTATACTCAGCACACCATGCCTGACCAGCCGAAACCCCGCCCAAAGCCGGTTCCGACACTCCCGCCGCCGACTCGCATCAGGGTGCCGGACCTCAAGGATTTAAAAGGCAAGAAGGACTAGGCGCTTCATAGCGCCAGCAACGCCGAGAGCACGATGCTCAAGGCTTGGGGCCCCGCCAGATACGGCAGTACCCGCACTGCGGCAGCCTTTGCCGCGAGGCTCTCTTCGTTCCGCTTATACGCCTCTTCCATATGGATTAGGACTTCGGTCTTGAAGCGATCCGGTTCCACATCCCAGTAGAACTCACGTATTGTTTCCGGCCGGTCCAGAGTCTCGTAGCCCCTGACGCCAAGGGCTTTGACGGCGAACACAACCAAAACGAGATAGAGAGCCATCGCGAACACAGAAGAAGCCAGGGCGGGTATGGGGACGGACTCACTCTGCGAGAATGTCAGCGAAACGCCGACCCCGAGCACGAGCGTAGCGATGCTGAAGAACGCCGCCGCCTTCGTATCGTACGCATCCGCCGCCTTGCTCTGGTCGTAGAGAACGTCCTTCACCCAGTCGAAGGCCAAGTCGAGACTCGGCGGCGGTCTATCGTTCTGTTCTTCCAGTTGTCGCCTCCGCTGCGAGCGAGGAGACTAGCGAGGCGACGGCAGCACGCGCAAGGCCAACGTGTCACGGCGCGGCTAGGGAAAGCGGAAGCGGGTGGCCGTCTTCGGGAAGTCGGTCTCGTGCCAGGCCAGGATGACCTTCGGGCTGAGGCGGAAGCCGACGGCCCCTTCCATCCCCTGGGGGCGGAAGTTGTACTTCTGCTCGTAGGCGTCGGCATACCGTTCACGCCGGCCCTCGTCCGGCATCGGTTCCGCCACGCCCTCGACGATCACCACGTCGTCGCCGCTTTCGAGGTGTACGACTGCGCGGGGGTCGCGGGCCAGGTTCAGCGCCTTGACCGCATTCACGTCGGCGTCGAACATGACCGCATCGTCGAGCCACACGCCCCAGACGGGCGTGACGTGCGGCCGGCCGTCGGCCCGTGTCGTGGCGACCCAGTAGTTGCGCGCCGCGGCGAGCCGGTCGGCGACGGCGCTCCACTCGATCATGCCGCCGGCTTCCGCCGGCTCGATGCCGTAGACCGGCGGCATGTGGGGTCGATCTCGCAACGGTTCCGAGGCGGT
>DAOUKZ010000183.1:0-1617 GCA_034420775.1 Dehalococcoidia bacterium
ACGTGTCCAGGAAGTCGAGGCCGGTCTCGCTGACGCAGACGACCTTGTCCGAGGACTGGGCCAGCGCTTTCAGGGTGCCGTAGTCGTCGTCGGTGAAGGGCGCCTTCAGATCCATGGGGTGCATGCCGACGCCGGCGTAGACCGAGTCGAAGCGGCGGGCAAGCTCGATGGCGCGGCGGGACGACTCAAGGGTCGAGCCGACGCAGACGATCATGGTGACGCCGGCGGCCTCGGCGCGGGGGATCATCGCGTCGAGCTCGTCGTCGGTGAAGAGGTCGAGGTGGGTGTGGGAGTCGGCCAGCATCGGGGTGCTAGGACAGGCTGTCGGGCCAGGCGCCGAGGGTCACGGTGACGGAAGTCTCGCTGCCGTCGCGGTGTACCTTGACGGTGACCGCGTCGCCGGGGCGCTTGTCTTGGAGAAGATCTACGAGGTCGGCCGACCGGGCGACCGCGTCGCCGCCGACGGCGATGATGACGTCGCCGGCGCGCAGGCCGCCTTGTTCGGCAGGGCTGTCTTCAACCACGTCGGTGAGGTAGACGCCGGCGGCGACGTCCACGTCGAGATCGCCCGCGGCCTCCTCGTTGAGGGTGACCAGGGTGACGCCGAGCCACGCGCGGCGCGTCTCGATGCCGCCGGCCATGCGCTCCAGCAGCTCCACGACGCTGTTGCTGGGCACGGCGAAGGCGATGGTCTCGCCTCCGCTCTCGGCCACGGCGGTGTTGACGCCGATGACCTCGCCCCGGGAGTTCAAGAGCGGGCCGCCGGAGCTGCCGGGGAAGATCGCCGCGTCGGTCTGGATCATGCCGTCGATGCGATGGTGAATATCCGAGGGCAGGGTGCGGTCTATACCGCTGATGACGCCGACGGTGACCGAGCTCTGCAGCCCGTACGGGCTGCCGATGGCGATGGCGAGCTGGCCGGGCTCGACGAGCTCGGAGTCGCCCAACCGCAGGGGCTCGACGTCCCGAAGGCGGGTGGGGTCGACGCGGACGATGGCGAGGTCGTTGGAGAGGTTCATGCCGCTGACCTCGCCCCGGAGCCGTGTACCGTCCTCGAGGATTACGGTCACCGACGTTACCCCGGTCACGACGTGGCTATTGGTGATGAAGCGCCCCTCGTCGTCGACGAGGAAGGCGGAGCCTTGCTCGCGCTGGAAGAAGGGGAAGATATCGTCGCTGCGCTGCGAGACCTCGACCTGCGCCACGGCGTCGACCGACTGTTGGTAGACCGACTGAACGATTTCCTCGTCGAAGGCTTCGATCTTGGCCGAGGCAGGGAGCGAGAAGGCGTTGTCGCCCCTTTCGGGCAGGACGGCGCCCGCGGCGACGCCTACGGCTAGCGCGATCAAGGCGACGGCTCCGGCAAACACCAAACGGCCGGACCGTCTCGTTGGGCGAGGGACTTCGGAGCCGGCCCGGGCTTCGGCCCAGCGGGGCTGGGCGTACTGCTGCTCCGGCGTCTCCGCCGGTGGGAAGGGCCCGGATGCGGGGCCGTCGGGGTCTCCGCCGTAGTCTCGTTCTCGGTTGTCGTCGTCCATGCCGTGTTGCCCGTGCGGCCCGCCGGGCCGCTGTCGCAAGTATAGACCGCCGCCTCCGACTCGGGGCCCCGGGGCATCG
>DAOUKZ010000184.1:0-3295 GCA_034420775.1 Dehalococcoidia bacterium
CCGCAGACCAGCCCGGTCACCGAGCCCCAAGAGCGCCCGCGAGCGCTCCGAGGCGAGCCGTGCCGCATCTGCGGAGACCCCCACCGACGATCGCCTCGACTCAAGCTGCCGCATCTGCGGCGGGGCCGTCCACGTCGCCTGGGCCGAGGGCGCGCCCGAGTCGGCGTGCAGCCAGGTGGTGAGTCCGCTCCAATGCTGCGGCATCGCCTTCGTCTTCAATGCCTGCGCCTCCTTCAGCGGGACGCCTTAAGCCTCTCCCCCTCTGGGGGAGATTTGAGAGAGGGCGCGCGCCGTCAGGCGCGTCGGTGGGGTGGGGCCAGGAGGTCTTTCCTCTTCTCCCCCCGGGGGAAGATTGAGATGAGGGGCCCCCTGATCCTCACCAAAGGTCAGGCAAACCCGCCGCCTCCTAAGCCGGCTTACGCCAGCCGCCGACGGTGGAAGAGGTACTGCTGCGCGTAGGCGGCATGGTCGCCGAAGTAGCCGGCGGCCCACTCCCGGACGCGGCGGTCGGTGAGGGCCTCGCCGCCGAAGTACCACTCCCGCACGGCCCGGCGCACCCACACGTCGACGGGAAAGGCGCGGGGTTGGTCGAGGGAGAAGGCGAGGACGCAGTCGGCGACCTTTTCGCCGACGCCGTAGAAGCTCAGCAGGGCGGCCTTGGCCTCGTCGTAGGGAGCGCCGCGCAGCGCCAGGAGGCCGCGGGGCAGGTCGAGGGCGGCGCGGGCGGTCCTCGTGAGGAACTTGGCGCGCCAGCCGAGTCCCATGCGCCGGAACTCCTGCTCGGAGACCTCGGCGAGGACGGCCGGACCGGGAAAGGCGAAGGCCGACTCCAACCCGAAAGGCCCACCGGCAATCGGGTCGCCGAAGGCGGCGGCGATGTCCTCGACGTGCTTCGTGATGCGCTTGATGTTCGAGTATGACGAGATGACGAACGCCACCAGGCACTCCCACGGGTCCTGCCGGGTGAGACGCAGTCCCTGGTACTCCTTGGCGGCCTCGGCGAGCCGGGCGTCGCCGGCGGCGAACCGGTAGAAGGGTTCCAGATCGTCGTCGAGGCGCAGGTAGGAGCGGAGCACGGGAGCGGCGGCCCCCGGCGGTGTGGGGGCCGAGTCGAACTCGACGCCGCCGGGCGCGGGGCGAACGCGAAAGACGTCGCCCCCCACGATGCCGACGTGGGCCTCGCCGTCCCTGCGCCAGCGGAAGGTCTGCCCCGACTCCAAGGTGTGGCCGAGGTCGATCGGCCCGTTCGCGGGAAGGAACACGACGGGGCCTACGGCGCGTCGGCGAGCCAGCCGGCGACGGCGTCGGGCACGTCGCCCACCGGCCCGGCCCGGAAGGTGCACCGGGGGATCGAGTCGACGAACGTCTTGCCGTAGACCTTGGTCAGCACGCGGCGGTCGAGGCAGAGCAGGACGCCCTTGTCCGTCTTGCGCCGGATGAGGCGTCCGAAGCCCTGCTTGAATCGCAGCACGGCCTGAGGAATGCCGTACTGGTCGAACGGGGCGTCGAACTGCTGGGAGCGGGCGGCGAAGACGGGGTCGCTGGGCACGTTGAACGGCAGCTTGGTGATGACGAGGACGCTCAGGGCGTCGCCCGGAATGTCGACGCCCTCCCAGAAGCTGCCGGTACCGAGGACGATGGCGCGCGGGTCGGATTGGAGGCGCTGGACGAGCTGGGCGGGGTTGCCGTCCTGGCCCTGGGCGAGCACGGCGATCTCTTCGCCGGTGAGCAGGTCGGGAAGAAAGCGGCGGGCCGTCCTCAGCGACGCCCGCGACGTGAAGAGGGCGAGCATCCGGCCTCCGGCGGCGCGGGCGGCCTCGGCGATGGCGTCATGGACCGCCGCCTGGTAGCCGGGGCGGTTGGGCTCGGGGATGTCGTTGGGGAAGAAGCCGAGGACGCGGCTGGGGTAGTCGAACGGGGAGCCGACCATGAGTTCGTTCGGTCTGTCGAGGGAGAGGCGCTCCTCGATGTAGCCGAGGTTGCCGCCGACGCTGAGCGTGGCGCTGGTGAGGACGACGCTCTTCTTCTCATCGAAGAGGCGCTGGTTGAGATCGGCGCCGACGTGCAAGGGCGCCGACCGGAGGCGCGTCACGCCGTCGCGCGCACCGACCTCGATCCAGTAGATGCCACCTTCGTCGGGGTTGGCGACACTGGCACGGAGGCCGTCGCGCAGCTCAGTCAGCTGCTCGGTAACGGCCTGGGCCTCCATTGAGAGGCTCTCCTTATCGGGGATCTCGCCTTCGACGGCGCTCGCGGCCAGGCTCGCGGCCTTCTCAACGCCGCGAAGCAGGCTCGCCAGGGCGATGTCGGCCTGTTCCCACTCGCCGTGCAGGGCCGACCACGCCGGCTGGTTGCGCAACGCGCCGGTCAACCGGAGGGAGACGTTGTAGTCGCCGCCGCTGTCGGAGCGTTTCGTGGCGAAGTCGGTGAGGGCCTTGAAGAGCAAGGTGAGATGGCGCCGCACCTGCAGCACGCTCGCCTGCAGGTCTTCGACGACCTGGGCGTAGTCGCTGCGACGCTGTTCGGAGACGGCGATGGAGCGGGCGAGGGCATCGAGGGGCGTCGCAACGCCGGTCCCCGCCGAGGGGGCGCCGCCGAGGACACGTTCCATGACACGGTCGAAACCCTCCTCGCTGACGGTGAAGCCCCACTGGTTGGTGACGACCTCTTCGAGGTTGTGGGCCTCGTCGACGACGAGGTGGTCGTAGTCGGGGAGGAGGCTCTCGTTGGTCGCGCCGAGGGCGAGGAGGGCGTGGTTGACGACGACGAGGTCGGCGCCCTCCGCACGGCGGCGGGCAGCCTGGTAGAAGCAGCGTCCCTGCTTCGCGAAAGAGCAGCGGCCAATCTGGCCCTCGGCGCCCTGGGCGGAGAGGCGATTCCAGATAGGCCAGTCCTGCGGGCTCAGTGAGAGCTCGTTGCGGTCGCCGGTGGAAGTTGTTTGGAGCCAGACGAGAACCTTGGCAGTTAGGCGGGCTTCGGCGGCGCTCAACGACTGGCCGTTCCTGAGCGCGGCCCACCGCCGGAGGCAGAGATAGTTGGCCCGCCCTTTGAGGAGCGCGGTCCGCGCCTCGCCGTCCTCGACTTCGCCAGCCTGCTCCAGCGTCTGGAGCGCGGCGGGGATGTCTTTGGTGAGGAGCTGTTCCTGCAGATTGATGGTGTTGGTGGAGACGACGACGCGCTCGCCGTTGCCGACGGCATGGCGAACGGCGGGTAGCAGGTAGGCCAGCGACTTGCCGACGCCGGTGCCGGCCTCGACGACGAGCCGGCCCCCCTCATCGAGCGAGCCCGCTACGGC
>DAOUKZ010000185.1:0-8200 GCA_034420775.1 Dehalococcoidia bacterium
TCGTTTAGCCGACCGCAAGATCGAGGCGAAGGTGGCGATCCTGCTGAACTATCGGGTTGCCTGGCTCCAAGGACAGGGGCAGGTCCCCAACTTCGAAGCCTCCATCGGCAAAATGATGACGGAAGAGTTGCGGCAGCGCGTCGGCGTCACCGCCATGCAGACCCTCGGCCTCTTCAGCCAGCCGATCCTCAACGAGCCTCACGCCGCCCAGGGCGGCGACCTGAACGACTTCTTCCTGAGCACGGTGTCGTCCACCATCCTCGGCGGCTCCTCCGAAGTGCAGCGCAACATCATCGCCACCCGCGGCCTCGGCCTGCCACGCTGATGGAAAGCAGCCCCGCTATGACACTTCGGCTAGCTCATGCGGCCGGATATTCTTGAGTTGCACCGCCTCGGCGCGTTGGGCATGGTAGAGGTCCCAACGGAGTTGCAGGTTCATCCAGAAGCCCGGGGAAGTACCGAGAAACTTGGAGAGCCGCAAGGCGGTGCTGGGAGTGACCCCGCGGGTACCACGGACTACTTCGTTGACGCGCTGGTAGGGGACCCTGATCGCGCTTGCCAGGTCGCGTTGCGTCATGCCCAGCGGCAAGAGGAACTCCTCCCGGAGCATTTCGCCCGGGTGCGTCGGCTCACGATGGGTTGGAATGCGGACCATGCCTAGCCTCCCTTTCAATGATAGTCAGTGATTTCCACGTCGGCGGGGCCCGCTTCGGTCCACCTGAAGCAGACGCGATACTTGTCGTTGATACGAACGCTGTAGTCCCCGCGCCGATCACCGGCCAGCCGCTCAAGCCGGTTGCCGGGAGGTGCGCGAAGATCGCTCAGCGCAACGGCCGAATCAAGTTGGTCTAACTTTCGCTGAGCCACTCTCCATACCGCTGTGGGACACGTGCGTCGCGCGATTCGTGTGACGCGGCCATTGAAGATGTCTTCCGTTCCGCCGTCCTTGAATGAGACGATCACGATAGCATGGTAGCACGGCTATCATGCTATACCAAGGGGAGGGGAGAACTCCGCTACCCGCCGTCGACGGCGTTCCGGTGGACCTTGATGCGCGAGACGCGGCCGCGCCCGTCGATCTCGACGGCCACTACGTCGATGCGCCAGCGGTCAGCCCACTCAGGGTGCGCCTCGACGTACTCGTGGCCGAGGTCGATGAGCTTCTCCGCCTTCGCCTCGGTGATCGACTCCTCGGGGTTGCCGAACCGGTCGCCGCGCTTGGTACGCACTTCGACCAGGGCAAGGACGCCGCGCTCCTCGGCCACGATGTCGATCTCGCCGGAGGGGAGGCGCAGGTTGACTTCGACGATCCGGTAGCCGGCCTTCTCCAAGTGGGCGCGGGCGTATCGCTCGCCAAACGCGCCGAGGGCGATGCGGCCGCTCATACCAGCTTCGGCTGAAGAAGCTGCGAGCGGATTGGCTCGAAGCGCCGGCGGTGAATCTCGCACGGCCCCCGCTCGCGGAGGCTGCGCAGGTGCTCCGCGGTGGCGTAGCCCTTGTTCCGGTCGAAGCCATAGGCGGGGTAGCGCTCGTGCATCTCGGCCATCAGGCGGTCCCGTGCGACCTTGGCCACGATCGAGGCCGCCGCGATCGAGCCGCACAGGGCATCCCCCCGGATGATCGACTTCACGGCAAGCCCCGGCTCGGTCAGCTCCACCGCGTCCACAAGCAGCGCCTTGGGCTGCGGGGCAAGGCCGCGGACCGCCTCGCACATGGCGCGGCGCGTGGCGGCGACGATCCCCACCTCGTCGATGTAGTCCGCCGAGCAGACACCGACACTCCAGGCCAGCGCCGTCTCGGTAATGACCTCGTAGACGGCCTCGCGCTGCGCGGCAGTGAGCTTCTTGCTGTCGTTCAATAGATCGCGGGGGTCGGCCTTCCTCTTGGGAGTCAGACGTCGACGCCGGCGCTTGAGCCAATCGCCGGGGAGGATGACCGCACCGGCCATGACGGGCCCGGCGAGCGGGCCGCGGCCGACCTCGTCGACGCCGGCCACGAGCGTCAAGCCGTCAGAGTGAAGGCGGAGCTCTTCCTGAAAGCCCGGGCGCGTTGGCCTCTTGGAGCGCGGCGCGGGCTTCCTCCCGGTTGCCGTTTTCGCGCCGCCCTTCACGGCTTGGGGCTCAGGCCGGGGAACTCCGCGCCGCCCGGCCCTTGGTATCCCGCGTAAAGGCCCTTGAGGTACCCCATCTGGCCTGTGTGCTGGTTCAGTTCGGTGAGGACCTGCACGAACATGTCGCTCAGCACCATCGGCCTCCCGAAGAGCGAATCGCGCACCTCGTCGAGCATACCGGGACGCAGCGCGGCGAGCATGGCGCGGGTGTCGGCCCGGACCGCCTGGTAGTAGCCCCGAAGCAAGTCCAAGCTCGGCGTTGGGAAGTCGTCGAGGCCGGACGGCGGCATCCCCGCGCCGCTGCCACCATCGCCGGGCATCCCCATCGCCGCGGCCCACTTCCGCGCCCACTGATCATCGACGGACGTCGCGAAACCGGAACCCCGCAACTCGCGCCCGAGCAGGAGGCTCGTCCACCGGTCTTCGACCCGGCCCACGTGCCACGCCAGCCAGCCGATGGAGTTGCACTCCGGCGACGGCCTCCACGCCAGGGCCTCGTCCGAGAGCCCTTCGAGCGCCTTGTCGGTCGCCGACCAGACGCGCTCGTATTGCTTGGTCAGGAGTCCGTTGAGATCCATCGCCGCCTGGGCCTCCCTGACGTCGTCGTGCTTCAGCCAGAAAGCGAGAGCGGGCCCATGTAGTCGGGACGCAGCAGTCCGCGTTGCAGGCCCTTCAGGTAGGCGATCTGCCCCGCGTGCTGGTTCATCTCCCACGCGAGCTGCGCCAGAATGTCGGCGGTGCCCACGGTGCCGCCCCAGGGCGCGCGGTGTTCCGCGTCGTCGGCCTCCGGGTCCCATGAGGCGAGGAAGTCGAGCGTGCCGCCGCGCACGGCGTCGAAGTAGTCGCGCAGCAGCTCGAGCGACGGCGCCGCGAAGTCCCGTATCTGGTCCTCGCGGTAGTCGAAGCCCATGTCGCGCTGGTCTTCGGGCATGCCAAAGCGCACGGCCCAGCCGGCGCGGACCCAGAGGTGCTTCTCGCGCTGGATGACACGCTGGACCCAGCCGTCCTCGACGCGGGTCAGGTGCCACAGGAGGAAGCCGATGGGGTTGGCCGCCGGCGCGGGGCGCCACGCGACCTCGTCCTGGGTCAAATCTCCGATGACCTCGGCGAGGTCGTCGCGGTGCAGCTCAAAGACCTTGATCACGAACGCTTGAAGATTCACGCGGGCCTCCCCTCCGCAACGGTGCGGGCCGCCTCTCGTATCAGGCCGCCGCCGATGACCTCGCCGTCCCGGTAGAGCACCAGCGCCTGCCCCGGCGTCACCGCGCGCTGCCGCTGGGCGAACTCGACACGCGCCGTGCCTGCTTCTGGTTCAGGGTAGACCATGACCTCGCTCTCGGCGGCCTTGTAGCGGTGCTTCGCCGTGGCGGGGAACGGGGCCTCCGGCGGGCTTCCGGCGACGTAGCTCATGCCTTCAACCCATGCCTCCGAGGCGTAGACGTCGTCCTTACCGCCGATCACAACCGTGCTTGTGTCCGCGTCGATCTCGACGACGTAGCGCGGATCGGGGCCGAGCGCCCCAAGGTTGCGCCGCTGGCCGACGGTGAAGAACTCGTGGCCTTCATGCTCGCCGAGCCGGCGCCCGTCCATGTCGACGAACCGCCCCGGCGACGTCCCGGCGTGCTTGGCGACGAAGGCGCGGTAATCGCCGCTGGGAATGAAGCAGATGTCCTGGCTATCGGCCTTGTCCGCGTTGGGCAGGCCGGCGCGGCGCGCCATCGCCCGGATCTCGTCCTTGGGATACTCGCCGCACGGGAAGCGCAGGCGTGCGAGCGCTTCTTGGTCGAGGCCATAGAGCACGTACGACTGGTCCTTCGAGGCGTCCACCGCCATGAGCAGCGAGAAGCCGTCGTCACTCTGGCGGATGCGGGCGTAGTGCCCCGTCGCCAGGAACTCGGCGCCGAGGGCGCGGGCCCGGTCGAGCAGGGGGCCGAACTTCACCCGGTCATTGCAGGCGATGCAGGGGTGCGGCGTGCGGCCGCGCTTGTACTCGCCGAGGAAGTAGTCGATGACGCCGGCGCGGAACTCGCGTTCGAAGTTGACCACGTAGTGGGGAATGCCGATGGCGGCCGCCGCATCCGCGGCGTCGTCGACGTCTTCGACGGAGCAGCAGCGCTTGTTGGCGCGGGCGGGGCCGTTCCCGCCCTCGGAATCGCCGCCGCTCCACAGGCGCATGGTGACACCGGTGACGTCGAACCCCTGCTCTTTCAGAAGCAGCGCGGCGACGGAGGAATCGACCCCGCCGCTCATCGCGGCGAGCACCTTGGGGCGGGACATCTCTCTGGAACCTCGCGGAACAGAATAGCATAGCGGCCCGCGGCCCCTAGCCTCAGGAGCGTTTGAGAGCGGGCGCCGTCGCGCTACAATTGCACAAGAACCGCCCCCGGAGGTCCCGCCTGGACGCCATCGAGTACGCCCGCGCCGCCGTTGCCGCCGCGGCCGACAAACAGGCCGCCGACGTTGTGCTCCTCGACGTGCGGGACCTTACGGACTTCGCCGACTTCTTCGTAATCTGCTCCGCGGAGTCGCCGCCCCAGTTCGCGGCCATCGTCAACGACGCCGAGCGGACCCTGCGGGGGATGGGGCTGAGGCCGCATCACCGCGAGGGCGAGAACGATTCGGGGTGGGTGCTGATCGACTTCGGCGACGTGATCCTGCACGTCTTCACGCCGGACAGGCGAACCCACTACGACCTTGAGTCGGCGTGGTCGGCGGCGCCACGGCTGGCGCGGGTGCCCTAGCGGCTACTCGACGATCCAAGCGTCCGGAGCGCGGGTGTAGGACAGCAGTTCGTCGGCGGTGAAGAAGTTGGCGAGCTCCCTGGCCGCCGATTCTGGGCTATCGGAGCCGTGGACGAGATTCCGCCCCACGTCGAGCCCGAAGTCACCACGGATGCTGCCGGGCGGCGACTGCGCGGGGTCGGTCTTCCCCATCGTCTTGCGGGTGATCTCGATGGCGCGGGGGCCTTCAAGGGCCATCGCCACGATAGGCCCCGAGGTGATGAAGTCGATGAGGCCCGGGAAGAACGGCTTTCCTTCGTGCTCGCCGTAGTGGGTGCGGGCAAGCGCATCGCTCACCTGCATCAGCTTCATGGCGGCGATGCGCAGGCCGGTCTTCTCCAGCCGGGTCACGATCTCGCCGATCAGGCCGCGCTGTACGGCGTCGGGCTTCAGTAATACCAGGGTGCGTTCGCTCAACGGGGCCTCCAGTCAGACGTTGTGGGGCGACGGCTACTACTGCGACTTTGGCTTGCGGCGCGCCGTCTTGGCCGGCTTGGGAGTCGAGATGGCGGGAGGCCTCGCGTAGATCGGCGCGGCGCTCGCGTCGCCGACTTCTTCGCCCCGCTGTAGGCGCTCCCAGCCCAGCACGCAAAGAGCGGAGGGGCGCCTCCACCCTTCGGCAGGGCCAGGGAAGCGTGCCAGGTTGCCCAGCGCTTCGGCGAGCTGCTCCCGGATGGCGGCCAGATGCTGGCCGCAAAAGAGCGTTGCTTCGCTGGTCTCCGCAATCAGGGCGTCGGGTGTCAGAAGCGCCGGTGGCGCGACCTCGGCCAGGCCGTCATCGGTGTTAGCGAAGCGCCCTACGGAGAGCTCGTCACGGCCGGCGTCCATGATGGGGCGGATAGGCAGGCCGCGCCCGGCAAAGGGGGCGGCCTCGATCCACATCGTGCCCACGCCGACGAGCGTCGCTCCCGACCCAAGGGCAAGGCCCTTCGCCGCACTGATGCCGACGCGGACGGCGGTGAAGCCGCCGGGGCCGGTGGCGACGAAGATGGCCTGAAGGTCGGAGGCCGAAACACCATTCCTTTCGAGCAGCGTCGCGACCCCCGGCATGAGCTCGACGGTGTGATTGCGCCCCGCGTTCCAGATTCGCTCCTCGATAGCGACGCCACGCTCCGAGAGCGCGATGCCGGCAACCTCCGTCGACGTGTCGATGGCGAGTTCCATAACTAGCCGGCCCTCCTCACAGGGGTTGGCTGGACGGCGTCGAGCAGGGCCTCGTGCCGCTTGCCCTCCGCCTCGAAGACAAGCGCCCGCTCATCGCCGCCAAGGTCGGTCAACTCGACGGTCATGCGGTCGGAAGGATACACGCCGGACGCCCGGTCGGCCCACTCCACGACACCGACGAGGTCGCCCGCGCCGAACTCATCGAGGCCCAAGTCGAGCGTCTCCTCGGCCCCGTCGATGCGGTACAGGTCGACGTGGCGTAGCCGCAGCCTGCCGGTGTGTTCGGTGGCGAGGACGAACGTGGGACTGTGGACGTAGCCCTCGACGCCGAGGCCGCGGGCGAGACCCTGCGCGAAGCAGGTCTTGCCTGCACCCAAGTCGCCGACCAGGAGCAGGACCTCGCCACCCCGGCACCCCGCGCCGATGGCCTCGGCGACGGCCTGCGTCGCACCGGCGGACTGGGTCACGACATCTTTCCGCAGCATCACCGTGCGATTATAGAGGCTTCTTGGCCCAACAGAAACGTACGGGCCACTGGACCGCCTTCTCCCTTCCTTGACACCCCTAAGCCCGCTTCTATACTAGGCGCGGCACTCAACGGAAAAGGAAGGCCCCGCCCATGTCTGGGAACGCCATCGTCGAAGCCGCCCGCAAAGAGGGGCGCACCCTGCTCACCGAAGTCGAGGCGAAGCAGATGCTCAAGGAAGCGGGCCTCGACGTGACGGACACCCGGCTGGCGAAGGACAAGGCCGGGGCCGTGGCACTGGCCGGGGAGCTCGGCTACCCCGTCGTCCTAAAGATCGTCTCGCCCGACATCGTGCACAAGAGCGACGTCGGCGGCGTGAAGCTGGGGCTCGCCGACGCCGACGCGGTGGGCGCGGCCTACGACGAGATCGTCGCCGCGGCGAAAGCGGCCGTGCCTTCCGCCAACGTCCACGGCGTTTCCGTCCAGGCGATGGCGGCGCCCGGCACCGAGATCATCCTCGGCATGTCCAAGGACCCGCAGTTCGGCCCCGTGCTTATGTTCGGGCTCGGCGGCGTGCTCGTCGAGGTGCTCAAGGACGTGGCCTTCCGCATCGTCCCGCTCACCGAGCGCGACGCGAAGCAGATGGTCCGCGAGATCAAGGGCTTCCCCGTGCTCGAAGGCTACCGCGGGCAGGACCCGGCCGACCTGGCCGGGATCGAGGCGGCGCTCCTCAAGTTGTCCGAATATGTCGAGGGGCACGAGGAGATCAAGGAGCTCGATCTCAACCCCGTCTTCGCCTACAAGGACGGCCTCGCCGCCGTCGACGCCCGCATCGTCCTCGAAGACGCCTAGCTCCACCTCCCGGCCTGCTCGCTCGCCCCGTACGACCGTCATGCCCATCGACCGCCAGCGCTTCGACCGCATCTTCAACCCGAAGACCGTGGTGGTCGTCGGGGCGAAGAAGGCGACGAACTACAGCTGGCTGCGCAACATGCTGACGGTGAAGGGGAAGCTCTACTCCGTCCAGCTAGATGAGAACGAGATCCCCGGCATCGAGGACCTCGGCGTCACCAACTACAAGAGCATGGCCGAGGTCCCCGAGCCTATCGACTACGTGCTGGTGGCGGTGCCGCGCAACGTCACGCCCATCATCCTGGCCGACGCCATCAAGGCGAACGCGGGCGGGGTCGCGATGTTCACCTCCGGCTTTGCGGAGACGGACGACGACGGCCGCGCGTTGCAAGAGAAGGTGCGCGGGATGGCCCTCGAGGCCGGCATGCCGCTGATTGGGCCCAACTGCATGGGGATCTTCAGTCCCGCCGCCGGCGTCCGCCAGAACGAAGACCAGTACCACGGCGAGAGCGGCCCCGTCGGCTTTATCGGCCAGAGCGGGACGCACACCGTTTACACCTCGACCACGTTGAACGTGGTGCACGGCATCAAGCTCGCCAAGTCGGTCAGCTTCGGCAACGCGGCAGTGCTCGAAGCGGCGGACTACCTCGACTACTTCGCCGCCGACCCCGCGGTCGAGATCATCGGCATGTACATCGAGGGGGTGAAGGACGGACGGCGCTTCGTGCGCTCGCTGCGGGAGGCCGCGGCGAAGAAGCCGGTGCTGATCTGGAAGGGCGGCCAGACGGAGCAAGGCGCGCGGGCGGCGGCCTCGCATACCGCGTCGCT
>DAOUKZ010000186.1:0-14064 GCA_034420775.1 Dehalococcoidia bacterium
CGAGGCGCTGAAGCTAACGGCCTACGACTGCCGGACCTTCGGCATCGTCGACGTGATCGTTCCTGAGCCGGAGGACGGCGCGCACACGAACTTCGACGCGGCGGCGCGCCAGCTTGAGCGGATGCTGGTGCAGTCGCTCCTCGACGTGCAGACGGGATTCAGCTTCAGCATGCTGCGCAAGCGGTTCCGCAAGTTCCGCGAGATCGGCTCCTTCAGCACTTATTTCCAGGCGACGCTCGCCAGCGAGGTCACGCAATTCCAAGGCTCGATGTCCAAGGGCCTCCGCGACCTCAAAGACCGCCTCACCGGCAAGGACGCCGGCCCGCCCGAGCCGCCCACCTTCCCCACGGGCCTCGACTAGTCCCGTCGAGGCCCCTCGCTCAGTCTTGCGTAGGGGCGATTCGCGAGTCGTCCGCTTGTGTGCGCCTCCCTCTCGGTTCAGATGCGTCCTTCCTTGACGCCGCGCCGCTTGCCTTCCTACTATCCGGTGGCGCATTTTCGCGCCGTTGGGAGGCAACGCATGGAAGATCAAGTCGCGATCGTGACGGGCGCGGCGCGCCCCTGGGGGTTGGGCCGGGCTTCCGCCATGGGCCTCGCCCGCGAGGGCTGCGACATCGTCGTCGCCGATGTCCGCGAGGACTGGGGCGCGGAGGCGGTCGAAGCAATACGCGGCGAGACGGGCCGGCGTGCCGTGTACATCGAGACCGACGTGTCGAAGAAGGCGAGCGTCGACGCCTTGATGCAACAAGCGGAGGAGTCGTTGGGGCGCATCGACGTGCTCGCTAACGTGGCGGGCGTCATGGTCAACGAGCGCATCGACGTGATGACGGAAGAGGGAATGGACCGGCTGATCGCGATCAACCTGCGCGGGGTCATGTTGATGTGCCAGGCGGTTCTCCCCGCGATGAAGCGGGCTGGGGGCGGGCGCATCGTCAACGTCTCGTCGGGCGGCGCGCTGAAACCGTTGAAGGGGACCGCGGTGTATTCCGCCACCAAGGCGGGCGTGATCGCCTTTACCAAGGTCTTGGCGTGGGAGGTCGCCCCCCACAACATCGTGGCCACGGTGGTCGCCCCGGGCGTGATCGGCACGAATATGGGCAGCGAAGAAGGCCCGCCTGAAGGAATCTTTAAGCAGCAGCGCCGCGACTTCCCCTTCGGCCGGCCGATGCGTCCCGAGGAGGTCGCCGAGGTCGTGGTCTACGCCGCGACGTGCCCCAACAACGCTCTTGCGGGACAGACGCTGCACGCCAACGCCGGCGTCTACATGGTCTAACTCGCGCCCCTAGCGCGAGCAAGCAAACGGAGAACACCACATGAAAGCAGCCCTCTTCCACGAGGCCCACCAGCCGCTCAGCATCGAGGATATCGAGATCGGTGACCCCATCGGGAAGGAGACCATCGTCCGCACCGTCGCCAGCGGCGTCTGCGGCAGCGACGCGCATATCATCGACGGCTTCATCCCTGGGATGCGCGGGCCGATGGTGCTGGGGCACGAGGCCGCCGGCATCGTCGAGGAGGTCGGCCCCGACGTGACCTACGTCAAGCCGGGCGACCACGTCATCGTCTGTCCCTCGATCTGGTGCGGGGAGTGCGAGACCTGTCTCCGGGGCTACCCCTATCTCTGCGACAACCGGCAGCAGCGCGCGCCGGACCAGCCGTCGCGGCTGAGCAAGGATGGCCAGCCGATCGCGCAGTTCACCAACGTGGCCAGCTTCGCCGAGCGCATGGTCATCGCCGAGCGCGGCCTCCTGAAGGTCGACGAGGATCTGTCGCTGGAGAGCGCGGCGCTGATCGGCTGCGGGATCCTGACAGGGCTCGGCGCTGCGCTGCGCACGGTGAAGATCGAGGCCGGGTCGACCGTGGCCGTCTTCGGCGCGGGCGGCGTGGGACTCGCGGCGGCGCAGGGCGCATACATCGCGGGGGCGCGGACGATCATCTCTGTGGACATCAACGAGTACAAGATGGCGACGGCGAAGGAGTTCGGCGCGACCCACGCCGTCGACGCCTCGCAGACCGACCCCGTCGAGGCGATCAAGGAGATCACCGGCGGCGAGGGTGTGGACTACGCGTTCGAAGCCATCGGGAACGCTACCACCGCCGAGCAGGCCTTCGCCTGCGTCCGGCCCGTCGGGGGGACGGCCGTGCTCATCGGCTTCTTCCCCATGTCCGCCCGCCTTGACCTGCCCGCGGCGGCGTTCATCACCGAGAAGCGGCTCGTCGGCAGCCGCATGGGGTCGAACCGCTTCCGCCTCGATATGCCGGCCTACCTCGACCTCTACCGGCAGGGGCGCCTGAAGCTCGACGAGCTGGTGACCAAGAAGCGGACGCTCGACGACGTCAATGCCGCCTTCGACGACATGAAGACCGGCGCGGTCACCCGCACGGTGCTGACGTTCGATTAGCGGGCGGGCGTGAGGTTTCGGGGCTGTACGCGTGCAGCGATGCTCTCCCCCGATTCGATCTCTGCCACACGCAGCTCGAAGGTCTTTTGTAGGTCGAGCCAGAACTGGGGAGACGTGCCGAAGTAGCGGGACAGTCGCAGGGCGGTATCGGCGGTGACGCCGCGCCGCCCCTGCAGGATCGCCGTGACCCGGTTGGTCGGTACGGCTATCGCTTTAGCCAACGCGTTGGCCGACATATCAAGCTCTTGGAGCTCTTCGCCGAGAATCTCTCCGGGATGCACCGGCCGCATCCGATTTCGTGCGCGCTCTTTCACTTTCTTGTCAGTGGTAGTCCACAACCTCGACGTCGTATGGCCCGTCGTCTGCCCACCGAAAACAGATACGCCATTGCCGGTTGACTCTTATGCTGTACTGGCCCGCGCGAGCGCCGGAAAGGGATTCCAGCCGGTTTCCGCGCAAGCCGGCCAGGTCTTGCAGAGAGGCCGCATTGTCCAAGACCGTTAATCGGCGGACCGCCTGGTCCCGGAATCCACGGAAGGCCGGTACCTCCTCACCCTCGAAGAATCGTTCCGTCTTTCGATCCTTGAAGCCCTGTATCATTCTCTATTCTTAGCATAATGCTTTACGTACAACGTACAACGCTTTGTCAACATCTCCTAGAGCCGAGCCCTAGCGGAAGATGAGGACGGACGTGCCGCGGGCGATGAGCTCGCCGCGCTGGCTGGTGTACTCCGACACCAGCGTTACCAGGATGAGCTTGCCGCTGCGACCGTGCTTCTCCTCGATGCCGGCGACGCGCTCCCGCTCGGTGATCACGTCGCCGACGCGCACCGGGGCGAAGAGCTCGGTCTCCTGCGAGCCCGCCAGCGTCCGGCCTACGATGCCCTCCACGGCAAAGCCGACGTACTGGCCGTCCTCGGCCAGCGACGACTCGGGGACGACCGGCCGCGTCGCCGCGGCGTGGAACATCGGCGGGGCGGCGAGGTCCTCGTCGCTCGCGGCCTGGGCGGCGGCGTAGGCCTCGTCATCGCCCACGCCCACGATGTATTCCAAGATGTGCCGCCGTGATACGACGTCGCTGACATAGACCCGCTCGGCCCCGATTCCCTCGCGGGCCTCAGGCGTCATGTACGGCGTCTCCGGCGGCATCGACCGGTCACCTACTCCGCTGAACGGAGCGCTTCGAGGACGTTGGTGGGAGACATGGGAAGACTCTGCATGCGGACGCCCGTCGCGTGGTAGACCGCATTGGCGATGGCCGCCGCCGGCGGCACGACGGGCACCTCGCCCACGCCCCGCAGCCCGAAGGGATGGCCCGCATTGGGCACCTCGACGAATACCGTGTCGATCATGGGAAGGTCGTAGGAGGTCGGCATGCGGTAGTCGAGGAAGCTCGCGTTGAGCATCTCGCCGTCGTCGTCGAGAACGTACTCCTCGGTGAGCGCCCAGCCGACCCCTTGGGCCGCGCCGCCCTGCATCTGCCCTTCGACGTAGCTTGGGTGCGCCGCCTGGCCGACGTCCTGCACCGCCGTGTAGCGAACGACCTGGACTCTGCCCGTCTCCGGGTCGACCTCCACGTCGACGATGTGGCCGGCGTAGGCGGGGCCGATCTTGGTGGCGTTCGTGGAGGCCGAGGCGCTCACGCGGCCGCCGGTCTTCGGCAGTTGCGCGGCCATTTCCTTGAAGCTGAGCCGTTCGCTGGGGTCCTTGCCGTTGATGAAGAAGCCGTCCTCGAAGCGGACGTCCTCCGGTTGGAGCTCCCAGAGGAGGGCGGCCCGGCCCACCATCTCGTCCCGCACCTTCTCCGCCGCGGTGATGGCGGCAATGCCGGTGGCGAAGGCGGTGCGGCTGCCGCCGGTCCAGCTGGTGAAGCCCACGCTGTCGGTGTCGCCGACGGTGGGGGCCATGTCCTCGGCGTCGATGCCGAGCACCTCCGCCGCCTGCATCGCCACGGCGGGGCGGGTCCCCCCGATATCTACCGAGCCCGTGATGATGCTCACCGTCCCGTTGTCGTTGACGCTGAGCGTCGCCGACGAGTCGCCGCCGCCGTTGCTCCAGAAGCCGACCGCGACGCCGCGCCCGCGGTTGGGCCCGCCGAGCGGCGCCGAGTAGTGCGGGTGGGCCTTCATCGCCTCCTCGACCTCGACGCAGCCCACGCGGGGCAGGGTGACGCCGGTCGGGGCGCGGTCGCCCTCCTTCGCGGCATTCTTCAGACGGAAGTCGAGCGGGTCTTGTCCAAGGGCCTCGGCGATCTCGTCCATCAGCGTCTCGACCGCGAACGCTCCCATGGCCGACCCGGGCGCCCGGTACGCCTCCACCTTGGGGCGGTTGACGATGACGTCGTAGGCGTCGACCACCATGTTGTCGATCTTGTAGGGCGCGAGGGCCGTCGAGGCCGCTCCGCCCACCGGCGAGCCGGGCAGGGCGCCGGCCTCGAACGCCAGATACAGCTGCGCCGCCGTGATACGTCCCTCGGCGTCCACGCCGACCTTGGCCTTCATGTAGGTGCCCGAGGTCGGCCCGGCGCCGGCAAAGACATCCTTCCGCGTCATCGCCGACTTCACGGGATGCCCCGTCTTCTTCGAGAGGACGGCGCAGATGGGTTCCAGGTGCAGGTTGAGCTTGGCGCCGAAGCCGCCGCCGATCTCCGTCGGGATGACCTTCACGTGGTTGGCAGAGAGATCGAAGACCTCGGCCAGCGTGGGGCGGATCATGAAGTGGCCTTGGGTGCTGGTCCAGACGGTCAGCTTGCCGTCGGGCGCCCAGTAGGCCGTCGAAGCGTGGGGCTCGATGTAGCCGGGATGCACCGCGCTGGTGTTGTATTCACGCTCGAAGATCTGCGCCGCCTCGGCAAATCCCTCGTCGAGGTCGCCGCGTTCGAAGCGGAGGTGGCTGGCGACGTTGCTGTTCACGCCGGTGTCGGTGCCGGGCGTGAAGCGGGCCTGGAGCGAGCGGGTGGTCATCGTCTCGTGGACGATCGGGGCGTCGTCGGCCATGGCGGAGCGCACGTCGAAGACGGCGGGCAGGACCTCGTACTCGACCTCGATCTTGTCGAGCGCCTCCTCGGCCTCGTGGGCGCTGGCGGCGGCGACCGCGGCGACGGCGTGCCCGCGGTAGATCGCCTTCTTGCTCGCGATCACGCTCTCGGCGCTCATGCGGGGGTCGCCGAGCAGCCGGGTGAAGCCGAGCTCGCGTTTCTGCATGATGGGCAGGTCGTCGGCGGTCATGACGGCCCGAACGCCCGGCATGTCGAGGGCTTTGCTCGCGTCGATGGAGAGAATCCGCGCGTGGGCGTGGGGACTGCGCAGCACCTTGGCGTGGAGCAGGCCGGGGAGCAGCGTGTCCGCCCCGTACTTAGCCCGTCCGGTGACCTTGTCGAGCCCGTCGTGGCGGATAGGCCGCGTCCCCACCACCTTGTACTTCGACTTGTAGTCGCGGGTGGTGTAGGCGGGTGTGGCGTCTCTCCGGTCGGCGGTCGTCGTCATGAAGCCCCTCCGTCGGCGGCCCAGAGCCGCGCGCCTAGTATGGCGGGAAACGTGGTTGGGCGCTATGAGAAGGGGTTGTCTCGTCACAGTCCGCCTCGGGCGGCTAGGGTATCGTATGGTAGGACGTGGTCGGTGGATGGAGGGCGCAGGATGAACATAGCGGTTGCCGAGCGGGCCGTCGAAGTGGAGCAGTTGTGCCGGCGCTACGGCGTGCTAAGGCTCGATCTCTTCGGCTCCGCCGCAACGGACCAACACCGGCCCGAGGAAAGCGACCTGGACTTTGTCGTGGAGTTCGGGGCGCTCCCGGCTGCTGCGTACGCCGACGCGTATTTCGGCCTGCTGGAAGCCTTAGAGCGGCTTTTCGGACGGCCCGTGGATCTCGTCTCGGGCGGGGCCATCAAGAACCCCTACTTCCGGCAGTCCCTCGAAAGGACGAGGACGTTGGTCTATGAGGCCTAGCCGCCGGCGCGGTCGTGGACTTCGCGGATGAGGGCCTTGCGCGTCAAGGTGAGGCGGGAGGAGAGGAGCGCGCCCGCGTTGGTCATGATGCGCAGGCCGAGGGTGTGGTCGAGGTCGATTGCCTCGCGGAGCGCCTCGGCGTCGATTTCGACGGCCTGACAGGTGCCCTTGGCCACCGCCGTCAGGTGCAGCACGTAGGGGTGGGTTAGCGCGGAGAGGCCCACGGCGTCGCCGCTCCCCATGACGCCGACCACCACGGGTTCGAGGCGGCTCCCTCCCTCGATGGTCATTTCGAGGGTGACGCGCCCCCGCACGACGACGTAGAGGAAGCGGGCGGGGTCGCCCTCGCGGAAGATGACGGCGCCGCTTCCGAAGGAAACGCCGCGCGCCAAGGGCGCGATGGAGGCGAGTTGGGCCTCGGTCAGACCTGTGAAGAGCGCGGCTTTGCCAAGCGCCGCCGCGATCTCGACCGGCGGGGCGTTCGCCGCCACCGGGGCTTACCCGTCGCCGACTTTCTTCGTCTCCTTGAGCTGGAGCAGAAGCTCCTCGATGGGGATGGCGGGCATCGTTGAGATGGAGATCGTGCCGCGGGAGCCCAAGTCGAGCGAGAGCTGCGCTACGGTCTTCGTGTCGGGCGCCTCGATGATGGTGACGAAGTCGAAGCCGCCGAGCACGGCGTACTGGGCCATGATCCGGCAGCCGAACGACTCGACTTCGCGGTTCACCTCGAAGAGGCGTTCGGGGTGCCGGTGCAAAGTCTGCTGACCCTCCGGGGTCAATTCGCTCATGAGGATGAAGACTGGCATCGTGACCTCCCGGACCAGTGGCGCTGGCTTCTGGCGGGTTGCTAATCTCGCTACGCCTCCGACTCTATGGCGGCATGGGGGTGATGTCAACATCGCCCAGCGCCGCCGGACGAGGGGGCGGCGCGCCTATAATGGCGCTGCGAGGCGCCCCTGCATGCGGCGCCGGGAGGGCCGCCATGTTCGACGACACCGAGATTCTGGTCACGCTGGAAGAGCAGGTCGATCCGCGCCACACGGCGCTCGTGATCGTGGACGTGCAGAACGACTTCGTGCACCCCGAAGGACACATCGCGAAGGCGGCGCCCGAGTTCTGGCGCGACATGACCCTGATCCCGGCCATGCTGGAGAACATCGAACGCTTTCTGGAGACGGCCCGCCGCTTCGGCGTCATGACGGTGTTCGTGCAGATGATCGGGGATGCGAAGTACCAGTCCCCGTCCTGGATCGCGCACCAGCGGCGGCGGAACGGCGGCGCGCCCCGCGACGGCGGGTCGTGCCTTGAAGGGACGTGGGGCGCCGACTTCTATGGCAACATCCGGCCCGACGAGCGCGACCGTGAGGTCGTCGTCGTCAAGCACCGTTACAGCGCCTTCTGGGGCACGCGGCTGGAGCAGGTCCTCCACAGCAACGGGATCAAGACGCTGCTAATGACTGGCGACGCCACGAACGGCTGCGTGGAGTCAACCACGCGCGACGGCTTCTGCGCCGACTTCTACGTGGTGACGGTGGCCGACTGCTGCGGCGACTTCGACCAGCAGCGGCATGAGTTCTCACTGCGCAAGATGGACCAAGCCTACGGCTACGTGGTCGACTCGCCGGAGATCGCGGGGGTCTGGGAGCGGAGCGCGGTGGCGGCCGCCCGCTAGCGGCCCGTCCAGTTCGGCTCGCGCTTCTCGGAGAAGGCCCGCGGGCCTTCCTTCGAGTCGTCGGAATCGAGGACGTAGCGGGCGACCCAGTCGTTGGCCCGCCGCACCTCTTCCATGCCCATGTGCCGCCAGGTGGCGGCGATCGCCTTGGTGCCCTGAATGGAGAGCGGGGCATTGGCGGCGATCATCTCCGCGATCTCGACGGCGCGGGGCATGAGGCGCTCGGGCTCGACCACCTCGCGCACGAAGCCCGATTCCCGGGCCTGCTCCGCGCTCATGCGGTCGGTGGTGAGAAGCAGGTACATGGCGTCGCCGTAGGGCATCAGCCGCGCGAGGTGCATGATGCCGTAGCCGGCGAGGATGCCGCGCTTGGCTTCGAACAGGCCGAAATAGGCCTCCGTGGAGGCGATGCGGATGTCGCAGGCCATGGTCCGCTCCATCCCCCCGCCGATGCAAAGACCGTTCACCGCGGCGATAAACGGCTTGGGGTGGAAGGAGATGCGGAAGTTGTCCACCTGGGGCGGAGCAAGCTCCCGCAGGCGCGCGTCGCGCTGTTCCAGGGTGATCTCGCCGGCGGCGTAGTCGGCTTCGGCGGCCTGCCGGGCGGCGTTGTCCTCGGCCATCTCCTTCAGGTCGGCGCCGGCGCAGAAGGCGCGGCCCGCGCCGGTGACGATGGCGCAGCGCATCTCGCTATCGGCCTCGAAGTCCTGCAGCGCCTCCTCCCATTCGAGCTTGAGCCGCCGGCCCGCGGCGTTCAGACGCTCGGGCCGGTCCATGGTGAAGGTCGCGTAGTGCTGCTTGGGGAACTTCTCGTAGCGGAGATCGGGCATGGCGGTCCTTTCGGAGGTTAGCGCCCCGTCCACCGGGGCTCGCGCTTTTCGGCGAAGGCCTGCGGTCCTTCCTTGGCGTCGTCGCTCTCGCCGAGGTAGCGCATCGTCCAGTCGGCGACCCGCTTCGTCTCCTCCATTCCCATCAGGCGCCAGGCGGAGCCCATCGCCTTGGTTCCTTGGATGGAGAGCGGGGCGTTGGCGGCGATCATCTTGGCGATCTCGACCGCGCGCGGCATGAGACGGTCCGGCTCGACGACCTCGTGCACCAACCGGCTGCGGAGGGCGTCCTCGACGGAGATGCGGTCGCCGGTGAGGAGCATGTACATCGCCTCGCCGAGGGGAATCAGACGGGGCAGGTGCTGCACCGCGTAACCGGCGATAATCCCGCGCTTCACCTCGTAGAGGCCGAAATAGGCCTCGGTGGAGGCGATGCGGATGTCGCAGTCGAGGCTGACCTCCATGCCGCCGCCGATAGCGAGCCCGTTGATGGCGGCGATGAACGGCTTTGAGCTGCGGGAGAAGCTGAAGAAGCTCAGGTCGGTGGGAAAGGTGACGCCCAGCGCTTGGTCGCGCTCGGCCTGGGAGATGACGCCGGCCGCGAAGTCTGCCTGGATCTTGCGGCGGCGCTCGTTGTTCTCCGCCATCTCCTTCAGGTCGGCGCCGGCGCAGAAGGCGCGGCCTGCGCCGGTGACGATGCCGCAGCGCATCTCGGTGTCGGCCTCGAAGTCGGCCCGGGCGGCGTCGAGCGCTTCCTTCACGCCGCCGCCGATGGCGTTGAGGCGGTCGGGGCGGTTCAGGGTGAAGACGGCGTAGTGGTCGCCGGGATGCCTCTCGTAGATGACGTCGGGCACGGAGGTCTCCGGGGATGGCGTCGCCGGCGTGGGGCCGGCCAGCGTGTTTATACGGCCCATCTTGCCCCTTGTAAAGCTCCACCGGGGCTGCCGAAACCCAAATCCGGCCATTCGCGTATGCTTAGACAAGGGCCAGATGAGGATACGGAAAGTGACATGGCGAGTCGGCATCGCGACGGGGGCGCTCGTGCTCCTGGCCGTGGCCTGCTCCGGCGACGAAGCGCCGACGTCGACGCCGGCCGTTCCCACCCCCACCGCCGCGCCTGAGGCCACGACACCGCCGGATGACGCCGGCGCGCCGACGGAGGTCTCCGAGCCGACGACCCCTCCTTCGGGGCCGACAGACACCGCTGCTCCTATTTCCTCCACCGCGACCGCGCCGCCCGCCGCTTCTCCCTCGGGGCCGCGCCCCACCCCAACGCCGGTACCCGCCGTCGCGGAGCCCACCGCGACTTCTGGGCCCTCCGCCACGCCACGTCCCACGCTGCCGCCGGAGGAGCAAATCGAGGCCGACCGAAACGAGCTCATGTGGGAGAGCCTCGAAACCGATCCCATGTTCCAGCCCGACGCCTTCGCTTCGATGGGCGCCAGCGGCGACCGGAGCTACATCCCGGTGCTGCTCGAGTGGTACTTCACGCCGACGTATTTCCATCCGGCCGGCATCGAGGCCATCCTCGAGGCGCTGCGGGTTCTTACCGGCGAGGAGTACACGAGCCGCGATTGGCGGGAGTGGATCATCTGGCTGGGAGAGCATGACGAGGTCACCCCGCCGACTGAATACGTCGAGTTCAAGAAGGAGCTCTTCGGCCGCATCGACCCCGACATGGCGGCCCTTCTGGGCGAGGCCGGGCAAGATGCCCGCATCCGCGTCGAGGAGATCGTCTGGGGCGGCGTCCGCCGGGACGGCATCCCCGACCTCCGCTACCCACCCACGATTCCGGCGGACGACCCCGGCGCCGAGTATCTTTCGCCCGGCGACCGCGTCTTCGGCGTCTCCATCAACGGCGAGCACCGCGCCTACCCGCTGCGCATCGTCAACGCGCACGAAATGGTGAACGACACGCTGGGAGGCGAGCCCTTCGCCCTCGCCTACTGAACGCTCTGCGGCGCTGGAATCGTGTATTCCACCAACGTCCCCGAGATATCCGACCAGCCCATCGAGTTCGGCACGTCGGGCATGCTCTACCGGAGCAACAAGCTGATGTACGACCGGGCGACGGAGACGCTGTGGCGCCAGTTCGTCGGCGAGCCTGTCATCGGGCCGCTGGTGAATAGCGGCATCAAGCTCAAGAAGCTCCCCATCACGCTGACGACGTGGGGCGAGTGGAAGGCGAGCCATCCTGACACGACCGTGCTGAGCAAGGTCACGGGCGTCTACCAGTCCGACTTCTACGTGCCGGAAGACGACCCCCTCGCGATCTACTTCGACTACTTCAACAGCTCGCGGACGATGTTCCCCGTCTGGTTGCAGAGCGAGGAGCTGGCGACCAAGGCGCAGGTCCTCGGCGTGCTGCTGGGCGGCGTCCCCAAGGCCTACTCCCTGCGCGCGCTCATGGAGACACCGGTCCTCAACGACACTATCGGGGAGAACGCACTCGTGGTCGTGACCGACCCGCTGCACGGCGGGGCGCGCGCCTACCTCGCCGACCGCGAAGGGGCCCGTATCACCTTCGAGGAAGAGCTCGGCGGCGAGCTGGGGGCCCGCACCCTCGTCGACTCCGGCGGCGTCACCTGGCGGGTGACGGAAGAGGCGCTGGTGCCCGGGGACGGCTCGGTCCCACTGGCCCGCATTCCCACCAACAACGCTTTCTGGTTCGGTTGGTACTCCAACAACCCGCTGACGCTGGTCTACCCGCTTCCCGAAGAAGCGTCCGACGCCTAAGCGCCCCGCGCACGGCGCGCGTCCGTGCTACCATACGCGCGTCGCCATCAGGAGAGCGTAGGAGGGCGCCATGGCCGTCGATGTCCTGATTGAAAACGCGCGCATCGTGGACGGAACGGGCGCGGCCGCCCGCTATGGCGGCGTCGCCGTGAGCGAGGGCCGGATTACCGGCGTCGGCGACGTCGGCGGGCCCGCCAAGCGGGTCATCGACGCCGACGGCCTCACCGTCACGCCCGGCTTCTTCGACACCCACACCCACTACGATGCCCAGCTTTGCTGGGACCGGCTCGCCACCTCCTCCTGCTGGCACGGCGTGACCACCGTCCTGACCGGTAACTGCGGCTACGGCCTCGCCCCGGCGCGGGCGGAGCACGTCGACTACCTCACCCGGCTGATGGCCCGCGTCGAGGGGATGCCCTTGGACGTGCTCCAGGAGGGTGTCCCGTTCGAGTGGGAGAGCTTCCCTGACTACCTCGATTTCCTGGGCCGCCAACTCGGCGTCAACGTCGCCGCGCAGGTGGCGCACTCGCCGCTGCGCTATTTCGTCATGGGCCCCGACTCGCAGGACCGCGCTGCGACGGAGGCCGAAGTCGGCGAGATGCAGCGCCACCTCGCCCTGGCCATGGACGCGGGCGCGGTGGGCCTCTCGACGCTCAAGGCCAGCTTCCAGCAGGGAGTGGACGGGCGCGCCGTACCCAGCCAGAAGGCCGAGCTAGAAGAGATCTATGCCCTGGGCGACGTCCTCCGGCAGAAGGGGCGCGGCATCATCACCGTTTCGCCCTTCCCCGGCGCGTCGCACATCTCGCCGGAGTTCCGCGCCTTCCTCGTCGACCTCAGCGACAAGACGGGCCGTCCCGTCATCTGGAACCAGTTCCAGCACCGGTGGGACATGCCCGACGAGTGGCGCAACCTGCTCGCCTTCATGGAGGAGGCCGTCGGCAAGGGGGCGAACATCTACGCCGTCTCCAAGTGCCAGAGCCTCGACCTCGAGTTGAACCTGAACCACACCACGATGTTCGACACCTTCCCGGCGTGGCGCGAGACCCTGAAGAAGCCGCATGAGGAGAAGTGCCGTCTGCTCGCCGACCCCGGGCACCGCGCCAAGCTCCGCGAGGAATTCGACGCCCCGCCTGCGATGGGCACGATGGTCAACCGGAACCGGCTCATGCGGGTGCAGAGCACCAACCTTCCCCAGAACAAGGCCACGGAGGGGCGGCTCGTATTGGAGCTCGCCGCCGAGGCGGGCAAACACCCGGTCGATTACTTCCTCGACCTCGCGCTCGAAGAGGACCTGCAAACGCGCTTCCTCTTCAAGGGGATGATGAACGGCGACCCCGCTGCGGTGGAGCAGATCATCAAGTCGCCCTACTGCCTGCCCGGCGTCTCCGACGCGGGCGCGCACTTGGACATGGACTGCGGCGTTGATTTCATCGCGCTCTTCCTGCGGCACTGGGTGGGCGAGGTCGGCGTGATGAGCTTCGAGGAGGCCATCCGGCGGCTCACCTCCATGCCGGCGAACGTGCTCGGGCTCACCGACCGCGGCGTGCTGGAGGAGGGCCGGGCGGCGGACATCGTGATGTTCGACGCCGACCGCCTCGACGCGCTCCCCCGCGAGCTGCGGCCCGATCTCCCCGGAGGGGCGAAGCGCATCATCCAGCGCGCCCAGGGAGTGAAGGCGGTGATGGTGAACGGCGAAATCGTCATTGAGGACGGCGAGCACACCGGCGTCTGGCCGGGCCGCGTGCTCCCCGGCGCGAACTAGGACGCGAGGCAGGACTATGGCAGTCGGCATGTTGGACGGGAAAGTAGCGATCGTGACGGGCGGCGGCGGTCATTTGGGCCGTGGGATCGTCCGAGCCTTCGTCAAAGAAGGGGCGAAGGTGGTCATCGTCGACCGCTACGAGGACGCCGCCGAGGGCGCCCTGGAGGAGGTTCGCCAACTCGAGGGCGACGGCATGGCGCTCACCGTAGACGTCGCCGACGAGGAGCAGGTCAAGGGCATGGTCGCCCAGACCGTGGAGCGCTTCGGCCGGGTGGACGTGCTGGTAAACGCCGCCCAGAGCTGGACGGGCGCGTCGAGCGCGCATCAGGGGTCGCCGGTCGAGTCGATCCCCGAGGACTGGTGGAACGAGTCCTTCGACACCGGGGCGCGGGCCACGTGGTTCTGCTGCAAGGCCGTCTTCCCGCACATGAAGGAGCAGGGCGGCGGCAAGATCGTCAACTTCGCCTCGATCATGGGCATCATCGGCTGGCCCGGCGCCGCCGACTACAACGCGAACAAGGAGGCGATCCGCGCGGTCACCAGGACCGCCGCCGTCGAGTGGGGCACGCACGGGATCAACGTCAACAACATCTCTCCCTCGGCGCTCACGCCTCAGAACGCCATCGTGGGCGAAGGGGAAGACCCTGAGGAGTGGATTCGGCAGCGCGCCGCCCAGATTCCCATGCGCCGCGTCGGCGACCCGGAACGCGACATCGGGCGC
>DAOUKZ010000187.1:0-6568 GCA_034420775.1 Dehalococcoidia bacterium
GGAACCGTCGCTCTCCTCCTCGTGTATCTGGGCCGTGACCACCATCCCTTTGCCGCGGAGTTGGTTGGCCTTGTCCCGGAGAAGGAGAACTTCGGCGCTGAGCGCCCGGACCATCTGGCCCACATCGTCTTCGGAACACCGCACGACTCCTTGCAAGTCGTGCTCGGCGGGAGCGGACCCGCCGCTGGTTTCGGCCCGCCGCGCGGACCAACGGATGATCACACCCATGGCTTCCTCCTGCGCTGCAGCCTGACGATCTACTAGCAACTATACGCCCGCGTTTCACTAAAGTCATCGGCTTCGCGGGCGACTTTTCGACGACGTGCCCCCGCCGCTCTGCTATCATCGTTCGAGCCTTCCCGGCTGCTCCGCCATGCCGCTCCCGAAACTCCTCTCTTTCTCCCTGCCGCGGCTGCTCGCCGCCCTGCTGACGGCGGCGCTTGTCCTGGCCTCCTGCGGGGGCGGCGACATCGTCAAGATCGGCATCGTCGAGCGCTTCGACGACCCCGCCGTCGACGACGCCCGCGACGGCTTCCTCGAGGCGATGGACACGGCAGGCTACAAGGCCACCGAGGACGTCCGCTACTTCCGCTTCAACGCCGAGGGCAGCGAGTTCCCCCTCGACGAGATCGTCGATGAGTTGCTCGTTGAGGAGGAGGTCCACGTCCTTCTGGCGATCGGCTCCGACGCGCTGCGCGCGGCGGTCGAGGGCGCCAGGGGGCGGGTCATCCTCTACGCGCTGGCCACCGACGACACCATCGGCGGCCTGACCGACGGCGGCTTCCGGCACCAGGAGGTCTTCGACGGCGCCTTCGCGCCCGCGGTGGGCCTCGTCGAGATGGTCAGCCCGGCCCTGCCAAGCCTTGACCTCATCGCAAGCTCGCGGCTCGCGGTCTTCGTCGTGCCCGACGAGCTGGACTCGGTCGCCGCGGCGCGTCTGGGGGCCGAGGGCATCAGCCGCTCCGGACTCGAACTCGTAAAGATCGAAGTCACCGACGCCGCCTCGGTCGCCGACGCCGTACGTGAGGCGGCGGAGGCGGACGTCGCCGCCATCGCCCTCACGCCGTCGGCGCTGCTCGACGACGCGCTCGAAGACATCCTCTCGGCGGCAGCCAGCGTGGGCATCCCTGTCGTGGGGACGCGGCGCGACCACGTCGAGCGGGGCGCCTACGCCGCCCGGGGTCCGGTGGCCGAGGAGAACGGCCGGATCGCCGGCGAAATGCTCGTCCGCCTCCTGGCCGACCACTACCCGAGCCGCCAGCAGGTCAACATCGATACGCCCGTCGGCCTATGGCTGAGCCGGCCGGCGGCCGACGCCTTCCCCGTCCCCCTCGACCAGCTCGGCTCCGCCGACGTCATCGAGGTGATCGAGTAGGCTGGCCCTCCGAGAGCTACTCCTCCGGCGGGTGCGGGTGCTTGACCTCGTCGACCGCCCCGCTCTTCACGTGCACCTCGTACAGCGCGTCGAAGATGCGCTCGGCCTCGGCGGGATCGTCGGGAGCCTTGATCCGCATGAAGAAGGTCTGGCCGTTCTCGAACGTGAACGTCGGCGTGCCGAAGACGCCCTTGGGCGCCGCCGACTCGAAGTCGGTCGCGATGTTGGCGAGCAGCGCCGGGTCGGCGGCGTCGGCGCGGAACTTGTCGAGGTCGAGCCCGGCATCCTTCACCACCGCCTCGATCTCATCGGGCTCGCGGAAGTTGAGGCGCGCCGTGTGGCGCTTCTCCAGGAGCCCGAACAGGAGGTCGGCGAAGGCGTCGTCACCCTGGCGCCGGGCCGCCTCGAGCGCGCGGAAGGCGGGCAGGCTGCGGCTGGGGTGGTCGTCGGCGTGGTCCCACAGACGCCACTCCGGGCCTTCCTTGCTGTTCTGCTGTTCCAGCGGGAAGGAGCGCCAGTTGACTTGCAGCGCGTCGCCCTTCCGCTCTTTGACCTTTCGCAGCCAAACTGCTGCTTGATAGACGTGGGGTCAGACGCAGTCGAAGTAGACGTCGACGCCGATGTGCTGGTCCATAGCGTCCTCCGGTATTCGTGTGCTGGGCCGTCGGCCTCGATTCTAGGGCGATGCGCGCGGGACGTAAACCGGCGCGGGACCTCTCCGCGCCCGTCGCATTCGTTGCCGCCGTCGAAGGGGGCGTGCTATTCTGTCCGATGGTCGGGGCGCTTCCCACTTCTGGGAGCGGCGTACTTCCGAGACGTCGGGGCGTGGCGCAGCCCGGTAGCGCACCTGCATGGGGTGCAGGGGGTCGGTGGTTCAAATCCACTCGCCCCGACCACCTCTTTCCCCCTTTGGAGACCATTGCGTAACCCGCCGCCGAGATGGAGAACGGGCGGCGCGGGGCGGTCTGACCCCTCTCCCGCGCTGGGAGAGGCAGGGGTGAGGGCGGGGGGCTGGGAGGGGTGCGCCAAACGTCAACGTAGCCCGCAGCCCTCATTTTGCAGAGATCTCCTTTACCGTCCCGCGTGCGACACCGCCCACGGGCGCGACTTTCGGCAAGATGGTATGCTATGCGGGTCTTGAATTCGGCGAATGTCCCGTATGCCTGCCCCTTTCTTCTGGTCCCGGGCACGCGACGCTAGCTATCCAGGGCGCCAATCCCCTCCCAAGGAGCGTTGCGTGAATATCTACGTAGGCAACCTCTCGTTCGACGCCACCCAGCCCGACCTCGAGTCGCTCTTCACGCCGCACGGCAAGATCGACGACGTCCGTCTGATCACCGACCGGTACTCCGGCAGATCGAAGGGCTTCGGCTTCGTCGAGATGCCAAATGACGACGAGGCCGAGACCGCCATCCAGGCGCTGAACGGCACCGAGTTCCAGGGCCGCACCCTCACGGTGAACGAAGCCCGCCCCCGCGAGGACCGCGGCGGGCGCAGGGGCGGCGGTGGCGGCGGCGGCCGCTGGTAGAACACCAGCCCCGCCCACACCACCCCGTCTAACCCTCCCTAGACCGCCCCACGGCGCGGCCGCTTCCCCCGTGGCGTAAACTTACGCCCGGTGCGGGTCATGCTGTGGTCCGCGGGAGGGTCACGGTGTCCGGCATCCTGTCCGGCGTTCGAATCGCCGACTTCACCGAGTACATCGCCGGCCCCTACTGCACCATGGTCCTCGCCGACCTTGGCGCCGACGTGCTCAAGATCGAGCCGCCGGGCGGTGACCGCATGCGCTTCTCCGTCCCGTTGGACGGCGAGGGGCGCGGCTTCCTCCAGGTCAACCGCACCAAGCGCAGCTTCGTCGTTGACCTGAAGAAAGAGGACGCCGCCGATATCGTGCGCCGCATCGTCGAGCGCGTCGACGCCGTCGTCGTCAACCTGCGCCCCCAGGCCGCCAAGCGCCTCGGCATCGACTACGAGACCCTGGCCCCGCTCAACCCCCGGCTGGTCTACGGCGAGATCACCGCCTACGGCCACAGCGGCCCCTACGCCCACCGCGGCGCCTTCGACATGGTGGCGCAGGCCGTCGGCGGCGTCATCGCCCACGAGGGCACCTTCGCCCCCGACGGCCTCGGCATGACCACCACCTCGATCAGCGACTACTCGGCTGGCGTCTTTCTCGCGCTCGGCATCGTCGGCGCCCTGCTGGCCCGAGAGCGCACCGGCCGCGGCCAGAAGGTCGAGACCAACCTGCTCAACGCCATCCTCGCCTGCCAGTACCGGCCCATGAACAACGTCGAGCGTTTCGACGCCGCCCCGCGCCGTGAGTTCGCCGAGAAGGTCGCCGAGGCGGCGCGGGCGGGCTACAACATCCGGGAGCTCTTCGAGCTGCGCCAGAGCCACCTCGGCGCCAACACCCGCAACATCTACTGGCGCCCGTACGCGACGAAGGACGGCTTCCTCGCCGTCGCCTGCCTCAACAACGTCATGCGACGCAGCCTCCGCGACCTGCTCGGCATCGACGACCCCGCCATCGACGGCGCCAGCTACGGCGGCACCACCCGCGAGGAGAACGCCGCGCTCGTCGCCCAGGTGGAGCCGGTCTTCCGATCCAAGACGACACAGGAGTGGTTCGCGCTGCTCGACGAGGCCGGCGTGCCCTGCGGTCCGCTCAACGTGCCGGAGCAGGTCTTCGACGACCCCCAAGTGGTCAACAACGGCGCGATCTGGAGCGTGGAGCACGAGCGGGTCGGCGAGATCCGCATGCCGGGGCATCCCGTGCGCTACTCCGACTCGCAGGTCACGCCGCCGTCCGCGCCCCCGGTGCTGGGCAACGCGACCCAGCAGACCCTGGAAGAACTGGACTACGGCCCGGACGAGATCGAGCGCCTGATCGAACGGGGCGTCGTCTTCGTCAAGCAGCCGCCCCCGGAAACCCCGTAAGCCCCACGCCAACAAGAGGAGACGCATGGACTTCGCCTTCACCCCCGAACAGCTGCGGTTCCGCCAAGAGGTGCGGGACTTCCTCGCCGAGGCGCTGACGCCGGAGGAATGGCAGGCCGTCGACGACGGCGCGGAGGGCACCTACCACAACAAGGCCTTCTCGAAGAAGCTCGCCGCGAAGGGATGGATCGGCCTCAGTTGGCCCAAGGAGTGGGGCGGCCAGGCCATCAGCCACATGATGCGCCTGATCTACAACGAGGAGATGCTCACCTCGAAGGCGCCCGTCGGCTACCACTTCATCGCCGAGCGCCAGATGGGGCCCAGCTTCATGCTCAACGGCACCGAGGAGCAGAAGCGCCAGTACGTCCCCGGCATCGTGAACGCCGACATCTCCTTCTGCATCGGCTACAGCGAGCCCGGCGCCGGCTCCGACCTCGCCGGTCTCCAGACCCGCGCCGTGCGCGACGGCGACGACTACGTCATCAACGGCTCCAAGATCTGGACCAGCGGCGCCCACATGGCCGACTACATCTGGCTGGCGACCCGCACCAACCCCGACGCCCCCAAGCACAAGGGCATCAGCGTCTTCGTCCTGCCCCTGAACACGCCGGGCGTCTCGATCCACCCCCTAATCAGCATGGACAACGACCACGGCTTCAACCAGATCTTCTTCGACAACGTCCGCGTCCCCAAGAGCGGCATGGTCGGCGAGGAGAACCAGGGCTGGTACGTCGTGGCGGCGAACCTCGACTTCGAGCGTTCCGGCATCGAGCGGATCGCCAACAACTACAAGACCTACCGCCAGCTCGAGGACTTCATGCGGGAGAACGGCCGGCCGGGAACGGGCGGCGTCGACGCGATCGCGCGGCACAAGCTCGCGGAGATGGCCATCGAGTACAACGTGGGCCGTCTCCTCGCCTACCGCGTCGCATGGCAGCAGAGCGAGGGCCTGGTACCCAACTACGAGGCGTCGATGTCGAAGATGTACGGCTGCGAGGCCAGCCAGCGCATCTCCCGCCTCTGCGCCGACATCCTCGGCCTCTACGGCCTCTTCGACCTCCCCCAACGCCGCGCCCCGATCCGCGGCCGCGTGGGGAAGGGCCTCCTCCGCTCGGTCAGCAACACCATCGCCGGCGGCACCACCGAGATCCAGCGCAACATCATCGCCACCCGCGGACTCGGCCTGCCCCGCTAGCCATCCGGTGGCATACTAACGGAGACCTTTGCATACGCCGTCGGCAAGCCGAAAGACGGGTGGCGCGGGGTGGCCTTCCCCCTCTCCCGCTGGGAGAGGGTTGGAGTGAGGGCGGAGGGCGGCGGGGGCCGCGCGACCCTGCCGGAGCCTGCGTCCCTGGTTAAGCAAAAGGTCTCTAGCGGAAGACCACCGGCCGCCGGTCAGGGAGCGAGAGGAGCCGCCATGACGTCGCACATCACCTACTACGACCAGATGCCCATCCCGCCGCTGGAGGCGCAGACGGAGTTCATCGACGCCGGCCCCCTCCGCTTCGGAATCGAGTACCGGCTGCTCTCCGAGGCGATTTCGGCGGCCAGCGAGATCGCGACCGCCTCCGGCACGGACCCGGGTGACGGCCCCCTCGACGACCGCGGCGTCTCGCTCCACGTCTACGGCGTCCGCGGCGGCGAGGCCCTGGAGCACCTCCGCTTCGACTGCTTCGACGAGGACCCCCACTACCACTACGTCTCGTGGAACGACCGCACCAACGTCATGCTCCACCTCGACCCCATCGCCGACGGCGACCCCCTCCAGTGGACCCTGGAGCGCCTGCGCACCCGCCTCCCCCAGATGCTGGAGCACGCCGGCGCCGCCGACATCGCCGCCCAGCTCGACCAGCGCACCGTCGACGCCATCCTCCCCCGCGTCGCCGAAGCCGCCTACCGCGCCCGCTACCACCACGACGACGACGCCATCCTCGCCGACGCCCTCAACCCCGCCTAGCCGCCGGAATCCCCCTCCGGCCTCCCTCCCTTTATGGGAGGAACTGAGGGAGGGTCCCTACCACCTCTTCTCCCGTCCCGTAGGGGCAACTCTTGTGGTTGCCCGTCCCCTCCGGCCTCCCTCCCTTTATGGGAGGGACTGAGGGCGGGTCCCTACCACCTCTTCTCCCCTCCCGTAGGGGCAACTCTTGTGGTTGCCCGTCCCCTCCGGCCTCTGCTCCCCTGTAGGGGCGCGTCGCGACGCGCCCGTCCCCGCCTCCCCACCGCCCAGAGAAGCGCCCACCCCTCCGGCCTTTCCCC
>DAOUKZ010000188.1:0-5902 GCA_034420775.1 Dehalococcoidia bacterium
TCAATGTGATCCGCAGGGTGTCGTCGCCAACCGCCTCAATAGCGGTGACCGACTCCAACTCCGGAATCATGCGCGGGTTCTCGTCCTTGAGCACTTGGACGCCGAACTGGGCGTCCTCGACGGTAAAGTCCTGGCCGTCGTGCCACTTGACGCCCTGTCGGATCTTGAAGGTGTACACCGTCGAGCCGTCGCTGACTTCCCATCCCGTTGCCAGGTCGGGGACGACGTCTTCGAGCGGCTCTTGGAAGTTGTAGCGCACCAGTTGGCTATAGGACTGGCCCCACATGTGCAGAAGCTGGACGGAGGTGGCGCGAGCGACGTCGAGGTTCGGGGGATCGCCCGACGAGACGGCAATCAGCGTTCCACCGTACTCCCCTTCGGGCAAGGACGGCGCCGCGGTGGGCTGGGGCATAGCGGTGGCCGGGGCCGCCGTCGGCGCCGGTGGGGGAGCCGGAGCATCGCCTCCGGCCGGCCCTTCGGGCCCCGCCGGTCCTGCCGGGCCCGCCGGTCCTGCTGGGCCTGCCGGTCCTGCTGGGCCTGCCGGTCCTGCCGGGCCCTCGCAAGCGGCGACGATGAGCGCAAGCACGGCCAGCGCGCCAATCAGGAGATACAGCTTCCGTAATCGAGACCGCTGGTTCTTCATCACGGTTCCCTCCGTTGATCGTGGTGGCGGCTCAGGCCGACGCTATGCTGGTGCGAATTTGAAGATCTTGGCTGCAGTCTCCGAGGTGATTTTGCGGCGTTCCTCGTCGGGGACGCCCTTGAAGATTCTGTCCAGGAACTGCATGGAGTGGGGCCAGGTGGACTCCGCGTGGGGGAAGTCGTTTCCCCAGAGCATGTTGTCGACGCCAATGAGGTGGCGCATCTGGATGCCCGCGTCGTCTTCCATGAACTCCACGAAGAAGTTCTCGCGCCAATAGTCCGACGGCATGAACCCCTGCTTGGAGCGCCAGCCCAGCTTGCGGCTCTGCGCGGGCCGCTCCATGTAGATGAAGTCCATCTGTTTGAGCCAATGAGGGATCCACGCGGTCTCGTGCTCGACGGAGCCCACCTGCAGCTTGGGGTAGCGGTCGAAGACGCCGGCGAAGATCATGCAGGTCATCGAATATCTGACCCAGTAGTCGATCGTGGCGAAGCCGGCGGCGGTGAGGTCGGCGGTGTCGATGGTGAGCTCGCAGCCCGGAATGCCGCCGCGATTGCTGCCGATGTGGAGCAACAGCGGCATGTCGAGGTCCTGGGCGGTCCACCACAGCTTCTCGTAGACGGGGTCGCGGTAGGGCCTCTCCCAGAGGGGCGAGGAAGGGATGAAGACGCCGACCAGCCCCATCTCTGCGCAGTGCTCCATCTCGGCGCAGGCCTCGTCGACGTCGTCAACGTTGAGCACGCCGATGCCCTTGAGCCGGTCGGGGTAGGGCTCGCAGAACTCAGATATCCAGTCGTTATAGGCGCGGCAGGTCGCGGAGATGATCTCGTGGTCGGTCAACCGGTACCAGAAGAGGCCTTGGCTGGGTTGCGGACACGCCGCCCAGACCCCGTCCATCTCCAACTCTTTGAGCATCTCGTGCGGGTCGTAGGCGGCCTTCCGTACGTCGTCCCAGAAGCCCAGAAAGTCGATCTTCTCGGGGTCCTCGAAGCGCTGGCCGGCCTTCACGAAGGTGCCCAACATGCCGGCCTCTTGGCCCTCGACGATCCACACGTCGTACTCTTGGCCGCCCTTCGTCGTGCGTCGTTCGACGCGCGGCGCGCGGTCTCTCAGACCGGGCTCGAACCTCGAGGTGTACAGGTCGGGAGGTTCGACGACATGCGTGTCCGCGGAAATAACCTTGTAATCGCCCATGAAACACCCCCCTCCTCAAGCGCGCCACCCCGCTTGAGTGCCCCGCCAAGTGGGCACGGTATAGCATTGCGCCTTGGCAATGTCAAGGATTCACTTCTGTTGCGTTCTCGTAATGTTGGGCTGCTTTTAGCTCTCCATTTCGACGTATACCGTGTCTTCCCTGACCGTCGCTCTGTAGCGGGGAACGTCCGTCGTATAGGGGCCGTCGATGAACGCGCCGGTGCGGACGTCGAAGCGGGCGAAGTGCAGGGGGCACTCGACGATGGCACCCTCGAGAAAGCCCTGCGACAGGGACGCCCGGGCGTGCGTGCAAGTATCGCTGGTGATGTAGAAGACGCCGTCGATGTTGGCCAGTAGAAGCCGTTCCCTGTTGGCCACCACGAGCTTCATCTCGCCGGGCGGCAACTCCGATACCTTGGCAACCGGATATTCCTTTGCCATCGTTGTCGTACTCCGCAGGACGGTCAGCGGCCGCGGAGTCTGGGGTCGAGGGAGTCGCGCAGGACGTCGCCGACGAGGTTAAAACTCAGCACGCTCAAGAAGACGAAGACCGCGGGGAAGACCGCGAGCCATGGGGCCCGCTCGGCGAATTCCCGAGCGCCTTCGGACAGCATCCTGCCCCACGACGGTTCGGGCGGCGGCGAGGCGACGCCAAGGAAGGACAGGGCGGAAGCGACGATGATGGCCCAGCTGATCTGCGTGGTGACGATGACCAGATACGGCGCCAAGACGTTGGGGCCGATGTGCCGCAGACTGATGCGCCAGTCCGAGGCGCCGAGCGCCCTCGCGGCGGCGATGTAGGGTTCTTCCTTCACGGACAGGGCCGCCGAACGGATCACGCGGTTTGCGATGGGCACGTTGACCGCGGCGATGGCGCCGACGACGTTGAGGTCGCTCCGCCCCAACATGGCGAGGATGGCAAGCGTCAGGACGAGGAGCGGAATGGACATCATGCTGTCCATGACGCGCTGCAGGATGCTGTCCAGCCATCCACCGTAGTAGCCGCTCAGCAGACCGATAAGGGCTCCGAGGGTCACGCCGATAGCCACCGAAGTCACCGCGATGGTGAAGACGGAGCGGGTCCCGCCGATCAACCGGCTGAACTGGTCGCGGCCGAACTCGTCCGTGCCCATCAGGTAAGTCCCCGACGGGCTGGCAAACCGGTCTTTGGAGTGGAACTCCAGGGGATCGAACGGGGAAATGAGCGGCCCGAAGGCGGCCAGCACTCCGAGAACTACGAGGACCAACGCGGCGGCCGCCGCCACGGGGTTGCTCCGCGCAAAGCGGGCGCCTCTCGCGCCCCAGCGGCGGACCGCGCCGAACGCGGTGTCCGCGAGTCCGGCCGCTATCGTGTTTGTTTGCTCGTTCCGCACCTGCGTGTGGAGTCCCTTTTATCCGTACCGGATGCGAGGATCGAGCCAGCCGTAGAGCAGGTCGATGAACAGGTTAATGAGCAGGATGGCAAGGGCGAAGATCGTCACCACTGTCTGGAGGGTGACCCAGTCGCGGTTGACGATGGCCTCCAGGAGCTTAAAGCCAAGCCCCGGTATGGCGAAGATGTTCTCGACGATGACCGCTCCGCCAAGGAGTTGGGCAGTCTGGATTCCGGCCACGGTGATCACGGGGAGGAGCGCGTTGCGCAGTGCGTGCCGGATGTAGACGTGCCGCGACGCCAAGCCCTTTGACCACGCGGTGCGGATGTAGTCCTGGCCCAGCACCTCCAGCGTGGTCGAGCGGATCATTCTGGCCAGGAAGGCGGCTTGGATGTACCCCAGAATCACGGCAGGCCAGATCATCTGCTGCAGATTGCTGGCGGGGTTCTCGAAGAAGCCGGCGTAGTCGAGCGGCGGTATCCAGTTAACGGTAAGGATGAGCACGAGGACGATCATCGCCCCCACGAGAAAGTCGGGCATGGCCAGCCCCGAAATGGCGACGACCCTCATGCCGTAGTCCAGCGGGCTGTTGCGGTGCATGGCGCTCAGAATCCCAACCGGGATCGCGATCACCAGGGAAATCAGCAGCGCCATGATGGTGAGTTGAATCGTCGCCGGCAGCGCCCGTGAGATGTCCTCGAAGACGGGGTTGCCCGTCCAGAGCGAGTCGCCGCCCTCCAAGCGCAGCATGCCCCAGACCCAGTTGATGTACTGCACGTGCCAGGGGTCGTTGAGCCCCAGCTGCTCCTTAAGCTCAGCGTACTGCTGGGGGTCGATCTGGGTCGTCCCGCCCCCGGTGAGGATTATGAGGGCGACGTCGCCGGGCAGAAGCCGCAGGATGATGAAGATGAAAACGGAGACAAGGAAGAGGGTGGGAATGATGAGGAGCAGGCGGCGGACGATGTAGGCCTTCACGACGTAAGGCTCCTGCAGCGCCTAGGTGACCACGAGCCGGGCAAGGGCCTTTAGCCGCAACCCCGGCGGCCGGCTCGATTTCCGGGGAGTATACGTGATTCGCCCTCGGACAGGCGGGAGCGTCGGCGAGCTCGACGCCAGGAGGAGCGGACCCGGCAACGGCAGCCCGGTGCGCGGGCGGCAACCGGCCCCCCTCTGAGAGGCGGTCGGTTAGCCCTTATAGTCGGGCTTGCGCCGCTCCAGGAAGGAAATCTGGCCCTCGTAGGCGTCCGGGATGACCCGCTGCATGGCCCCGAGCACCCTGGCGTACTGGAGGACCATGTGCCGCGGCACGTCGCCGGTGACGGAGGCCATTTCCTTCTGCACCCGCAGCACCTGAGGAGGGAGCTCGCTCAGCTTCCGAGCATATTCCTCGGCCACGGGCAGCACTTGGTCCTTGGGAACGATCTTGTTCACCAGGCCGATCCGCCAGGCGTCCTGCGCGTCCATCATCTCCCCGGTCAAGAGTAGCTCCATGGCGATGGCGTAGGGGATCTGGAGCGTGACGCGGGTGTTCGCTCCACCGGCTAGACCGCGCAAAACCTCAGCGAAGCCGAACTTGGCGTCTTCCGAAGCGACGCGGATGTCCGTCATGCAGAGAAGGATTTCCAGCCCTGCCGCCAGGCAGTAGCCATTGACCGCCGCGATGACGGGCTTCCACATGTGCAGCTCGAAGGTCTCGTGAAGGACGGCGGGATAGCCTAGGGGTGGCGTGTGGGGGTACCAGACGCGCTCGAAGATCTCGAGGTGGTCCAGCTCGTCCGCCGACTGCACCATGCGCTTGAGGTCGCCGCCCACGGAGAAGGCCTTGGACCCCTCACCGGTGATGAGGGCGACGCTCACCTGCCGGTCGTCGCGGAAGTCCTTAAAGACGTGGTACAGATCCTGGTACATCTCCGGCGAAAACGGGTTGACCTCGTTGCGGCCGTTGATGGTGATATAGGCGATCTTGTCCTTCTTCTCGTATTCGATAGGCACGCGTTCCCACCTTTCCGCTTGGCCGCCGCTTCTTCGTCCCGCCGAGCCTGACCCCCCGCCTTATATGTCGGGCATGCCGAACCTGTCAAGGCAGCCGCTTGTGAAAGGTCGCACGCTCATTCGTGCCGTGGTTCCCTGACGATTACATTCGCCGCCAGCAATCGCTCGACACGCTGGGCCGACACCCCCAACAGGTCGGTGACGTCGCCGAGGTGCTGGTTGAAGAGCGGCGCGGGCTTCTGCGGCTCCGCGGTGAAGGGACGCCAGCCGAACCCGGCGAAGGGGCTGGGAGGAGCCTGCGGGTGGTCGTCGAGCTCGAAGTAGCCCCGCTCCCGCAGGTGCGGCGAGTGGAGCAGGTCGGCGGCGCTCAGGACGGCGATGGCGGGGACGCCGGATTCCTGAAGCCGGGCCTCGAGATCGAAGCGGTCCTGGGGGGCGGTCCACTCGGCGAGGAGGTCATGAATGTGCTCCCGCTGGTCCCACCGCGTTTGGGGATCATGCCAGCGTTCGTCTTGGGCCCACGATAGCCTGCCCATCGCGTCGCGCAGCGACTCCCACTGACCGTCGGTCTCGATAGCGATCGCGATCCATGCGTCCTCGCCCGCGCAAGGAAAGCAGCCGTGAGGCGCCATGCCCTCGATGTCGTTACCGCGCCTCTCCGGAACGACCGCTCCCGACGCGGCGGCGACCAGTTCTCCGC
>DAOUKZ010000189.1:0-2132 GCA_034420775.1 Dehalococcoidia bacterium
TCGCCGGTGGCAAAGAAGCGGGAGAGCGCGTTCTCCTGTATGGCGAGCTGGCAGTCCATCATGCTTATGTCAACATGCTGGCCCTTGCCGCTGACGGCGCGCTCGACCAAGGCGGAGAGCACCCCCACGGCGCCGTAGAGCCCGCCGGCGATGTCGCCGATGGAGGCGCCGGGCCTGATGGGCGGCCCGCCGGGCTCGCCGGTGATGCTCATGATGCCGCCCATGCCCTGGACGATGATGTCGAGGGCGGGGAGGTTGGCGTAGGGGCCGGTCTGCCCAAAACCGGAGATGGAGCAGTAGACAAGGTGGGGCGCCCGCCGCATGAGGTCTTCGGGGCCCAAGCCGAAGCGGTCCATGGTGCCGGGCCGGAAGTTCTCCACGAGGACGTCGGCCTTTTCGGCGAGCCGTTGCAGGAGCTCGACACCCTGGCCGGTGTGCAGATCGAGCGTGACGCTCCGCTTCCCGCGGTTGATACTCAGGAAGTAGGAGCTGTAGTCCTCTATGAAGGGGCCGGTGCCGCGCGCCGGATCGCCGCCGTTGGGGTGCTCGATCTTGATGACGTCGGCGCCGAGGTCGCCGAGCGTCATGGTGCAGAAGGGACCGGCGAGGACGCGGGCGAGGTCGAGGACGATGATCCCTTCCAGAGGTCCGGGCATGGCGTCTTCCTTCCGTTGCGGCGCGATAGAGCCCTCGCCGGGGGCGGGGCGTTCGGTGGCCGGGGGCGTGTAGAATGGGCGGGCCGCGGCTACGCGGCCACATTATATCTGGGAGCGCCCTCGTGCCCGACGACCGCGGTTACGTCAACCCGCAGATGCTCGCCGAGACGCAGTGGCTCGCCGAGCGGCTGAACCGGCCCGACATCCGGATCGTGGACATGGGCCCCCGCGAGGCGTACGAGCGGGCCCACATCCCCGGCGCGATGAGCATCGGCCGGGGCGACAGGGCGGGCTACGTCAAAGACCCCGGCGACCGGCTCCACGTGATGCAGCCGGAGCAGGCGGCGGAGCTTCTGGGGAGCCTCGGCATCGGTCCCGACACGCTGGTGGTGGCCTACGACTCGGAGGGCGGCCACACGGCGGCGCGCCTCTGGTGGATGCTGGCCTACTACGGCCATGCCCAGTGCAAGGTGCTCGACGGCGGCATCAACAAGTGGATCGCGGAGAAGCGGGCAGTCTCGATGGAGTCGCCGTCCTATCCTCCGGCGACCTTCACGCCACGCTTGCGTGACGAGCACATCGCCCTGCTCGACGAGGTGCGCGACGTCATCGAAGACGAGGACGACGATGAGGTCGTGCTGCTCGACGTGCGGAGCGACGCCGAGTGGGAGGGACGCAATCACCGGGGCAACAAGCGCGCGGGGCGGCTCCCCAACGCCGTCCATATGGAATGGCTCAACTTCCTCGCCGACCCGGTGACCAAGGTGTTGAAGCCGGCCTCCGAACTGCGCGACCTGCTGTGGTCGGCCGGCGTCACGCCGAACAAGGACGTGATCACCTACTGACAGGCGGGCATCCGTGCGGCGCACGGAGCGTTCGTCCTTAGGCTCCTCGGTTACGAAGAGGTGGCGGTCTACGACGCGTCGATGGGCGAGTGGGCCAACCGCGACGACACACCGCTGGAGGCGGAACAGCCCGGCGCGGGGTAGGGCGATCAGTCGAGGCGCAGGGCTCGCTTGAGGTTAGCCGTGGTTGCGGCTTCGATTTCGGCGACGGGGACGCCCTTGATTTCGGCGAGCTTTTCGGCGACCAGCGGCAGGTGCGACGGCTCGGTGCGGCGCGCGGGGTTCTTCTTCCACGGCTGGGGGTAGGAGTCGGTCTCGAGGACGATACGGTCGAGGGGGATGTCCTTAGCCGCTTCCGCTAACTCGGGACGCAGGAGCAAGGGCTTCGCCAGCGAGATGTAGAAGCCCATCTCCATTGCCTCGGCAGCCTTGCCGGCGTCGCCGAGGAAGTAGTGCCAGATCGCGCCGGCCTCCTCCGCGCCTTCCCGCTTCAGCACATCGAGGATTTCGTCGTAGGCCTCCCTGGCATGGAAGTCGAGCGGCTTCCCAAGCTCTTTGGCAAGGCGGACGTGCCCGCGGAGGGCTTCGAGCTGCCAGCCACGGTCGGGCGACGTGTCCAGGAAGTCGAGGC
>DAOUKZ010000190.1:0-6284 GCA_034420775.1 Dehalococcoidia bacterium
GGTCCACGCTACTCATTCCCCGTGGTCAATCGACCGCAACGCGCCTCCGGAGGCGCGTCCAAGCGTCCATTACTGGAATCGATGGGCGCTAGTTTGTGTCGATCCAAACGTCCCGCAGGAGCCAGAGGCTGTGCGCGAGCGGTGCCGCCCTCAGGTTGCGGACCTGCGGGTTGACTCCATTGACCAGCATCAGGAACCCGAACTGCTTGCTGGGCGCGTCTTCCAAGAGCACCCGGTCGGCTTCTTGCGTGATCTCCATGCGCTTGGCTATGTCGATGGTGACTTTCAGCTCGGCCAGCAGTTCGTCGATGCGGGGGTTCGTGTAGCCAGACGGCCTGCGACCACCATCTTCGAAGGCCGGTGCCTCCGAAGACCAGAGACCTGACAAGAAGTGCTCCGGCTCACCGAACGCCGTTACCCCGCCCCAGAACGTCACGATGTCGAAGGGATCGCTCTTCGTAAAGGCGGAAAGGGTGGCCTGGTCGGCGAAGGCCTCCAGCTCGATCTCAACACCGATACGCCGCAAGAGGTCCTGCGCGGCTTCTCCTACCTTCAAGTGTGGGCTCTTTGCTCGGCTCACCCAGTAGAAGCTTAAGTCCGTGGCGCCGGCCTCGTCGAGCATCTGCTTCGCCATGTCGAGCCGTTCGTCCCTGGACATGCCAAATCCGTACATGGCGTAATCGTTCCACTCATCTTCAGGGATTCCGAACCTTCCGGCTCCAGGGAAGAAGGTCCCGGGGAAGACGCCGCCGGGATAGGCGACGTCGACAATGTCGCGCTCATCCATCGCGATGACCAAGGCCTCGCGAATCTTGGGGTTGGCGAGGTTGGGGTTGTTGTGGTTGAAGCCGATGCCGATCGTAATGCCGCGAGGCGCGTTGTAGACCTGTAGGTCGGAGAGCTGCGCCTTGATCGCGTCCACCTGCTCCTGCGTCAGGTCCGTCGAACCCGAATGCATGAGGCGGCCCGAGATTACCGCCGCGATCATCGCCTGACTCTCGGCGATGAACGGCCACCGGATCTCGTCGAGGAACGGAAGTCCATCCTCGAAGTAATCGGGGTTGGCCGTCATGACCAACTCCACCTTGGGTGTGTAGGAATCGAACACAAACGGCCCACTGCCCAGTCCGGTGTCGGTGAACCCGCCATCAGCCGCGACCGGTTCATGCGCGTGCTTCGGCACGATGCTCACGACCGGAACATGCCCAAGGAACCACCCCACGGTGTTCCCCGTGGTGACGACTACCGTGGTGGCGTCCGGCGCGTCGATGCTGTCGATGATCGGCCCAAAGACGGAGCTGAACAGGCTCGACGTGCCCTCGGGCGGATTCGCCATCTTGTCCCACGAGTAGGCAACATCCTCGGCGGTCAGCGGTGTCCCATCATGGAAGGAGACTCCCTCCCGTAGATTGAAGGTGAACCGCGTCCCGTTCTCTTCAACGCTCCAGTCCTCGGCCAGCAGCGGGGCCAAGTCATCATTCTCGTCGAGTTGGATCAAACGGGTGTACATCGGGGCCGCCCAGCGAAGGTTGGCGGGCAGGCGGCTGAGGATTGGCTCAAGGCCGCTAGAGGAGCCCCGATCGCCCAGCGTCAGCGTGCCGCCTCTGGAAACGCCGGCGTCGGTGGGCGGCGGAGGCGGGGTTGGCGTTGGCGCCGGCGTGGCCGTCGGTGCGGGTGGCGAGGTCGCCGTGGGCGCGGGAGTAGGAGTCGGATCAGCTCCGCAAGCCGCAACCACCAGCGCCGCGACAACGCCAAGAACGACTACGAACGTCAAGGACTTGAGTTTGCGCATCTCGACCCCTCCCCCAATGGGCGTTTCGCCCAACCACCCCACGATGGCATGCCCAGCCATCTAGAAGGCTTGGGCGTGTGGGGGCATACTATTGACCGCTATCGTCATCTGTCAAGGATTGGATTACGTATCACGGCCCTTCGCAGGGCTTTTCGTCGAAAGGAGTGAAAGAATGGCGGATCTGAGTATTGACCCCGTCACGACAGCGTTTATCCTGATGGATTTTCAGAATTTCACCTTGGAGTACCTCCCAAGTGCCCGCGAGACAGGCCTTGTCGATCGGACTCGCAAGGTGCTGGAGGCCTGCCGCGGCGCCGGCGTTAAGGTCGTCTTTTCGGCACGGAGCTACCGCGAAGGCTACCCGGAGGTCAATCCTCGCGACGCGGGACTCATGCAGAAAAAGGCCAATCGCATTCAACAAGAAGGCTCGCCCGGCGCGGCCATCATCGCCGAGCTCCGCCCACAGCCGGAAGAACCAATCGTGCCAAAGCGCCGCACGTCAGCCTTTCTACACAGCGACCTGGACCTCATCCTCCGGAGCGCGGGCATCGAGACGCTCGCGCTGGCCGGCATCGCGACCAGCGGCGCGGTCCTCTCAACCGTCCGGGTGGCCGCAGACCTAGACTACGGTCTCGTAGTGCTTGAGGACTGCTGCGGCGACGGGAACGACGAAGCCCACCGCGCCCTCATGACGTCCATCTTCCCCAGTCAGGCGAAGGTCACCAGCGCCAATGATTTCATCGAGGCGCTCGCGCCGGCGGCGGTGTGATGGACCGTACCAATCGGCGTAGAAGCCTGCTCGGCTACTGCCAGTAATCTCCGCCGTTTACGAACAGGACCTGGCCGGTGACATACGCGGAATCGTCCGAGGCTAAATAGACGGATGCGTTCGCGATGTCCGCCTGCGTGCCGAGGCGCCCCAGGGGAACGTTTGCCAGCATGCTCTCCGGCGGCGGGGGACGGTCGGACTCAATCATCCCGGGCGAGATGACATTGGAACGTACGCCCGAAGCGGCCAACTCCATGGCGAGGCACTTCGCCAGGCCCACGACGGCGGCCTTGGAAGCCGCCACATGACAACGCCCCGGAGACAGGCCCCACGCGTTGGGCCCCGCCAGGAAGATCAGGCTACCCCGCTTTCGCTCGATCATCCCAGGCAATGCCGCCTGGCAAATGTGGAACGCCGCGTCGAGATTGACAGCCAGAACTCGCCGCCATTCTTCCACAGGGATGTCCACAAACGGACTACCGGGCCGGATGGCCGCGTTGTTTACCGCGATGTCCACTCGCCCGAAGTGGTCCATCACCTCGGCCATCATCGATTGCACCTGCTGTTCGTCGCCGACATCGGCGACGATCGGCAACGCGCGCCGTCCCATCCCCCGGATCTCTTCGCTTACCGCTTCGACCGAAGCCCGGCCCTCAAGGGCATTCACAACGACGTCCGCACCCTCCTTCGCGAACGCGAGCGCGATCGCTCGCCCGATGTTTCTACCCGACCCAGTCACAAGCGCCACTTGGTCCTTCAGCTTCATGGCCGCTCCTCCCTACCGCCCCATCCCAACCGGGCGACGTGTTGAATCGGCGCATTATCGGGGATTGCCCAGGCGCCTACAAGGCTCGCTCGGACGACCGAGACTTAGGCCACCTCACCCCACCACCTACCCCGCCCACTGCCACATCAGCACCCGCCGTTGCTCGAGCGGATCAGACCGCGCATAGGCGCGTTCAACGGCACTACCGACGTGGTGGGGCTTAGGGCAAGCTCCGTCGCAGCGCCGCAATAAGAAAGAGTGGTAGCGCATGCGGGATTCGAACCCGCGACCTCCGCCTTGAGAGGGCGGCGTCCTGGGCCGCTAGACCAATGCGCCACAAGTGGCTGGGGATCCTGGATTCGAACCAGGGCCTACAGATCCAGAGTCTGCTGTCCTACCACTAGACGAATCCCCAACCTAAGCCAATTTTATCGAGGCCGCCATGTTATAGCAAGTCGGCGACCCTGACGGCGCCCTGGCGGACTACGGCCCCTTGAGGGCCGCCTTGAACTCGGCCAACGGCTTGGTGTTGAGGATGTCCTCGCGGCTGCACATGCCGCGGCGGGCCACGTCGACCCCGAACCGGACGCCGTCGAGGTGATGGGTGGCGTGGGCGTCTGTGCTGATCACCAGCTTCACCCCGAGCTCGCGAGCACGCCGGACGTAGACGTCGCGCAGGTCGAGCCGCGACGGCGTCGCGTTGATCTCGAGAGCTGTGCCGGTGCGCGCCGCCGCTTCCAACACCGCCTCCATGTCGAGATCCACCGGCCTGCGCTCGCCGATGAGCCGCGACGACAAGTGCCCAATGATGTCCACGTGCGGGTTCTCCATAGCCTGGATGACGCGGCGCGTCATCGTGGCCTCGTCCTGGCCCATCGCCGAGTGAATCGACGCCACCACCACGTCCAACTCGCTGAGCAGGGCGTCCGAGAAGTCGAGCGAACCGTCGGCCCGGATGTCCACCTCCGTGCCGGTGAGCAGCGTGAAGTCGTCGTCCGACTCCTCGTTTGCGGCACGGACGATGGCCATCTGTTCGCGCAGGCGCTCCTCGCTCAGCCCGTTCGCGATCCCCCGGCCGATGGAGTGGTCGGTGATGGCGGAGTACTCATACCCCAGACCCTTCGCCCTCTCCCGCATCTCCGCGATTGCGGCGCGGCCGTCGCTCCAGTCGGTATGGCCGTGGAGGTCGCCCCGAAGGTCGCTGGTTTCAATGAGCGTGGGGAACTCACCTGCTTCGGCAGCGGCGATCTCGCCGCGGCCCCACCGCACTTCCGGCGGCATCCAGGCCAGCCCTAGCCGCGCGTAGACATCCTCCTCCGTCCTGAACTGCTCGACCTTGCCCGTGTCGAGGTGTTTGATGCCGTACTCGCTGACGCTCAGGCCCATGCGCTTGGCCCGCTCGCGGAGCAGGACGTTGTGTTCCTTGCTCCCCGTGAAGTGCTGCAACAGGTTGCCGAAGCACGCCTCCTCGACAATCCGCAGGTCGACTTGCAAGTCGCCCCGGACGATGATCGTCGCCTTCGTCGGCCCCTGCGCCAGCGTCTCGGTGACGAACGGCAGCGCCGTGAAGGCCGCGACCACGCGGGCGGGGTCGCGACAGGCAGCGATGATGTCGATGTCGCCGACGGTCTCCTCGCGGCGGCGCAGGCTGCCCGCAGCCGTCGCGTTTGGCGCGATGGGACGCAGCGCCTCACAGATCTCATCGGCGAGCGGCAACGCCTTCCCGAGCAGAATGCGGTTGTCCTTCGAGCGCCGCGTCTCAAGGCTGCGGAGAATGTTCTCGCCGGTCTTCTTCCCGACGCCGGGCAGCATCTCAAACCGCCCGTCGTGGATCGCCTTCTCCAGACCTTCGAGCGTGGTCACCCCGAGATCGGCCCCGATCCTGTAGGCCATCTTCGGGCCGATTCCAGGCACGCCGAGGATGCGGAGCACCCCGTCGGGCAGGTCGCCCTGCAGCTCCTCGTATTCGCGGAGACGCCCCGTCTCTACGAGTTCGGTGATCTTCCGCGCCAGGCTCTTCCCCACGCCGGGCACGCCCGTCAGCGCCCCGGCCTCGGCGAGATCATGCACGTCGATCTCGGAGTAGGCCATGCCGCGCGCCGCCTTCTGATAGGCCACGACCTTGTACCGCGGCTCTCCCTTGATCTCAAGGAGGTCCGCCATGCGGTCGAGGACTTCGGCAACCTCGGCGTTGTTCATGGCACAAACCTGAGGCAAGCTCCCTGGGGAAGGACGCCCGGTGCCATTCTAGACGAGGCGGGGAGACCGGTACTATGGTCCGAGCACGCGCCCCAGGGCCTTGCGGCCCCATTCCAGACCCCGCCCGGGAAGCTCCGCGGTGGCGCGCTCCTTCAGCGCGAACCGTACCGTCGCCTCCATCGTGTCGTCGGGGCGCAGGTCGTACCACACGTCGAAGGCGTCGCCCTCGGGCGACTTGATCGCCACGTGCGCGCCCCGGTACTCGACCGAGAGGCCGCTGTTGATGCTCGCGCTGTAGGGAAACAGGCGCAGCAGCCGGCCCGACGACGCCGGACCCAGGTCGAACCGCAGCGTGAACGCGGCCTCGATCCGGGCGTCTAGCGATTTCAGCGCGCCGAACAGATGCGACAGCGTGAAGTCCGTCTGGTGAAGCTCGGTTTGATCGTCGAGCTCGCTCTCCACGAGATACTCGATGGCGACTTCGCTCTCGCCGTCGGCCACGATCTGCACCTCGCCCCAGCTGTGGACTTTCTGCGTCTCGTGGCGGTAGTCCTCGTGAAAGAAGATACGGTCCTCGACGTCTTCCGCCTCCCGCGCCCCGAGGGCCGCCAACTCCTGGCGCACCGGCTCGGGTAGCGAGATGAAGAAGTGCATCTCCAGGCTCGCGCACTGCGCGCCGACGAGATCAAGCCGCAGGGGAGACGAAGGCTGCATGCTCATGCGGCGGCTCCATGGCACTTCTTGAACTTCTTGCCGCT
>DAOUKZ010000191.1:0-34715 GCA_034420775.1 Dehalococcoidia bacterium
CGTCTTTCCCGACGCGCTGCGCACCCGCGCGCCCTGATCGCGGCCGATGATCTCGTCGTGGGGAACGGCGCCGAAGTGGCTGTGGAAGACCTGGCCCGCGGCGAGGGTGATGAGGTATTGGCGTCCCCGGCTGTCGACGAGCAGGGCGAGGTCGCCTTCCGCGAAGGGGCCGGCGAAGCTGCTGGAGAAGTCGGGCGCGCTCATGTCGACCCGGCGGGGGAGCCGTCCGGCGCGCCGAACGTAGCGATGAAGCGCGCGACGGCTCCGAAGTATTGGGGCATGCCGAGCCAAAGGAGGTCGTTGTGCCCCGCGCCGGGGATCAACTCGATCTCCTTGTGCTCGGAGGCCGCCATGTCGTACAGGGTGACCGCCGCCTCAGGGGGCACGAGGTCATCGCGCTCACCGTGGATGATGAGGAGGGGCAGCGAGATCGAGCGCACCTTCTCGTCGTGCCGCCGCAGGGTCTCCTTGATCGCGGGCGATTCGGGGTCGAGACCGTAGCGCCCCGCCATGCGGCCCATCGCGGCCGAGCCGCTTTCGACGATGAGGCCGCGAAGCTCGGCGGCGCGGCGGGCGGCCGCCTCGACGGCAGAGTGCGTTCCCAGCGAGCGGCCCTTCACGAACAGCGGCCCCGTGTACCCCGTCTCTTGCAGGTAGCCCTTGGCGAAGTCGAAGGTGGCGTTGGCGTCGCCGATCATGGTGGAGAAGCTGGGCGAGCCGCCGCTTCTGCCGTAGCCGCGAAAGTCGACGGCGAAGAAGTTGGCGCCGGCGCGGTGGTAGTGGGGGGCGATGTCGTCGTACATGTAGGCGACCTCGCCGTTGCCGTGGAAGAAGAGGATGGTGGGGGCGGACGGGTCGTGCTTATAGAAGCGGCCGGAGAGCTCGACGCCGGGAGCGACGGGGACCATCACGTCCTCCGCGCCGGCGGGTGGCGGCGCCCACACCCGTTGCGGGTAGAACGCCATCATGCTGATCTCGGGGATGTCGAACGGCGTGTAGTCGATCGCGGACATAGCGTCGGCGGTGGTGGGACTAGCGCGGCAGGCCGAGGCCCCGGGTGGCGATGATGTTGCGGTTCACCTCGGAGCTGCCCGCGGCGATGGTGTTGGCGACGTTGCTCAGCGACTCGAAGGGAATCGCGCCGTGCACGGGGGCGTAGCGGTCGCCGGGCATGGCCATGCCGTAGAAGCCGAGAAGCTCCAGCCCGGCCTTGGTGATGCGCTGGTGGAGCTCGCTGGCGAATAGCTTCGCCATCGATGCTTCCCTATCGGGCTGGATTCCGTTGTCCTGCATCCAGGCCACGTGGTAAGAGAGGTTGCGGCTGGTCTGGGCCTCGATGGCCAGCTCCGCCAGGCGGTGACGGGCGATGGGGTCGCTGAGGACGGGGGCGAGGGCCGGAGTCTCGCGCAGGGCCCTGATCAGGCGGTCGTAGGTGCGGCGGGCTCGGGAGACGTCGCGGATGCCGGAGCGCTCGTTGTTGAGGGTGGTCATGGCGACGTACCAGCCCTGGTTCTCCTCGCCGATCATGTTGCCCTTGGGCACCCGCACGTTGTCGAAGAAGACCTGGTTGAAGTGGTGGACGTCGTCGATGCTCATGAGCGGGCTGATGGTGATGCCCGGCGTCTTCATGTCGAGGAGGAAGTAGGAGATGCCCTTGTGCTTGGGCGCGTCGGGGTCGGTCCTAGTGAGGATGTGGATGTAGTCGGCGCGGTGGGCCTGGGAGGTCCAGATCTTCTGGCCGTTGATGACGTAGTCGTCGCCGTCGGCGGTGGCGGCGGTCTGGAGCGAGGCGAGGTCGGAGCCGGCGTTGGGCTCGGAGAAGCCCTGGCACCAGAGGATTTCCTGGTTGGCGGTGGCGGAGAGGAACTTCTTCTTGAGGGCCTCGCCGCCGAACTCGATGATGGCGGGGCCGACCTGATAGGCCTGGGGGTCGAGGGGGGCGTTGAGGTAGATCATCTCCTCGTGGAAGATGGCCTGCATCATGGTGCTGGCGCCGAGGCCGCCGTACTCGGTGGGCCAGCCGATGCCGATCCAGCGCTTCGCGCCGAGCTTGCGGCGGAAGGCCATGGCGTCGTCGAAGTTCTCGTCGCTATAGGCATCCTCGCCGGCCGCGATGCGTGGAGGCAACTCCCGCTGGATGAAGTCGCGGACCTCGCCGCGGAAGGCGTCGTGTTCGGGCGCGAAGCTGTATTCCAACGGGGTCCTCCGAGGGCGGCGCCGCTTCAGTAGCGGGGCGCCATGAGTCTAGCACAACGCGCCGTGGCGCCGCCCATCCACTGACGCGGCTAGGGAGCGTGCCCTCCCTCAGTCCCTCCCATAAAGGGAGGGAGGCTTAAGGCGCCGTGCCGGAACCGTGCCTTCGCCCCCGGCGTATACCTTGATACAAGGGTTCATTTCGGAGCTCAGGCGCAGGTCGCGCCGGCCGGGCGCGCCTGCGCAGAGAGGAGGAAACGATGGCAGGCGCGACGCGACTCACCACGGCGGCGGGCATTCCCGTCGGCGACAACCAGAACAGCCTCACGGCCGGGCCGCAGGGTCCCCTCCTGGTCCAGGACTGGCAGCTTTTCGAGAAGCACGCCCACTTCAACCGCGAACGGATCCCGGAGCGGGTCGTCCACGCGAAGGGCTCGGGCGCCTACGGGACACTCACGGTCACGGGCGACGTCACCAAGTACACGAAGGCGGACCTCTTCTCCGCGGTCGGGAGGAAGACGCCTTGTTTCTTCCGGTTCTCCACCGTGGCCGGGGAGCGGGGGGCGGCCGATGCCGAGCGGGACGTGCGCGGCTTCGCGATGAAGTTCTATACCCAGAAAGGCAACTGGGACCTGGTGGGGAACAACACGCCGGTCTTCTTCGTGCGCGACCCGTACAAGTTCCCCGACTTCATCCACTCGCAGAAACGCGATCCGAAGACCAACCTCCGCAATCCCACGGCGATGTGGGACTTCTGGTCCCTCTCCCCGGAGAGCTTGCACCAGGTGACGATGCTGTTCTCGGACCGGGGCATCCCGAAGTCGTACCGCCACATGAATGGGTACGGCTCCCACACGTACAGCTTCATCAATGAGGAAGGCCAGCGTTTCTGGGTGAAGTTCCACCTGAAGACGCTGCAAGGGATCGAGTTTCTGACCGACGAAGAGGCCGCCGGGGTGATCGGCGCCGACCGCGAGTCGCACCAGGCCGACCTCTTCGGCGCGATCGAGCGGGGCGACTACCCGAAGTGGCGGGTTTTCGTCCAAGTCATGCCGGAGGCGGAGCACACGTCGTACAACCCCTTCGACCTGACGAAGGTCTGGCCGCACGGCGACTACCCGCTCATCGAAGTGGGGGTCGTGGAGCTGAACCAGAACCCGGTGAACTACTTCGCGGAAGTCGAACAGTCCACGTTCTCTCCCGCGAACCAAGTCCCCGGCATCGGGCATAGCCCCGACAAGATGCTGCAGTTCCGCATCGTCTCGTACGCGGACGCGCACCGCTACCGGTTGGGGGTCAACTACGAGTCGCTGCCGGTCAACAGCGCACGCTGCCCGGTGCATACCTACCACCGGGACGGGGCGATGCGGTTCGATGGGAACGGCGGCGGCACCGTCAACTACGAACCCAACAGCTTCTGCGGACCGGTGGAGACCGGTGAGATGGAGCCGCCGCTCGGGATCGACGGCGACGCGGACCGATACGACCACCGAGTGGGAAACGACGACTACACCCAGGCGGGCGACCTTTTCCGGCTGATGGGGCCGGATGAGCGGCAGCGGCTTATCGACAACATCGTGCGGGCCATGCGGCCGGTCGCGAGGGAGATCCAGGAGCGCCAGATCGCTCACTTCTCGAAGGCCGACCCGGCCTACGGCGAGGGCGTTGCCCAAGGCTTGGGCCTGATGCAGCCGGTTTAGGCAGCGCTCCGCCGCTCCGGTCCGTGTTCGTTGACCCCTCTCTTGGGGCGGTGCTACGATGGCCGACACGCTCGGAGGGGCAGACCGGCGCGTATGGAGCGGAACGGGCTGATTTATCTGGACCATGCCGCGACGACCGCGGCGCATCCGAAGGTCGTCGAGGCGATGCTGCCCTTCTTCTCCGACTGTTTCTACAACGCTTCGAGCATGTATGGGCCGGCGCAGGAATGCCGGCAGGCGATGGAGAACGCCCGGACCATCGTCGCGGACGCGCTGGGGTGCAAGCCCAGCGAGGTGATCTTCACCAGCGGCGGCACGGAGTCCGACAATGCCGCCGTCCACGGCGCCGCCATGGCGCTGCGCGAGCACGGCGACCACGTCATCACGACAAGCGTGGAGCACCATGCCGTGCTCCACGCCTGCCACACGCTGGAGAAGCTCGGCTTCGAGGTGACCTACCTTCCGGTCGACTCGGACGGGCTAGTGGACCTGGAGGAGCTGGAGCGGGCGATCGGCGAGCGCACCACGGTCGTCAGCATCATGCTGGCGAACAACGAGGTGGGCACGATCCAGCCCATCGCCGACATCGCCGAGCTGATCAAGGCGAAATCGAAGCAGCTTGGGGCGCAGATCGTGTTCCACACCGACGCGGTGCAGGGCGCGTCCTACCTCGACCTGGACGTGGACGGGCTCGGCGTGGACGCGCTCAGCCTTTCGGCGCACAAGTTCAATGGGCCGAAGGGGGTCGGGGTGCTCTACCTGCGGCGGGCGACGCCCTTCGAGCCGCAACAGGTGGGCGGCAGTCACGAGCGCAACCGGCGGGCGGGGACGGAGAACATCGCGGGGATCGTCGGGCTGGCAAAGGCGCTGTCCATCGCCGTCGAGGAGCGTGATGCTAACCGCGAGCACGTTCTCGGTCTTCGACATCAGTTGATCGACGGCGTGCGCGAGTATATTCCAGGTTCGCAGCTGAACGGTTCCGAAGACCGGCGGCTGCCCAACAACGTCAATTTCTCGTTCGACGGCACCGACTCGCAGTGGACACTGATGGCCTTGGACGACGCCGGGATCGCGGCCTCCACCGGGAGTGCCTGCCGCACCGCCTCGCTCGATCCGTCGCACGTGCTGATGGCGCTCGGTGTGCCGGCGGACCTCGCGATCGGGGCCCTGCGCCTGACGCTCGGCCCGGAGAACACGCGGGAGGAAATCGACTACGTGGTCGACACGCTGCCGGGTATCATCGAGAGCGTGCGGAACCCGAAGAACGGGCCGCGACCGGTGGCCTAGGCCTCGCGGAGGGGCGCCGTGGCGTACAGCGAGATCCTACTCGACCACTTCAGCCACCCGCGCAACGTCGGCGATATCGAAGATCCCGACGGCGAGGGCAACATCACCAACCCGGCCTGCGGCGACATGATGCGTCTGCAGCTTCGCATCCGCGGTGGGGTGATCGAGGAGGCGAAGTGGCGCGTCGAGGGGTGCAGCACGTCCATCGCGGCGAGCAGCGCGATCAGCGAGCTCATCGCCGGCCTTTCCGTTGAGGAGGCGGTCAAGGTCTCCCGCGCAGACGTGGCTGAGGCGCTCGGCGGCCTGCCCCCGGCGAAGACGCACAGCGCCGTGCTGGTCACCGACGCGGTGAAGGCAGCGGTGGCGGACTACGTCGCGAAGGGGTCCGCGACGGCGTCGCCGCGGGCGGAATAGCCCGAACGTCGCCGCTTCTTTGCTACCCTTGGCGGGATGTCTTCCGACACGCCCAACGGTGCGGACCGACCCGCTAACGGCGACCGGCGCGCCGCCGGCATTCAGCGCCGCATCTTCCACCTGACGGCGGGGTCGACGTTCCCGACCCTGTACGTTTTCCTTGATAAGGAGCTTGTGCTGCCGGTCGCGGTGGCCGCCGCGGTCGCCGCCATCGTGTTGGAGATCGCGCGCTTTCGCTCCGAGCGGCTGAACCGTGTCGTGATGCGGTGGTTCGGGCCGTTGACTAAGAGGTCGGAGCGGCGGGCGGTGTTCGGGTCGACGTGGATGCTGGTGGCGACGGCGATCTGCATCGGGGTCATGGAGCGGCAGTTCGCCGTCCTGGCGCTGTACTACCTCTCGTTGGGGGACCCGGCGGCGGCGCTAATCGGCGAGCGCTTTGGCGCGTTCAGGATCGGGAAGAAGAGCCTTGAGGGCACCCTGGCGTTTCTGGCGGTTGCCGTCGGTATCGGCTTCGTGCTGCTAGCGGGGGCGCTGGAGACCAGGTATCCCGTGATGCTCATCGGCGCGGGCGCCGCGGCGCTGGCGGAGCTGACGCCGCTGGCGGGGGTCGACGACAACTTCAAGGTGCCGCTCGTCGCGGGCGGAGTCATGGAGCTGGCGGTGCGGGGGCTCGGCTGACGCGCCGCCGGTCTGTTGGCGCTCCCGACGGCTTCCGTTACACTAGGAATGCACGCTCAAATCTGTTTCTGAAGAGGCGCACCGCTTGGCGACGATCGCAGTCGACTTGATGGGAGGCGACAACGCCCCCGAGGCTATCGCACTCGGCTGTTTCCAAGCAGCCCGCGACCTTGGCGTCGATATCAAGCTCGTCGGGCAAAAGGATGCGCTGACGCAGGAGATCGAGCGGCGCGCCGGGCGCAATGGGCGAGTCTTTCCCGTGGAGGCCGAACAGGTCGTCGGCATGAGCGAGGCGCCGACCGCGGCGTGGCGGGACAAGAAGGGCTCGTCGATCTCCGTCGGGCTGGAGCTGGTGCGCAGCGGCGAGGCGCAGGCGTTTGTCTCGGCAGGGAATACCGGCGCCATCGCCACCTACTCGCTCTTCAGGCTGGGCATGATGCCCGGCATCGAACGGCCCGGCATCGCCACGCTCTACACCACGCTCGAGGGGCATGTTTCGATCATGCTCGACATCGGGGCGAACGTCGACTGCCGGCCCGCGTTTCTCGAGCAGTTCGGCCGGGTCGGCAGCGACTTCATGGCGAAGGTCTTCCAAGTCGCCACGCCGCGCGTGGCGCTGGTGAGCAACGGCGAGGAGGAGTCCAAGGGGACGAAGCTGGTGCGGGACGCCCATCAGCTGCTCAAGGAGAGCGGGCTGAACTTCATCGGAAACGCCGAGGGGTTCGACCTTCCCAAGGGGACGGCGGACGTCTACGTGATGGACGGCTTCACGGGCAACGTGGTGCTCAAGCTGGCCGAGGGGCTCGCCGATTCGATCTTCACGTCGATGAAGGACTCGCTGCGGAAGAGCCTGGGGGCGCGGCTGAGCGCCGGGCTCTGGGCTCCGGCTCTGCGGGACACGCTGGCCCGGTGGGACTACAGCCGCATCGGGGGCGCGCCGCTGCTCGGTGTGCAGGGCAACGTCGTCATGGCACACGGCCGGAGCGACGCGACCGATATTCTCAATGCCGTGACGCTCGCGCTCCGGATGGTGCAGGAGGGCTGGGCGGACGACCCCGAGCCATCGGAGTCGCAACCGGATCCGGCGCATCTCAACTCATAGTCGACTCGTACGTCATAATGAGAGGGTAAAGCGCATCGCTCGGCGTGAACGCCGGAGGCAACCTTCTACGAAAGTTCGCGCGAATAGGCCCTCGACAGGGGCCTCGGAAAGGGGCGACACAAGGTGTCCAAGGCATTTGAGGTAACCGATAGCAGCTTTGAGAGCGACGTCGTCGGGGCGGAGACCCCAGTGGTGGTGGATTTCTGGGCCGTCTGGTGCGGACCCTGCCGCATGGTGGCGCCCATCGTGGACGAGATGGCGGCGGAGTACGACGGCAAGGTGAGCTTCGCGAAGCTGAACGTGGACGAGAACCCGGAAGTCTCGATGAAGTACGGGATCCGGAGCATCCCGACACTGCTGGTCTTCAAGGACGGCAAGCCGGTCGATCAGATCGTCGGCGCGCTGCCCAAGAAGGAGATGCGGAAGCGCGTGGAGGCGGCGATCGCCTAGTCCCGCCCCGCGGGAGAGGATGGGTCCCGGTGGGCTTCGCGGGCTTCAAACCCGTTGGCGGGCGCCCTTCGGCGTCCGCGGTGGGTTCGACTCCCACCCTTTCCCGCCACGCGCGCGGTGCCGCGCGATTTCTCTAGCGCGGGTGTTTGCCGAAGACGATGCCCCGGCCTGAGTCGAGCAGGTAGCCGGTGGCGACGGCGAGCTCGGCGCCATCCACTTGGCTCTGGCCGCGGCGGCCCATGAGCTGGAGCACCGAGTCGAGCATCTGAGAGATGCCGTGGGTGCGGCCTGAGCCCAGGTTCCCGCTCGAGGTGTTGATCGGCAGCGAGGTCTCGTTCATCCAGGAGAAGCCCTCGCCCTCGCCGCAGAAGCCCAGCGCCTCGGCCCACATCGGGGTGAGCATGCTGAAGCCGTCGTAGAGGTTCGCGATGGAGACGTCCTCGGGCCCGACGCCGGCCTGGCGCCAGAGATTCCGGCCGATCATCCGGCCGCAGCCCATGAACTCCTCCAGCGACATGACGGTGCTCTTGGGCGCGCCCACCGGCGCCGACGTCCCCCGCACGTAGACCGGCGGGTTGCGCAGGTCTTGGGCCCGCTCCTCGTTGGTGAGCACGAAGGCGGCGCAGGCCTGCACCGGAATGTCGCAGTCGTGGATGCAGAGCGGGTAGCTGATCATCCGCGAGGTCATGTAGTCCTCGACGGTGAGCGGGCCGCCGCCGTGGTTGGCCCAGTAGCCGTACTCCCACTGGAGTGCGCGGTCGCGGTTCTTCGAGGCGAACTCGGCCATCTGCTCCCGCGTGCCGCCGTAGAGGGACATGTGGCGCTGCGCGTAGTGGGCGAAGGCGCCCGGCGCGAAGATGCCGTAGGGGCCGCGGAACTGGTTCCGCCCCTCGGCGGTCTCCGGGCTGCTGAGTCCGTAGCGGCGGCCGACGGGGTTGTAGAGGCCGCGAAAGGCCAGGGCGTAGCGGCAGGCCCCAGCGGCGACGGCGTGGGAGGCTTCGATGACGCAGTGCTGCGCCGAGCCTGCCACCACCGACTCTGTCCAGTTCGCCTCCAGGCCGAGCGCGCCGATCATGAACGACGGCGTCAGGACGTTCACTCCCGGGCGCTCGGCTTCGCCGACCTCGAACGGCATGTAGGTCGCCGTGACGACACCGTCGATGTCGGACGGTGAGAGGCCCGCATCTTCGATCGCCTGCTTGCAGGCTTCGATGGCGAGCACACCAAGGGGCACGTCGGCCCGCCGGAAGACTCTGGAATGGCCGACCCCTACGACCGCGGCTTTTCCGCCGGAATTGGACATGTCAACGGCTCCTTGTGTTCGCCTGCGGGCTCCGCGGCGGCGGCTACTTGACGAGGCGGAACTGCGGAATGAACCGGCCGGGGGTGAGCTCCTCGAACTCCACCTCGACGGCCATGCCGTTCCGGAGCTCGTCCACGTCGGCGCCGGGGATGTTGCTCAGCATGAGCAGCCCAGGCTGGTCGTCGAGCTCGACCACGGCCACGGCGTAGGGTTGAATCGCGGAGAAGGCCGGCTGCCGGGCGTCGTGGGTGATGGTGAAGCTGTAGATCTTGCCCTTGCCGCTGACCGGTTCGAAGGCGAACTCGGTGGCATGGCACTCCGGGCAGATGTCCACCGGCGGGTGGTTGAAGACGCGGCACGGGGTGCAGCGCTGGATCATGAGCCGCCTGGCGTCCACGGCGTCCCAGAATGGCTTGGTCAGTTCGTCTGGTACCGGTACGGGCTTGTGGACCATTCCGCTCCTCGATGCTCGCAGTGTTCGGGCCGGCCGCGCCAATGGCGGCGCCGCTGAAGTCTACACGAAATCCTGGATAAGCTCCCGCCGATTTGCCCGGTGCGCCTCTGTCAGCCTCCCTATGCCTCTGGTATAATCCCTCAAGTTTCGTCCGCGACCTCCGTGCCCACCTATGAACGTCTTCTTTGATGTCGATTACACCCTGATCGCGGACGACGGAAGTCTCAGGCCCCACGTACACGAAGTCTTCGGGAAGATCGTCGAAGACGGCCACAAGATCTACATTTGGTCGGGCGTGGGCATCCGGTGGGAGGTCGTGAACCGGCACGACCTTGGGCAGTACATCGAGACGTGTTACCTGAAGCCGCTCTCGGACTACAAGGAGACGCTGACGGAGCTTGGCGTCGACGTGCTCCCGGAGTTCGTGATCGACGACCACTCCGGCATCGTGATGGCGCTCGGCGGCGTCGTGGTCAAGCCGTACTACACGCGGAACCCGGACGACGAAGAGATCCTGCGCGTCTACAACGAGCTCTGCGCGTACAAGCGGTAGCCGCCCCGAGGGGCCCGGCGTGGGCGGTGTCGCAATGACCAGACCCATCGAAGCCGACGACCCGGCCCCACCGTTCACCGTTCCGAGCACGCGCGGCGACGTTTCCCTGAGCGACCTCCTGGCGAAGGGGAAGGCGGTGCTCGTCTTCTATACCGAGGACGAGACGCCCACCTGCTCGGCCCAGGTCGGCTCGTTCCGGGACGAGCACGAAACCCTGGCCGAGCTTGGGGCGCAGGTGCTGGGAATCAGCGCCGACGGCCTCGACCGGCACGCGGCGTTCGAGGAGCGGCTGGGCGGGCTTCCCTTCCCACTGGCGGCCGACGCCGACCTCGCCGTCGCCGGGGCGTATGGGGTGCTCGACGACACCGGCAAGCGGTCGCGCCGCGCCGTGTTCGTCGTGGAAGAGGACAGGCGCGTGGCGCTGGCCAACGGCTTCTACAACCCGGGGAATCCGGCCCAGTTCGCCGAGGTCTTCCAAGCCCTCGGCTTAGACTTCTAAAGGCGGGGCCGATGCCTTCGGATGCAGCTTCCATTCGGGTGCTGGTGCTGTACGACAGCCGCTACGTGCTCGAGGAGCTTGCGCGCGCCGTCGGCGAGGGTGTGGACTCCGTCGATGGCGCGGCGCCGTTGCTCCGCCGACTCGACGATGCCGTCCCCGACGACCTGTTCGACGCCGACGCGTTGGTTCTGGGATCGCCGAACTGGTCGGGGGTGACGGGCAAGATGAAGGACTGGCTCGACCGGGTAGGAGACGTGTGGGCCGAAGGTCAGCTTGAGGGCAAGGTCGGCGCGGCGTTCACCGCGGGGGCGTCGCGCAACGCCGGCATCGAGTTTACGCTGTGGTCGCTGCTGCACTGGATGCTCGCGGGAGGGATGATCGTGGTCGGTCTTCCCTTCAATGAGACGATGCGTGAGACCGGCTCCTACTATGGGGCGACGGCCTCGGGGTCGGTGCAAGAGGCCGACCGCGAGCAGGCGCGGGCGCTGGGAAGGCGGGTCGCCGAGACGGCGCTGCGACTGGCGGCTCACTAGGGAAGCCGCTTACATGAAACCAGCTTGACGTTTCCTGCTACCCTATGACGCAATTGGAGTGTATCGGAGGAGGTCCATCATGGCCGGAGCCTATCCCGCCGCCATCCGGGGCGAACTCGACCAAGGCACGAACCGCTTCCTGCCGCTCGTCAAGTGGCTTTTGGTGTTCCCCCACTACTTCGTGCTCATCTTCCTTTCAATCGTGGCACAGGTTGTCTTCTTGATAGCCTTCGCCGCGATTCTGTTCACCGGTCGCTACCCGCGGGCGCTCTTCGATTTCATGGAAGGGGTCATGCGTTGGGGGTGGCGCGCGACCTTCTACGCGATGGTCTTGGGCACCGACAAGTATCCGCCGTTTCGCCTGGAAGCGGACGCCGCCTATCCCGCCGACCTCACCGTGGAGTATCCGGACCGCCTCAGCCGGCTGCTGCTGATCCTGAAGTGGCCGTGGTGGGTCTGGCTGGTGCTGTTCCCGCACCTCGTCATCCTCACCGTCTTCGGCTGGGTCCAGATGCTCCTGCTCCTCGCCGTTATCTTGGTGAAGCTCTTCACCGGGAGGTATCCCGTGGGACTGTACGAGTTCATCATGGGGACCCACCGGTGGGGCGTGCGAGTCGCGGCCTACGCCAACCTGATGACGGACAGCTATCCGCCGTTCCGACTCGCGGATGACGGAGCGGGGTCCGCCGTTCAGGCTTCCGGAGCAGCGGGCGGGCCTCCTTCCACCAGCTAGGGATTGGCGGCGGGCGTCGCGGCGCACGCGGCAACGGTTGCGGGTGCTAGAATTGGCGGGTTGCGCCGCCGCGCTTCTCTGTCAATGGACTGGGTTACCGAACAGATCGCGCTCTCGGAATATCCTTCGTCCAAGACGGACTTGAGCCGCTTCGACGGCATCCTGAACCTCGACCGCTACACGCCGTACAAGACGGACGTGCGCCTGGCGCACATGCCGCTGATTGATGGGCCGGGGAACCCTCCCGATTCCATCGCCGACGTGCTTGAGTGCATGGACGGGTTGCTTGAAGACGGCGGGCGCGTCCTGGTGCACTGCGCGGCGGGCGTGAGCCGGTCGCCGTTCGTGATCGCGCTCTACCTGAGCTGGAAGCGAGGGATGGCGTTCGACGACGCGATCGACCTCGTGGCGGCACGGCGCTCGCGCAACCTCAACATCGACCCTGGGCTCTCCGCGATCAGCCGCGAGGTCCTCGACGTCATGGACCGGCGCGGCGGCAATGGCCGCCATGCCCGCTGACCTGACCGTCGAGGCCATCCAGGGCGCGCTCACCACCGCTTACGTGGGCCGAAGGCTCGTGGTCGTGGAACGCGCGACGTCGACGATGGACCTGGCCGCGGAGGAGGCCGCCGCGGGCGCGCCCGAGGGGACGGTGGTGGTCGCCGAGGAGCAGACCGCGGGTCGAGGGCGCTTCGGCCGACCGTGGGTGTCGCCGAGGGGCGCGGCGCTGTACGTGTCGATACTGTTGCGCCCCGCGCCCGGGCTGCTGCCCGGCGTCAACATGGCGGCCCCGCTGGCGGCAGTCGAAGCGGCGCGGGATGCTACGGCGGTCGAAGCCGAGATTAAGTGGCCCAACGACGTGCAGGTGCGGGGGCGCAAGCTCGCCGGGGTGCTGGTCGATGCCTCGGCCGGCACGACCGACCAAGGCTTTGCTATCGTCGGCGTGGGGCTGAACGTGGACCTGGACGCTTCGGCCTACCCGGAGATCGCGGAGATTGCTACGAGCCTCCGCGCGGCGTCGGGGCGCGCGGTACGCCGCCTCGACGTTCTCGTGGCGCTGTTGTCCCGCTTTGAGGCGTTGTACGACCGGGTCAAGACGGGCGAGTCGTTGGTCGGCGAGTGGCGGGGGCGGCTCAACGTCATCGGCAAGCGCGTTGCGGTTACCTTTCCCGGTCTCCCGGAAGCGCCGGCCGTAGGGGGCATTGCGGAGGACGTGGACGGGGACGGCGCGCTGCTCCTGCGGAAGGATGACGGCGCCGTCGAGCGCCTAGTCGCGGGCGAAGTGTCGCTGGGCTAGGGCCAGACGGTCCCGAAGTCGGGAGAACGCACCACGCGCATGGTGAAGGTCTGGGCGGTCTGTTGGGCGAGCCAGACGAAGGCCTCGGCGGCGTCCACGGGTTCTTGCCATCCGGTCCAGTCGGACTTGCCCGGATAGACGACCTCCGCGCCTTCGGTCTTGACCATGCCGGGCTGGACCGCGACGACGGAGATGTTGTGCTTGCGCACTTCGTAGGCGAGGCCGAGGCTGAAGCGCTCCACGGCGGCCTTGGTGAGCCCGTAGACGGTGTCGCCGGGGTAGCGGAAGGTCTGCGCCGCGCCCGAGCTGACGTTGATGATGGAGCCGCGCTTTTGGTCGATCATCGTGGGCAGGACGGCCTGGGCGCAGATGAAGACGCCCTTGACGTTGAGGTCGAGCGCCTTCTCCAAGCGCCACATCGGGTAGGTCTCGATGCGCTCGTACTGGTACGGCCCGCCGGCGTTGTTGACCAGGACGTCGAGGCGGCCGAACTCGTCGAGGGTCTGCCGGACCAGGGCGCCGACCTGATCGGCGTCGGTGACGTCGCAGCGCACGGCTCGCGCCGTGCCGCCTTCGGTCTGGATGTGCGCGGCGGTCTCGTGGATCGTGCCGGGGACCGACCCCGCTTCTTCGGAGCGCGCCGCCACCACCACGGCCGCGCCCTCTTGGCCGAAGCGGATGGCGACGCCCTTGCCGAGACCCCGGCTCGCGCCGGTGACGATTGCAACTTTCCCGTCTAGCTCGCCCATGCCATCCGCCTCGATGGAGTCCGAGTTCTTATACCTGCCGCAGGGGGAAGGCGCAAGGGACGGTTGTTAAAGAGATGGCCGCCCGCAGGAGGGGTGCGGGCGGCCGGTGGAAAACGGAGGCGAGGAGATTCGGTTAGTTGAACTGCTCGACTTCGGTGGAGCCCGCCAGCGCGAGGGTCGAAGCCTGGCCGCCGGTGACGACCTGGACGACCTCGTCGAAGTAGCCGGCGCCGACCTCGGCCTGGTGCTTCGTGGCCGTGTAGCCGTGGGGCTCGGAGGCGAACTCGCTGTCTTGGAGGGTGCTGTAGGCGGCCATGCCGCGCTCGCCGTAGTTCCGGGCGAGGTCGAAGGTGTGGTAGTTGAGCAGGTGCCAGCCCGCGAGGGTGATGAACTGGAACTTGAAGCCCAGCGCACCGATTTCCTCTTGGAACCTGGCGATTTCGTCGTCGCTGAGGTGCTGCCGCCAGTTGAAGGAGGGCGAGCAGTTGTAGGCGAGGAGCTTGCCGGGGAAGCGGGCGTGAATGGTCTTGGCGAACCTCGCGGCCTCCTCGACGTCGGGCTCGGACGTTTCGAACCAGAGGAGGTCGGCGTAAGGGGCGTAGCTGAGGGCGCGGGCCGTGGCGGACTCCATGCCGTCCCGGACGCGATGGTAGCCCTCGGGGGTGCGCTCGCCGGTGATGAACTCGCGGTCGCGCTCGTCGGCGTCGCTGAGGAGCAGGGTGGCGTCGCGGGCGTCGGTGCGGGCGACGAGGAGCGTGGGCACGTCGAGGACGTCGGCGGCGAGGCGCGCCGCGGACAGGGTGCGGAGGAACTGCGACGTGGGGACGAGCACCTTGCCGCCCATGTGGCCGCACTTCTTCTCAGCGGCGAGCTGGTCCTCGAAGTGCACGCCCGCGGCGCCGGCCTCGATCATGCCCTTCATCAGCTCGAAGCCGTGAATGGGGCCGCCGAAGCCGGCCTCCGCGTCGGCGACTATCGGGGCGTACCAGTTCGTCGCGTGGTCGCCGTTGACCGAGGCGATTTGGTCGGCGCGGGTGAGCGCGTTGTTGATGCGCTTGATGACGTTGGGGACGCTGTTGGAGGGATAGAGGCTCTGGTCGGGGTAGGTCTGGCCGGCGAGGTTGGCGTCGGCGGCCACCTGCCAGCCGCTCAGATAGATCGCCTTCAGTCCGGCCTTGACCATCTGGACCGCCTGCGCGCCGGTGAGGGCGCCGAAGGTGCGGATGAAGGGCTCGTCTCGGAGGAGCGTCCAGAGGCGCTCGGCTCCCGCGCGGGCGATGCTGTGCTCGATTCTCAGGCTGCCGCGCAGCCGGATGACGTCGTCGGCGGTGTAGGTGCGCTCGATACCCTGCCAGCGCGCTTCGTGCGCCCAGCGGGCCTCGAGCGCCGCTGCTTCTCCGGCGTGTCGTCCGTTTCCGTTGACCCCATTGATCGACATAAGAACGACCCCTCCAATCGTTGCTTCGTGAGCGCTCCCTTTCCGCACGAACGCGCTCGTTCGAGCGCGTTTTGGGTAGGGAGCGGGCCACCTGAGCATCCAGTGTAGGGCGTCTCAGCGATACGACAAGACCTTCATTTCGTATCGGTATGATAGGATGGCGCTATCGTAGCGCGTGGGGGTGCGGCGTTGGAAATCACGCAGATCGAATCGTTTCTGGAGGCGGTCAAGGCGGGCAGCTTCCGTGCAGCCGCCCGTTCCTTAGGTCTAAGCCAGCCGTCGCTCAGCGGTCGTGTTCAGACCTTGGAACACGAGCTTCGCACTCCGCTCTTTCACCGCTTGGGCCGCGGCGTGCGGCTTACCGAGGCAGGCGAGGCGTTTCTGCCTTTCGCCGAACGTGTCGTGAGCGTCATCGAGCAGGGGAAAGAGGCTGTCGATCACGTGCGCGACGCGGAGGGGGGCGTGCTCACGATCGGCACGGCGCGGACGATCGGCACGTACACGCTTCCGCCCATCCTCGAACAGTTCCGCAAACGCTTTCCCCGCGTCTCCACGCACATTCGCACCGCCCGGTCGTCGGACGTGCTGGAATGGGTCACCGATGGCGTCGTGGACGTGGGGCTCTCGCGGGAGCTGGACTATCCGGACGTCCACTCGATCTATCTGTACGACGAAGAGATCGTCCTCGTGACCTATCCCGGGCACCCGTTCGCCGAACAGGGCCAAGCCCGCATTCACGAGGTGGCGCGGCAACCGCTCATCCTCTACGACCCAGGCTCGACGTACTTCGTCCTCATCAACCAGGTGTGCCGGGAGGCGGGCATTGTGCCGAAGGTCGAGATGACCCTCGACAGCATCGAGGCCACGAAGCACATGATCGTGCTTGGTCTCGGCGTCTCGTTCCTGCCGCGCAGCGCGATCTCCAGTGAGATCAGGCGCGGGACGCTGTGCCACGTGGAGTTGGAGGGCGATCACCGCGTGCATCTGCCGACGCACGTGCTGATCCGCGACGCCCAACACTACAACTCGGCCGTTCTTGCCTTCCTCGAAGCGCTCAGGGACATCTACGGGTGCGACACGTCCGGGGTGACGGCGGCCGAGTAGCGAGAGGGAGCCTAGGCCGCCTTAGAAGAAGCGCTTGGCGATGCCCAGCGCGCCCTGCTTCCAGGGGGCGCGGTGCGACACACCGGCCTGTCCCTGGAAGGCTTGGCGGTTGTCGAGGTACCACCGGTAGTTGCGGACGAGCGCCGCTTGGTTGGAGTAGCGGGGTTTGTAGCCCAGCAGCCGCTCTGCCTTCTCGATTGAGACGAACGAGTCCTTGGCGACGGTCTCGTAGACCCACTTGTAGAGCGGCGAGACACCGAGCTTTTCGAGGACCCGCAACACGAGGATCAGGGGCGCCGCCGGAAGGGGGCGTATGCGCTTGCCGAAGCCGGCCTCGTCGAGCACGGCCTGGTAGTCCTCGCCGAGGGTGGCGAACTCGCGGGCACCGATGTTGAAGGTGTCGTTGGCCGCCTCGGGCGGCGCGGTGGTGGCGAGAAAGACCGCCTCGCACAGGTCCTCGACGTCGAGGAGCTGGTAGCGGTTCCGGCCGCTGCCGAGGACGGGGAAGGAGCGGCCCTCGGCGGCCCATTCGTAGAGGATGGCGAAGACGCCGAGGCGCTCCGGCCCCACGAACGACTTGGGGCGGATGATTGGCGCGCAGAGGCCCTTGCGGCGGTACTCGAGGCAGAGCTCCTCGGCGGCGATCTTGGCCTCTCCGTAGGCGCCGACGCCGACGAGCGGGTCGTCCTCCAGCAAGGGGTGGTGATCGGGTATGCCGTAGACGGCGGTCGAGGAGATGTGGATGAACCGCTCGGCGCGGGCCTGGAAGGCGGCCGCCAAGACGTTGCGGGTGCCGTCGATGTCCGTTGTTAGGATGTCTTTCTTCTTGTAGAGCGGGAGGGCGGCGGCGGTGTGGACGACGACGTCCGCGCCCGCCACGGCCCGGGCGACGGCGTCTTTGTCGCGGATGTCGCCGGTGTGGATGTCGACGCGGTCCCGCTCGGGGTAGTCGAACGGCGCGATGTCGAGCGAGGCCACCTCGTGGCCCCGCGCCAGCAGGAACCGCGCGAGGTTGATGCCCAGGAACCCCGCGCCGCCGGTGATGAGATAGCGGGCCACGAGCGGGGGCTAGCGGAACCGGACGGAGATTTCGTCGCCGTCCTGGGGAAGGTAGCTCATGAAGTCGTCACGTTCCTCGCCGTTGATGGTCAAGGCAAGGCGTCCCGTGGAACCGTCGGGGCAGGGATCGCCGTCGCGGTATTCGATGCCTTCGTCGATCTGAAGAGAGTCCTCGGTCAGAACGAACCCGGGGACGGCTTCCGCCGCGTTGTTGAAGAAGGTGTCGAGGCTGGCGTTGTCTCCGGACTCGTCGCTGGTCGTGGGGTGGAGGTGGATGTAGCCGTCGCCGTGCGAGTGCACATTGCCGTTGAAGAAGGGGAGCTCATAGGGACTGTCGTTGCAGACCTGGATGTTGAGCGCCGCGTGCCAATGGTCGCCTGCGTTTGCCCCGCTGCTGGTGCCCTGGAGGACGGCCACGACCACGACGACCGCGGCGATGGCCCCTCCGCCCGTCACCCACCAGATCCAGCCCGGAAGGCGGAAGCCCGTCTTCGCTTCGGGCTGCGCCGAACGTCTGCCGCGGCGCGGACGTACCCGTCCGCCCCCGGGCCCTCGGCGCCGGCCGCCGCCTTGGTCTCCGCCGCCGGAAGATGCTCCGGCCGCACTTGGGACGGCAGACGTCGCGGCGGTTTCCTCCGCCGGCGCGCCTTCAGACCCACCTTCCGGCGTCGAGGCGGGCGGGCGCAGCGCCCCCTCGGGGCGGCGTGGACCCCGCCCACCCCGTCTGGCGCGTCCTCTTCCCTTTCGGCCATTGCTCATGTGTTGTCTTTCCTCGAACGAATTGTCAGGGGCCCCTGGGGCCTAGGCAAATCCCGACGGGCTTTCGATGTCGCCGGGGGTGAAGACGGCCCGTTCCGGCTGGGCTGGGGACGGGCCGGCGCGGGCGGCGTCAAGCTCCGCCTCACGCTCCCGGGTCTGCCGCTCGCTCTTGTCGAACCACACGGAGAAGGTGAAGACGATGGCGATCATGAGCATCATCACGCCGACGACCCACATCATCGCGCCACCGGCCTGCTGGTCTTCCAAGGCGGTCAGTCCCCAGATACGGATGCGATCTTCGTAGTAAGGATACAGGACGTTATCCCGAAAGGTGATGGCCGCCCCAAGGGCAACGTTCTGGAGCACCGTCAGGATGAGCACCGGCACGCGCAGGTGGTAGGGGAGCTTCGACCGCAGCGGGGCGGGGTCGATGATGGACCACCAGAGGAGGAACGCGGTGAACCCGAAGGTGAAGTGCTGCGCGATATGCACCGCCTCGTTTCGCAGCGACGCTTCGTAGGCCCCTCCGATGAAGTGCCACCCCCAGGTGCTTGCCGCGAAGAGGCCCCAGGAAACCGGGGGGAAGGTGAGCAGCCGGTAAAGGCCGCGCACCAGCCAGTTGCGGACCACGGGCCGCACGACCAACTGACGGAGCCGCAGGGGAATACCGAGCAAGATAGGGATGGTCGGCGCGCCGAGCAACACCAGCGGCGGCCCCATCATCATCAGGATGACATGCTGGAGCATGTGGAAGGTGAAGAGGTCGTCGGCGAGCGCGTCGATGGGAGAGATGAGCGCCGCCGTGATGAGCAGCAGGCCTGCGTAGAAGCAGTAGGGCCGCCATCTTGGCCAGGTCGCCGGCCTATCCGTCCACGCGATCAGCCCGCGGGCGTAGAGGACGCCGGGGATGAGCACGAAGACGACCCAGAGCGGGTCGAAGCCCCAGAGGGCCAGGACCTCCAAGCCGTCGCCGTCGCCCGGCGTCCAGATATGGGCCAAGACACCCATGACGGGAGGGCTAGCGCACCGCCTCTCGGAGCCGCGGGAGCAGCTCGACGGGCAGCACTCGGTCGCCGGCGGTATTGCCGACGCGCGCCCAGTCGATCTTGCCGTCGCTTCCGACGATGAAGGTCGCCGGCGTTGCCACGCCGTCGCCGAGCAGGTTGAAGACGCCGAAGCTCCGCGCGATCTGCTCGCTGGGGTCGGCCGCGATGGGGAACTCGGCGCCGGTGTAGGCCGCCATATTCATCGCTCCGTCGAGCTCGTCGGTGCTGATGGCCACGAGCTCGCTGTTGAGCCTCGTGATTTCGGGATACGCATTCGCCAACTGCTCCAGTTGGACCCGGCAGATGCCTCAGCCGTAGCCCCGGTAGAAGACGACCACGACGGCGTCGTGGCGGGAGGTCAGGCTCGCCAGCGTGACGTTGCCGCCGTCGGACGCCGGCGCAGTAAAGCCGGGAGCGGTGTCGCCGGCGGAGAGGGGCTCGCCGCCGTTGCCCGATCCGCAGGCCGCGGTCAGGGCGAGCGCGAGTACGGCGGCAACCGTCGCCGCGAGCCATCTGCGGCGCAGCAACCCTTCGCTCATGCGGCGAATGATCAATTCGAATCGTCCCGGCGGTTGATGATCTCTTGCAGCTCTTCGATCTCAGCCTCCGAGTCCTGCTGGCGTTTCGAGAGCAGGAAGACGTAGCCGAAGATCGCGGCGATGACGATGGCGAAGACGACGTAGACGACGGTGATGCCGCTCATGCGTGAGTCCTTTGCTTGTTCAACGGCACGCTATTCCTCCAGCGCGGCGCGCATCTCGTCGATGCGGTCGCGGGTCTTGTCCCAGCGCATGCGCAGCGCGAGCAGGTAGGCGAAGAGCGCGAGGAAGCCCACCGTGGCCACGAGGAAGGTGATGAATATCGGCTGCGGCAGCGTCGTCGGCTCGGGGTGAATGCCGCGCCACAGATAGACGGAGGAGAAGATGAGCGGCACGTCGGCGAAGCCGATGATGCCGAGGACGGAGGCGAACCGCGCCGCTTGGTCGCGGTCGCGCGCCGCCTGCCGGAGCATGATGTAGCCGAGGAAGATCAGCCAGAGGACGAAGGTGAAGGTGAGCCGGGGCTCCCATTGCCAGAAGGTGCCCCAGGTGGCCTGCCCCCAGAGACCGCCGCTGATGATCACCAGGGTGATGAAGAAGAAGCCGATCTCCGCGGAGGAGCGGGCGGCGATGTCGAAGCCGGGCCGGCGTTTCCAGAGGTAGAGCGCCCCGCCCACGGCGACGACGAGGAAGGCGATATAGGAGGCGATGGCCAAGGGAAGGTGGACGTAGAAGATGCGCTGGGGCTCGCCTTGGATCAGCTCCGTCGGAGCGTAAAGGAGGCCCATGCCCAGAGCGACGGCGATGAGGGTGAATGCCGCCAGCCCCAGCAGGTCGAGGCGTCCGACGCGGATGCGCCTGGGAGGCGCGCCGGACATGGCGGCGGGTTGGGCCGCGCTCATTCGAGGTCTCCTTGGGTCATGGCCGGCTCATCCCCAGTCCTCCAGCACGAACTCGAACACGAGAAACGACACGGCAAGATAGACTACGTCGACCGCGATGAGGAGGTTTACCCAGGTCCAGGTTTCCGAAAACGCGCCGCCGTCGATCAAGATGCCGGTTGCGCGTACTGCTCCGATAATCAGCGGCGTCACGATGGGGAGAAGGAGGACGGGAAGCATGACTTCCTTGGCCCGCGTGTTCACCGACATCGCGCCGAACACCGTCCCCACCGCGGCGAATCCGATGGTGGCCAATAGTATGACAGCCACGACTCCCGGCCTCAAGGCGGCGACTCCGAAGAACGAGTCGTAGACGGGCACGATCACAATCTCGGCGGCCACGATGAACGCCAGGTTGGTGAGGAACTTGGCGACGAAGATCGTCCCCCGGTCGGCGGGGCAGAGCAGCAGTCCTTCCATCGAGCCGCGCTCGCGTTCGTGGGTGAAGGCGCGGCCCAGTCCCAGCACGCCGGCGAAGAGGACCGCCACCCACAAGACGCCCGGCGCGACAAGGATGACGCTCTCGGCGCGCAGTTCGAAGGCGAAGTTGAACACGGTCAGGGCGAGGATGCCGAAGACCATCATCGCCACGATCGCGTCGCGCGACCGGAGCTCGATGAGCAGGTCCTTCCACAACAGCGTCCTCAGCTGACGCAGATGCGAGGGCCGGGGCTCCGGAGTGTGCTCAGTCGCCGGTGACATCGCGGTAGAGCTCCTCGATAGCCTGGTGGGTCATGCCCTCGGCGTCGCCCTCATGCACGATCCGTCCCCGGTGGAGGATGATGAAGCGGTCGCAGAGCCGGAGCCCGAGGGCGAGGTTGTGCGTCGCCGCGATCACGGTGCGGGGTCCGTGCGCCGCCGAGGTCAGCAGGTCTCCGATGCGTTGGGAGGCGTCCTGGTCGAGGCCGGTGTCGGGCTCATCCAAGAGGAGCAGGTCGGGGTCGTGCAGCGTGGCGCGGGCCAGCGCGGCCCGTTGCTGCATGCCGCGCGAGAAGGCGCGCACGCGGTCGCGGCGCCGCTCGAGGAGGCCGGCGCGCTCCAGCGCCTCGGCGGCGGCCCGCTCCGGGTCGGGGAGACCAAACATGCGGGCGTAGAACAGCAGGTTTTCCTCGGCGGTCAGGTCGTCGTAGAGATAGGTGTGGTGGGCGACGACGCCGATGCGTTGGCGCAAATGCCTTGCGCCCTTGGCGTGGGTCTGGCCGCCGACGTGGACCTCGCCGCTCGTGGGGCTGGACAGGCCGGCAAGGATGCGGAGGAGCGTGGTCTTCCCAGAGCCGTTCGGTCCGAAGATGGCGAGACGGCCGCCGGAGGGCGCGTCGACGTCGACGCCGCGCAGCGCCGCCGAGCGCCCGAAGCGCTTGGTCACCCCTCGCGCCGCGACGTCGAGCGCGCTCACAGCTCCTCCTCTGGCGGCGCGTGTTCGGCCATCAAGAGGCTGACGTCGACGAGGCGGCGCTTGCCCGCGTAGCGCCTTCGCTCGTACTCCTCCTGGGTGACGTTGCCGGCGGCGAAGGAGGAGTCGAGCGCCGCCAACGACTCGACGAGGTCCGCCCGTTCCCGCGCGAGGCCGGTCGGCGTGGACGGAATGGTTGCCGTGCCGAAGGCCGCCGCGGTGCGCCGTCTGAGGAAGCAGGCAACCGTGCCCGCCGCGATCAACGCGAGCGCGGCGACGGCGGCGTAGCGGAGCGCGGTATCGAAGTCGACGCCGCCGGCGGAGAGATCGCGGAAGAGGGGCAGGTCGGAGAGCTGGAGCTCGAAGACTTGGCCCGCCGGCAGGTCAGAGGCGGTGAAGAGGGTATGCGGCTCGCCGCTGACCTCGACCGGGCCAATCGCATCAAGCTGAGGACTGTTCAACGCGCCGAGGTCGTCGGCCATGAGGACGGTCACGCTGCGCGCGGTGTAGAGGTAGCGCCGCTCCAAGGCCGCCGTCGTCCCGGTGTAGGGAATGGTGTAGCCGTAGATCATCTCGGACTCGCCGGGCAGGACAGGGGCCTTGTTGATGACGCCGCCGGGGACCGCGGCGAATCCGTCGGGGCCGAAGCCGTGGCCGAGGTTGACGTCGAGGGCGTTGGCGGGCAGCGAGATGCGCGCCGCGCCGCCGTTGTCGGGATCTTCGAAGAGGTCGCCGACGTAGGTGCGGTCGCCCCGATTGTCCAGGGTGATGACTTCGAGGACGCCGATGAGGCCGACCTCCTCGTCAAGCGCCGCGATGGCCACGCTGGCCCGATCGATGACGATGTTGGCGTCGGAGGTGGTCGTCTCCCAGGCGACGACCTCGGTGAAGGACGGTGCGCCGGGGAAGATCTGCACGGCGGGCGAGCGGTAGGCGACGTCGTTGTAGCCCGCCTGGACGAAGTACCGCATGTCGGAGTTGACTTCGAGACCCTCGAAGCGGAAGCGGCCCTGGCTGTCGGCCTGCCCGAACCGCTCCTCCTCGCGGGTCATGCGGCGGAAGGTGAGGAGGGAGAGGGGGGCCGCCCCCGGCTCGCCGCCGTCCTCAGTTCCATTGACGATGCGGCCTTCGAGCACGCCGTCGAAGGTGCTCTGGGAGGGCGCCCTGGTCGGCTCTTCCGATTGGGCTCCCGCGGTGAGCGGGGCAGAGGCGGTAACCAGGATGGCCGCGGCAGCCGCCAAGACTACGGCGCGCCGCTTCATGGCCGGGGCTCCGTGTCACGGTCTTCGGCGGGCTCGGCTTCGGCTCGGGCGCGCTCGACTTCCCGCTCGACGTCGTCGGGCAGCGCGCCGGCGCGGGCGTCGAGGGCCTTGTAAATCTCGACAGCCTCGCGCTCGTAGCCGGAGCGCAGCGAGCGGTAGTCGCGGTTGGAGAGATTGCCGAGGCGGTTGTCGTATTCGAGGTCGCGCAGGGCGCGGAGGAGGGTGTCACGGCTGTCGAGGATGCGTTGGACGTCGCTGTCGGTGGTGACCGGCGGCGCGCCCCTTCGGCGCGTTCGGGCCAGCAAGGGGTAGGAGACGGCGGCCAGCGCGGCCACGACGAGCACGATGGCGACGACCAAGGACATCGTCAGGCTCCGAGCTCGAGGTCGCGGCGCAGACGTTCGCGGTAGGGCTCGAGGGCCGGATCGAGCGGCGGCCCTTCGGGGGCAGGCCCCTCGGCGGGAGGAGGCCCGCCGTCGCCCGCTGCCGCCTGCCTGCGTCGCAGCAGCCCGTAGACGACGGCCGCGCCGAGCGCGATCGCCACTCCCGGGGTCCACCACACCAGGGAGTAGAAGCCGGTGCGCGGCGGGTTGCGCAGGACGCCGGGGCCGTAGCGGTCTTCGAAGAAGCGCAGGATCTCGGCCTCGTCGCGGCCTTCGGCGAGGAGGTTGGCGATGGTGTCCTTCATCCCGACCGCCACTTGGGAATTGGACTCGGCGACGGACTGGCCCTGACAGACGGGACACTGCAGCCGGTCGGCGATGCGGCGCACCTCGGTGGCTTCGGTGTAGCCGAGGGCCGCCGGCGCGCCGATGACGGCGGCAAGGATTGCGCCAATGGCGACACTGCGGACGATGCTCCGTGCGAGCGCCGTCATCGCCGGGCCTCCTCCAACTCGGCGGGCGGCGGCCCGGTGGGGCGGGTGGCGCTCGGCGGCGGGGCGGGCCAGAGGGCGACGGCCGTTCCGATGAGGAAGACGACGCCTCCGACCCACATCCACATGACCAGCGGGTTCACGAACATGAGGAAGGTCGCGGCCTGGGAGTCCCATGCGGCGAGCAAGACGTAGAGGTCTTCCTTCATTGTGGTACGGATCGCGATCTGGGAGGTCGGCTGGCTCTCCTGGCCGTCGTAGACGATCCGCCGGGGATGCACCTCGTCCCAGAACTCGCCGTCCTTGAATACGGTGAGGGTGGCCTCGGTGACGTCGTTGTCGACGCCGCGCCGCTCGGTGATGCCCTCGTACCGCAACTGATAGTCGCCGATCACCGCCACCTCGCCGTTGCGGAGGGTCACGTCGAGGTCCTTCTGGTGCAGCTCGACGCCGATGACGCCGAGGGCCACGAGCAGGACGCCCGCGTGGACGATGTAGCCGCCGTACCGCCTGCGGTTGCGCGTCACCATCGACGTGAGGGCGGCGGGGACCGTCTCGCCCGAGGATGCCCGTCTCGCCCGGACGCCTCGATAGTACTCGAGCACGATGACGCCGAATGTGAAGGCTACCGCGGTGAGGCCGGCGAGCGACCAGGGGTTGGTGACGCCCAACACGGCGACAAGGAAGATGAGCCATAGCGCCGCCCCGAAGAGCGGCGCGCGGAAGTTGCGCTTGATCACGTCCCACGTCGTGCGGCGCCAGGCGAGCAGCGGCCCAATGCCCATCAACACTAGGAGGATCAAGAACAGGGGCCCGTTGACCTTCTCGTAGAAGGGCGCGCCGACGGTGATCTTCGAGCCGTTGTAGACCTCGGTGAGGAGCGGGAAGACGGTGCCCCAGAAGGTCGCGAAGGCGATCCCCACGAAGAGGAGGTTGTTGAGGAGGAAGCCGGACTCCTTCGACACGGCGGAGTCGAAGCGCCGGCCCGAGTCGATGTCTTGGGCGCGGGTGAAGAAGAGGAAGAGGGAGACGGCGAGACTGAAGCCGAGGAAGGCGAGGAAGCTCGGTCCCAGGGCCGAGGTGGCGAAGTTGTGGACGGAGTCGAGGAGGCCCCCTCGCACCACGAGCGTGCCGAAGATGCAGAGGAGGAAGGTCGCGAGGATGAGCAACATGTTCCACCGGCGGAGCAAGCCGCGGCGCTCTTCGACCATGATCGAGTGCATGAAGGCCGTGCCGGTGAGCCAGGGGAGGAAGGCGACGTTTTCAACGGGGTCCCAGTTCCAGAAGCCGCCCCAGCCCAAGACGTGGTAGGCCCACCACGCGCCGAGCATCAGGCCGATGCTGTGGATGATCCATGCCCCGAGCAGCCAGGGCCGCGCCGCCCGAAGCCATTGGCTGTCCGTCCGCCGGGAAACCATCGCGCCGATCGCCAGCGCGAAGGGTATGGTCCAGGCCATGTAGCCGAACAGCAGGAACGGCGGATGGATGAGGAAGCCGGGGTCGCGCAACAGGGCGTTGACGCCCTGCCCGTCGGTGAGCGGGATGGGGAGCCGCTCGAATGGGTTGGAAAGAAAGACGAGGACGACGAGGAAGAAGACCTGCACGGTCATCATGGCGCCGATGGCCCAGGGCATGACCTGGTGCAGGCGGTCGCGGTTCACGTAGACGGCCAGGCCGGAGAAGATCGCCAAGCCAGTCGCCCATACGAGGAGGGAGCCCGCTTGGCCTCCGTAGAGGCCCGCGAGGTCGAAGTACCAAGGTTGGGCGATGGAGGAGTTGCCCACGACGTAGACCACGCCGAAGTCGTGGCTTACGAGCAGATAGGCGAGCACGCCTATCGCGGTCAGCATCGTTCCGGTGACGACGTAGACCGCGTTGCGGGCGCTCGCCAGGGTGGCGGGGTTGTTCTGGCGGAGACCGAGCGGCGCCGCGAAGACCGCGTAGGCCGCGGCAACGATGGCGACTACCAGCGCGACGAAGCCGATGTCCGAGGCGTGCACCGGGCTCCCTTACCTCTCGACGGGCGCGTGGGTCGATCCGGGCTCGGCCACTTGGAACTCCGGCGGATGCTGCGCGATAAGGTTGCTCGCGTAGAAGATCCCGTCACGGCGCCACTCGCCCTCGACGATCACGTCGACCTCATCGTCGAAGATGTCGGGGACTACTCCCCGGTAGTGAACGGGCAGCGTGTTCGTAACCTCGTTGTGATAGATGGTGAAGGAGAGATTGTTCCCGGCGTCTTTCTCGATGGAGCCCTCGAGGACGCGGCCTCCGACGCGCCGCCGGTCTTCCACTGCCCGCGGGTCGGCCTTGAGCTCGTCGACGGTGTTGTAGTAGGTCAGCGCGTCGCCGAGGTTGGTGACGATCAGCGCCGCTACGGCGACCACGATGACGATGATGCCGGCGAGCACCTTCTTATTGGTGCGCCGATACCAACCGAGGGGACCCGTAACCGGCGGCTGCTCCGTCATCTAGACCGCCGTCGCCAGGGTGCGTTCATAGACGTGTACGAGCAGCATCGAGAGGAGGAACGCGGCGAGCCCCAACATCAAGATGACGCGGGAGGGGGAGAGCCAACCGCGCAGGGCGCCGCCGGTCCGCGCCGTGTCCGAGATCGAGGGCTCGACGGGCGCCGTCTTGGGCCTGCGCCAGGGCCGGCCGCCGCGGGTGCCGAGGTCACGGGCCATGAGGAGCATGACGAGGAAGGCGAAGAGCTTGAGTCCGAGCACGACGTAGTAGGTGGTGCTGGCGGGAAGTGAGGAGAGCCGGTCGAAGGTGATGACGACGCCGGTGACGATCAGGGCGAGGATGGAGACGTCGACGACGTCGCGGAAGCGGCGGTTGACCGCCGGTTCGAGGGTGGAGCGGGAGTCGGCGGCGCCGGGGATGGACAGCGAAGGCCGGAGAACGAGCAGGTAAAAGATGCTTCCCCCCACCCACACGACCGCCGCTATCGCGTGAATCCACCGGACAACGGCTAGGAGTATGTCGACGCCGTCCAAGGCCTTTCGAGCCCTCGCGGCCCTCCTGCGCTCCATGACGAGGACGAGAGAATGTTACGAGTTTCACAAGCTTCAGTCAAGGAAGCGTACAGGTTTGAGACGTGGATTTGTCGATGGGGAAAGGGCGTGTAGAATCCGTGTGCCGCGCGGCCGCATGGGGCCGCGACGCGCGTCGGAGGCGACATGACGACACGGCTGTTCCGTTGGAGCGACCTCGAAGGGTACGCCGCGGTCGTCGCCGCCTCGGGACGTCCGTACACGGCGCAGCTCGCTGAGGAATACCTGCGCCAGCCGAACCTCTCTCCTGAACGCGACTGCTTCGTCGTTGACGGCGACGGGCGGCTGGACGGGTTCACGCTCGTGGTGCCGGAGCCTGCCCTGGGCCGGGTAATCATCGAAGGGTCGGTGCGGCCCGACGCCCGGGGACGGGGACACGGACGGGTGCTGCTCGCCACGGCGCTGGACCACGGCCGGGCGTTGGGCGCGGAGATCGCCCATGCCTCGGCTTTGCCCGAGCAGACGGATGCGCTGCGCCTCTTGCAGGCGGCCGGCTTCGAGGAAGTGAAGCGCCAGTGGCAGATGCGGCTCGAACTCGACGACTTCGTTCTGCGGGAGGTCGATACGGCCTATGAGACGGCAGAGATGCGGCCTGGCCAAGAGTCGATCATGACCGACTTGCAGAACGCAGCCTTCGGCGAGAGCTGGGGTTTCGCTCCGAACGTTCCCGAGGAGATTGCCTACCGGGTCCGCATGACGGGGTCCGCCCCGAACGACGTGCTCCTGCTCCGCGTCGACGGCGAGCCCGCCGCCTACTGCTGGACGCGGCTGGAATCCACCCCCGACGGCAGCGCCCTTGGGATCATCTGGATGATCGGCTCAGACCCCGCTAAGCGGGGTCTGGGTCTCGGCCGCGCGATGATCAACGAGAGCATTCGCACACTCAAGGAGCGAGGCGCAGGGGCCATCGAGCTTACGGTCTACGCCGACAACGATCCCGCGGTGGGGCTGTACCGTTCCGTGGGCTTCCGGCACAAACACGACATCATCTGGTGCGAGAAGGCCCTGACGGCGGGCGCGTGACGGGAAGAGGTAGGCGCAGCGGAGGCTACGACTCGCAGAGGACGGCCCGCATCAAGCGTAGGGTGCCGCCCAGGGCCTGATCGTAGGCTTCCTCAAGGCGGTCGGCCACCATGGCCCAGGTCCAGTTCTGCGCCGCTTCGTAGGCGGCCCGCCCCAGCGAGTCGCGCAGCAGGTCGTTGCCGAGCAGCAGGTCGAGGCGCTCGGCGTAGGGTTCGGGGCAATGCCAGGGCACCAGGTAGCCGGTCTTGCCGTCGATGATGGTGGCCTGGAGTCCGCCGACGCGCGCCGCGATGACCGGCGTGCCGCACGCCATGGCTTCCAGTGGCACGAGGCCGAAGGTCTCGTAGAAGGAAGGGGCGACGCAGACGTCGGCGGCGCTGTAGTAGAGCGGGAGGCGCCGCTGGTCGACCGTCCCCGCGAAGATCAGCCTCGCCGTGATGCCGAGGCCCTCGGCCATCGCGCGGAGCCGCTGCTGCTCCGAGTCGTCGTCTGAGCCGCCGATGATGACGATCCGGTAGTCGCTGCCGCCTTCCATGGCCGCGGCGGCTCTGAGCAGCACGTCGATGCCCTTGATCGGCTCCATCCTGCCCACGAAGAGGATGATCTTGTCCGCGTCGAGGCCGAGCTTCCGGCGTGCCTCGGCCCGGTCGGTGGGCTTGAAGACGTCGCGGTCGAAGCCGCAGGGGACGACGTGGGTCTTGCCGGGATCGGCCCGGTAGAGGCGGAGAAGCTGCTCGCGCTCGTGAGGGCTCGCGGTGACCAGCGTGTCGGCCTCGGCCGCGATCTCGTGCTCGGTCGCCAGGCGCTGCTCGGCATCGCCGCCGCCGGTGCCGCTCCGTACGAGACGTTGGACTTCGCCGAGCGTATGGAAGCTGGAAACCACCGGGACATTCCAACGTCTTCCCAGTTCGAGCGCCGTCGGCCCCGAGAGCCAGTAGTGGCTGTGGACGAGGTCGTAGAAGAGGTCATTCGCCGCGACGTAGCCGTTCAGGGCTTGCGTGAACGTTGGGAGGCGGCGGTAGAGGTCCTTCTTCGCTTCGTCCGGGGGGCCCGCGTCGAGGTGAATGAGGCGGGCGCCCGCTGCCAGATCGATGACGGTTGGGTCGTTCGGGTCGTGGGTACGGGTGAAGATGTCGACGCAGACCCCGCGCCGACCTAGCTCCTTGGCGGCCTCGCGAAGGAAGACGTTCATGCCGCCGGCGTCTTTCTGACCGAGCCGGGCGACGGGGCACCCGTGGACGCTGATGAAGGCGATGCGCAAAGAGGACTCCGAGCTAGACGTTACACTAGGGCGTCAACGCGACACCAGCAGCTTCATGAGGCGGTCGCCGCCGCCGCCGAGATCGAACTTGTACGGTTCCGCTCCGCGAAGGAAGTGAAAGGACTCGCGGCCCTCCTCAATGGCATCCTTCAACGCAAGCACCTTGAGCATGAGTCCGACGCTGAGCGAGGCGAAGCGGGGCTCGTAGCCGCTGTTATAGAGGTAATAGGCATTGCCGTAGTCGAAGCAAAGCGAGGCGGCGGCGGTCGCACCGTCGATTTCGAGAAAGAAGAGCTTGAGCCAGCCCTTGGCTTGCATGGCGGCGGCAAGGTCGAGGAAGAAGCGTTCGCGGTCCTCGGTGAGGAATTCGGCCTTGTCCTCGTTGCTCTTCCTTGCCAGGTCGAGAAAGATGGGCATGGCGTCGTCGAGGCTGGATTCTTGGGCCGCGTCGTAGACGCGCACCTCGCCTGCCGAAAGGAGGCGGCGGAGCTTGCGCCGGACCTCGTGGCGGTCCTTCTTGGGCAGGCCGCCGAGATAGGTGTCCCAGTCGCCGTCGAGCGAGCGCGACGGACTCTCCTCGTCGAACGACTCCCGCACCGTCCACCCGCGCTCGGCCGCGGCCGAGCGCAGCCCTTCGAGCGTGGCCGAACCCTCGGGGATACCTTCGAGTTGAAGACTGCTCCAGTCGAGCTTATCTAGATGCTGAACGAGTGCATGGAGCACGGCCTGTTCGGAGCCCGGCGCCATGGTGACTTCGTGGTGGTCGCAGAGGTCGGAGCCGCCGACGAAGGCGATGGCGCCGGCGGAGCTCATGAGCGGGGCGACGCCGACAAGCTCACCGCCGCCGCGCACCGATAGCAGATGCAGGTCTTCGCCGGAGGCGCAGCTCGACCACCATGCGCCGAGCCATGCGGGTGTCGTGAATACGCCGCCGCCGGAGCGCCGGTTCAGCCGCTCCCATTCCTCCGAAAGCGAGGAGAAGTCCTCGCGACGGACCTCCAGACTCACTGGGCCCCCTGGAGCAGCGCCATGAACTCGCCGCGCGTCACCTGGCTCTCCTCGAACCGGCCCCGGACCGCCGAGGTTACCATCTCGGTGCCGGGCTTCTGTACTCCGCGCATGGTCATGCACAGATGCTCGGCGCGGAGCACGACGGCGACGCCTTGCGGTCGCAGCGCTTCCAGAATGGTGTCGGCGATCTGGGAGGTCAGCCGTTCCTGCACCTGCGGGCGCTTTGCCAGTGTGTCGACCACCCGCGCGAGCTTGCTGATTCCCACAATGCTGCCATCGGGGATGTAGGCCACCGCCGCGGAGCCGTAGAACGGGAGGAAGTGGTGCTCGCAGAGCGAGTAGAACGGGATGTCCTTCAGCACGACCATCTCGCGGTGGTCTTCGTTGAACCGAACTTGCAGGTCGTCCAGAGGGTCGCGGTGGATTCCCCTGAAGATCTCGGCGTAAGCCTCGGCGATACGCCGGGGCGTATCGAGGAGCCCGTCGCGGTTGGGGTCTTCGCCGATGGCTTCTATGATTTCAAGGACGGCGGCCTTGATGCGCTCGATGTCCACGGCTTTTTCGGGCTCGGCGACGATTACCATGATTCTGTCCTTACGGGGATGCGGCTCTTTCGGAGGCCAAGCCGTCTGGCCGGGGAGGAATAGGCCACCTTCGAGGGTAGCAGAAACGTGCAACAAGCGCGGCCCCCGGCGGGGCGTTCTCCCTAGCGGTAGCCGAGCGCGGCCTCGACGGCGCCAAGGTCGGCGGGGAGCTTGATCTCATCGGGCGTGACGTGCTTCGTGGCGGTGTCCGGGTCCTTGAGGCCGGTGCCCGTGAGCACGCAGACGATGGTCTTGCCCGCCAGCGCACCATTCCGCGCCGCGCGCCGGAGGCCGGCGACGGAGGCCGCGGAGGCGGGCTCGACGAAGAGCCCTTCGGTGCGGGCCAGCAGGCGGTAGGCGTCGAGGATCTCCTCGTCGGTAACCGCCTCGATCACGCCGCCTGACTCGTCTCGGGCCGCGAGGGCGCCCTCCCAGCTTGCGGGGTTGCCGATGCGGATGGCGGTGGCGACGGTCTTGGGCTCGGCGACGGGCGCACCTCGCACGATGGGCGCGGCGCCGGCGGCCTGGAAGCCCATCATGGCGGGACGGCGGCCCGTCGCGCCGTCCTCGTGGTACTCCTTGAAGCCCTTCCAGTAGGCGGTGATGTTGCCCGCGTTGCCCACGGGAATGAAGAGGGCGTCGGGAGCGTCGCCCAACGTGTCGACGATCTCGAACGCGGCCGTCTTCTGGCCTTCGATGCGGTGGGGGTTCAACGAGTTCACCAGGGCGATGGGGTGGCGGGAGGTCATGTCGCGGACGATGTCGAGGGCCTCGTCGAAGTTGCCGTCGAGGGAGACGAGCTTCGACCCGTAAGCGGTTGCCTGGGCGAGCTTGCCCGCGGCCACTTCACCCTTCGGCACGATGACGATGCAGCGTAGCCCGTAACGGGCCGCGTAGGCCGCCGCGGAGGCGCTGGTGTTGCCGGTGGAGGCGCAGATGACGGCGGCGGCGCCCGACTCGATGGCCTTGGCGAAGGCGACCACCATGCCGCGGTCCTTGAACGACCCCGTGGGGTTGCAGCCTTCCAGCTTGAAGTAGAGCGCCCCGCAGCCGGTCTCGCGCTCGATGTTCCGGGAGCGCACGAGCGGGGTGCCGCCCTCGCCGAGGGAGATCAGCGGCGTCTCCGGCGTGAGGGGAAGACGGTCTCCATAGGCGTGGAGAACTCCCCTCAGGGAAGGGCGTCCGGCGGCGCCCGCCATGCCATCGTCGCTATCCAAACCCGACCCCCTCGGCGACATTATGCCACTTTTGGCGGGGAGACGAGCCGGCGCTATTGGGGCAGACCAAAGGGGCTTTGCGACGCCTCGCGCTGCGCCACGGCGGTGGCGGTGAGCAGCTCCTGCGCCCGTGTCAGCGAGATGTCGTCGATGTCGCTGAGCACGATGTCGACCTTGACGCTGCCGAAGCAGTTGTCAGGGCCGCCGGGGCAATACTCGATGCGGTTGGCGTCCCATTCGCGGGAGAGCCAGGTCTCGAGGGCCCTGGTCTTGAGCGTGTCGAGGTTTTCTTCGTCTATCTCTCGTGCCGACGTGCGCGCGGACACCATAATGTACTGAGAACCGGCCCCTTCGGCGATGGGGGGCGAGAGTTCGCCGATGGACAGGCCGTGTATCACCTCGTCGAAGAGGCCGTCGAAGTCTCCCGCCGCAACGACTCCAAGGCTGCCGCGCGCCGCGCGCAGGTCGGGGTCGGTCGAGATCTCGGCCGCCAGGTCTTCGAAGCGCGTCGCTTCGAGCCGGTCGCGGACGTCGCGGGCGGCGCTCAGGTCGGGGACCTTGATGGCGTGCAGCTCGGCGGTGTCGACGTCGATGCGGCGCGTCAGCCGGACCACATAGTACTCGCCGTCTTCCGCCTGGAGCGGGTTGCTCAACTCGCCGACGTCAAGCCCGAAGAGGTACTCGTCGAACCGCTGGTGCACCGTCCGCGGCACCCATCCGAGGCGCCCGCCGTCGGCGCGGCTCTCCTGGTCGGTCGAATACTGGAGGGCTATCTTCGCGAAGTCGGCGTTGGTCTTCCTGAGTTCCGCCTCTATTTGGTCGGCGAGGGCGAGGTCGGCGACCTCGATCATATGGAGCTCGGCGTGCGACTGCACGAGTTGAATGTCCCGCCCCAGCCGCTCACGAAGCTGACCGCGCATGAGGTCGACCTCGACCAACGACCGATACGTGTCGAGGGACAACTGCGTCGTTGAAAGGTAGTTGCTGAGCGCGGCCTCGTAGTCGCGCCGCACCTGACCCTCGATGGGCTGCCCTTCGGCGCCGGGCACCAACCGCCGCAGGATCTCCGCCTCGATCTCGGCCTCGGTGACCGACAGGCCCTCCCTGGGGGCGGCCTGGCGGACGAGCTCGTTGTGCGCGAGGTTCTGCATGAGCTCGTAGGGCGCGACGCCGGGGTTGAACGATCCGCCGTAGGCCTGCGAGTAGAGGCGCTGCGACCTCAGGATCGAGGTGTACTCGCTCTGGCTGACGCTGACCTCGTTGACCTGCAGGATGGGCGGGTCTTCGCTCTGGATCGTCGCGTAGACGACGATCGCGATCGCGATCATTGCGGCGAACGCGCCGGCGGGCGCCAGGAATTTCCAGGACAGCCTGCGCGGCCCGCTTGGCGGCCGGCGCCTGCGGCTGAGCGTGATTGGGGGCGGCTCGGGAGTTCGCGGCTGGCGGCTCGAGTCCCGACGTCTCGACCGGCGTCTACTCGGCACGGGTCGGCCTCACATGCGTCTGGCTCGTAACGTATGCGATCAGCATACGAGGGTCTACGAGCGGGCCGCCGGGGCGGGTTTCGCCGGTGCCGTACATGGGGCCGGGCTTAGCCGCGCCGCGGCCTCTCGTAGGAGATTCCCGTCTCGAGAATGTGGCCGATGGTGTAGGGGAGCAGCGCGAGGTGCCGGGCGCGCTTGAGGGCCATCGCGAGCGGGCGTTGGTACTTCGCGGAGACGCCCGTCTTGCGCCGCGGCTCGATACGGCCGCGGTCGGAGATGAAGCGCTTCAGCATGTCGACGTCTTTGTAGTCGATGTGGGTCAGGTGCCCCGCCTTGAACGGGCAGACCTTGCGCCTGGGGAAGTAGCGCGGCCTCCCCTTGCGGTCGCGGCCCCGGCCCCCGCCGCCGGGCGGACGGCCGCCGCCGGGGCCCGGGGGCCTTGGGGCGGCTGAGCTTGCGCCGGGTGCCGCGGGTGCGGCCGACGCCGGAGGCGTGGAAGCGGTCTCTTCTGCCATGGTCTGTTCGGTCTCCGTCTCTGTCGTAAGGACTACGTTAAGTCTAGAAGGGAAGGTCGTCGGCGTCTACGCCCCCGCCGGCCCCGCCGCCGGCGCCGCTGTATTCCGCACGCCCCTCAGGGCCACCGCCGACCTCGCCGGGACGGTCGAGGAAGACGACCTCGTTGGCGGTGATCTCATTGCTGTTCCTGGACACGCCGT
>DAOUKZ010000192.1:0-4244 GCA_034420775.1 Dehalococcoidia bacterium
CCCTTGCTCGACCGGATGCTGGGGCGGGAGAGCGCGCCGCCGCAGGCGGTCGAGGCGGTGATGAGCCGCAAGGTCCTCTCGCCGATGGGAGAGGACGAGTGGCTGCGGGTGAAGCTGGGGCGCGTCGGCGGAGAGCTCATCGCCGCGCCGCTGCAGCGCGGGGCTGGCGTCATCATGTCGCTCGTGCGTGCCGACGGGCTGGCGCGCATCCCTCGCTTCTCTGAAGGCGTCGATGCCGGCGACTCCATCACCGTGCACCTGCGGCGCCCTCTTGCCGAGGTGGAGAACACCGTCGTCGTCATCGGCAGCCACGACGTGACCCTCGACCTGCTGGCGTCACACCTGCGGCGGCGGCAACCGCCGCGTTGGCTCGCCTCGTCGAACGTCGGGAGCCTGGGCGGCCTGGTGGCGCTCCGGCGGGGACAGGCGCACGTGGCGGGCAGCCATCTGCTCGACGAACAGACCGGCGAGTACAACCTCGCCTACGTCGAGCGCTACCGCGATGGCCGCCCGATGGTCATGATCACCCTGGCCCACCGCGTGCAAGGACTGATGACCCTCCCCGGCAACCCCAAGGGCGTCACGTCGCTGGAAGACCTCGCGGGCGGTGACGTTTCGTTCGTGAACCGGCAGAGGGGATCGGGGACGCGGGTCTTGCTCGACTACAAGCTGGCGCAGCTGGGAATCGCCCCTGACCGCGTCCACGGCTACGAGCGCGAGGAGTACACCCACCTCGCCGTCGCGGCGCAGGTGGCGAGCGGCGCCGCCGACGCCGGGCTCGGCGTCATGGCGGCGGCGCGGGCGCTCGACCTCGGCTTCACGCCGCTGCTCGAAGAGCGCTACGACCTCGTCATACCGCGCGAGTTCTGCGAAACCGACCTGCTCGCGCCGGTGCTCGACCTGCTTGACGGCGGGTCGGCGCGCGGTAAGGCATTTCGCGCCGAGGTCGAGGCGCTAGGCGGCTACGACACCCGCGAGATGGGCCACGTTGCCGCGGAGATCGGCTGAAGGGATCGTCCCGTGCGCGGAACAGCCCCATGACCGAGTTCGCCTACTGTCCCCACTGCGGAAGCCGGCTCGGACGCCGCCTCCGTGGCGGCAAGGAGCGCCCTGCCTGCGACTCGTGCGGCTACGTGCAGTTCCGCAACCCCGTCGTTGGGGTCGCCGTGGTCGTCGTCGAGGATGGGCGCGTGCTGCTGGGACGGCGCGCGCCGGGCCGGGACCGGGCCGGCCTCTGGTGCATTCCCTGCGGCTACGTCGAGTGGGGCGAGGAGATCAGAGAGGCGGCACGGCGCGAGTTCCTCGAGGAAACGGGGCTCGACGTGGAGATCGGCGAGGTCTACGCGGTCCATTCGAACTTCCACAACCCCGATTCGCTCACCGTGGGCGTCTGGTTCCGCGGACGGACCACCGGCGGCCGCCTGCAAGCCGGCGACGACCTCGACGAGGCGGGGTTCTTCGACCCCTCGGCGCTCCCCGGCCCGTTCGCCTTCCCCACCGACGAGATGGTCATCGAGCAGCTGCGGCGGGAGCTTGGGGGCTAAGGCGTGTCGAACCGGTGTGCCCTGCGGCTGTTACAGCCAATTCTCTGTTGACAGACCAGGGACCCGCTCGAAGTGACGAGTGTTCGCGGTGATCACGGAGAGATCCCGAGCCAGCGCGATGGAGGCGATCCTCAGGTCAGCGTCGCCCAAGGGCATTCCCCGACGCTCCAGGTCGGCCCGCACCTCGCCGTATCGCCTCGCGGCAACGGCATCGAAGGGGAGGACCACGAGGTTCGCTAGGAGCTTTGCCTCGATCCGGCCAATGAAATCTTCAGGCAGCAGACCGCGCCGATGCGCTCCATATACCAATTCCCCGAGCGTTATGCTAGAAACGTATTGCCTGTCGAATGGCACCACGGCAAGCCTCGCTATCAAGCCCGTCGAGGGCTGCCGTCGCATCAGGTTGCTCAGGATGTCCGTATCGAGCAGATACATCAGTCCTCGAACTCTACGCGGCGGCCAGTGTCTCTTTCCCGTTCCGCGTAGATATCCGCGACTAGGGCGTCGATCCGTTCATCCCCCATGTCGCTCCAGGCGCCGACGAGGGCCAGTGCTCCTCGCGGGTCGGCGGAGGTTGACCGTGATCGTTCGATGAGTTCCAAGTCGGCGACGCTTACCAAAGCGGCGAGTGGTTTCCCCCTCCTCTCGATGATGACGTGCTCGCCTCCGTAGGCTACTCGGGACACGAGCGCCGAAAGCCCCGACTTTGCCTGCGCTGTGCTCACTGTTGTGGTCAAGGCGGATCCCCTCTCTGATCCATGTCACCAAGAGACTTAATGGTCATTATAGTCAATTTGACCAACACGGACTAGCCGCAGGGGTAGGACGTGCCTGGGCGCGCCGTCCGTTTCTTTACAGTGGTCGGGGGTTGGTGGTATCCTGCAAGTAGTTCTTGACCACTTTGGTCAACAATTGGCACACCTGATACGCACCGACCGAAACGCGAGGGGCTCGTGACAACCTCATCGACCAAGCCGGAGGCGCTTGTCTCGCAGGAGTACCGCTTCGGCTTCACCGTCGACGTCGAGTCCGACGTGATCCCGAAGGGGTTGAGCGAGGACATCGTCCGCACGATCTCGGAGAAGAAGGGCGAGCCTGAGTGGCTGCTCGACTGGCGGCTCAAGGCCTACCGCCACTGGCTCACCCTGGCCGGCGAGGAGCCCACCTGGGCCAACGTGCGGCACCAGCCCATCGATTACCAGGACATCATCTACTACGCCGCGCCGCGCTCGCAGGGTGACGGCCCCAAGAGCCTGGACGAGGTCGACCCCGAAATCCTGGCGGCCTATGAGAAGCTGGGCATTCCCCTGGAGGAGCAGAAGCGGCTCCAAGGCGTGGCCGTGGACGCGGTCTTCGACAGCGTCTCCGTGGCGACGACGTACAAGGAGAGCCTGGAGAAGGCCGGGGTCATCTTCTGCTCGATGTCCGAGGCGGTGCGGGAGCACCCGGAGCTGGTGCGCAGGTACCTCGGATCGGTCGTCCCCTACAGCGACAACTTCTACGCCGCCTTGAACTCGGCGGTCTTCAGCGACGGATCCTTCGCCTACATCCCCAAGGGCGTGCGCTGCCCCGTCGAGCTGATGACCTACTTCCGCATCAACCAGGCCGGGTCGGGCCAGTTCGAGCGGACGCTGCTCGTGGCCGACGACGACAGTTACGTCAGCTATCTGGAAGGCTGCACCGCGCCGTCGCGGAAGGAGCACCAGCTCCACGCCGCGGTCGTCGAGCTTGTGAGCCTAGATCGCGCCGAGATCAAGTATTCGACGCTGCAGAACTGGTTCCCCGGCGACGTCGACGGCAACGGCGGCGTCTACAACTTCGTCACCAAGCGCGGCGCGGCCCGCGGCCGGGACTCCAAGATCTCCTGGACGCAGGTCGAGACCGGCTCGGCGATCACCTGGAAGTACCCGAGCGTCATCCTGCAGGGCGACGACTCAACCGGCGAGTTCTACTCGGTGGCGCTCGTCAACAACCGGCAGCAGGCGGACACGGGCACGAAGATGGTCCACGTGGGCCGCCGGACCAAGAGCAACATCGTCTCGAAGGGTATCTCCGCCGGTCGTGGGAACAACACCTACCGCGGCCTGGTGAAGGTCAACGCCGGGGCCGAGGGCGCACGCAACTACACGCAGTGCGACTCGCTGCTGATCGGCGGGGCCTGCGGCGCGCACACCGTCCCCTACATCGAGGTCAAGAATCCCAACGCGCAGGTGGAGCACGAGGCCTCCACCTCGAAGGTGAGCGACGACCAGCTCTTCTATCTGATGCAGCGCGGCGTCTCGTCGGAGGACGCCCACTTCATGATCATCAACGGCTTCTGCCGCGACATCTTCAAGGAGCTTCCCTGGGAGTTCGCCGTCGAGGCATCCCAACTCTTGAAGGTCAGCCTCGAAGGCTCGGTGGGGTAACGACGGGATGAGCGTGCCGCTTCTCGTCGTCGAAGGTCTCCACGCCACCGCCAACGGCGTCGAAATCCTGAAGGGCGTCGACCTCACGGTGAACGCGGGCGAGGTCCACGCCGTCATGGGGCCGAACGGCTCGGGCAAGAGCACGCTCGCTAACGTGCTCGCGGGGCACCCTTCCTTCGAGGCGACGGCGGGGAGCGTCCGCTACGACGGCGCCGACCTGCTCGCCATGAGCCCCGACCTGCGCGCCCGCGAGGGACTCTTCCTCGCCTTCCAGTACCCCGTCGAGGTGCCC
>DAOUKZ010000193.1:0-2828 GCA_034420775.1 Dehalococcoidia bacterium
GCGCTGGGCCGGTTGGGGCGGCCCAACCCCAACGACAAAGCCGACGTGAGGGCCGCGGGGTATTTCGCGCTCGATCTTCCCATCGCCGCGGTGCTCATCTTTCTCGGCGCGCATCTCCTCTACGCCGCGGCCTTCGCCGTCTTCTACGACGGTCTCCGCTAGGCCATGCGGGCCGGTCTCGTCGTACAATCAATCGACGCCCTCCTCCCGGCGCCTACGTTATGGACCTGAATCTCGGCGACAGCCTCGGCCGCTTCCGGATCGAAGCCCGGATCGGCGCTACGGGGCTCGCCAGCCTCTATCGAGCGCGTGAGACGACGACGGGCCGCCGCGTCGCCCTCAAGGTCTTGCGCCCCTATCTGTCCGAGGCCTCGAACGCCGCCGAGGACTACCTCTCGATCACGGCCCGCGCCGCCGCGCTCAGTCATCCACGCGTGGCGCCCATCATCGACTGGGGCATGGAGGACGTGCCCTGGACGGCCTTCAGCCTCGCTGAGGGATCGGTCGCCGACGATCCTCGCCCTCGGACACCCCGGGAGACGGCGCGCATCGTCTCCGACGTCGCCGAGGCCCTGGACACCGCCCACACGGCGGACCTGCTGCACCTCGACCTGAAGCCCGGCAACGTGCTCATCGGCGCCGACGGGCGCTTCCAGCTCACCGACTTCGGCATGCCCGTGGTAGCGGCGGGTGTCGATCCGCTGGTGCGGGTGACGTCGAAGACGCCGCTGGCGACCTTCATGTCGCCGGAGCAGGCCGACCTCGGCGCGACGACGCCGGCGAGCGACATCTACTCCCTCGGCGTGCTTGCCTACTGGCTGCTCACCGGCGGCGAAGCGCCCTACGAGGGCGGCGACGCGGCGACGGTCGCTGCCAAGCAGTTTCGCTACCCGGCGCCGAGCGTGGCGGACGCCGCTCCCGGCGTGCCCCGCGAGGTCGCCGACGTTGTAGCACGTGCGCTGTCGCGGAACCCGGAATCGCGCTTCCCCACGGCGAGCGCCTTCGCCCAAGCCCTGACCGGAGCGGCCGAGTCCGCTCCCGACGCTCCGGCGGAAGAGAGCGCGCGCCGCCGCGCGAGGCCGGAGGTGACGGTCAATGTACCCGCTCCTCTTCGGCCGCCGGCCCCCGACGAACCGTTCAAAGCGGCGCGGATACGGTGGTCGGGCGAGCGGTGGCGGAGCGTGGCGACGACCAAGACACAGCGGGCGATTGCCGCCGGCGGCATCGCAGCGGCAATTGTCATCGCGATACTGGTTCAGTTCGCCCTGACCGGCTCGTCAATTTCCCCGACGCCGGGAGTTACGTCGGCATCGTCGGCGGAGAGTTGGACGATGAACCAGGCTGACCCGCTCCATACCGGCATCCTTCCCGGCCCAGGGCCGTCGCTCTCGGGCGAGGTCGTCTGGAGCATCAGCCGGATCGGACGGATCACGCACGAACCCCTGGTAGTGGACGGCGTCGCCTACTGGAGCCCCGGCGACCGCAGCTTCCTGGCTCTTGATGCCGCCACCGGCGCGACGCTGTGGGAGGCGGCGGAACTCGGCTTCGTGAACGTGACGCCGGCCTACGCCGAAGGCAGGCTGTACATCGCCACGGTGGAGGGGCTGTCCGTCCTCGATGCCGCCACGGGGACGGTGCTGTGGAGCCGTCCCTTGCAGGGGCCGAACGACTCGGCGCCGGTGGTCAAGGACGGCGTCGTCTACCTCGGCACCGGGGGCGGCGAGGTGCTCGCGCTCGACGCCGCGACGGGCGAGGAATTCTGGAGCTTCGAAACCGGCGGCGTGTTCAGTACCGGCCCGGCGCTGACCCAAGACGGCCTGCTGGTTGCGTCGACCCGCAGCGGCGACGTCTACCTCTTCAACGCCCGGAATGGCGACCAACGCCTGGACTACCGGCTGTCCGCGTCGAGCGAGGGCGAGGCCGTGATCGACGGCGACCGCGCGCTGATCGGCTCGGCCAACGGCATCCTCGTGGCCATCGACCTGAACGAACGACGGCGGCTGTTCGACTCACAAACCTTCTGGCTCCAGGGACAACTCTTCCTCTTTGGCTTCATCGACCGCCCGCCGACGCAGCGCGGGTTCGAAGACTCCGTAAGACTGGGCCGCCACGAGACCATCGCCGCCGCGCCGGTCCTGGGCGGCGGCCGCATCTACATCAACACTCTCAACGGACGCGCCTTCGCCCTCGACGCCGATTCGCTGGTCACCCTCTGGCAGCGCGACATCGGCCAGAGAAGCCCGGGGAGCCTGGTGCTGGCCGGCGGGCGGCTCTACGCCGCAACCGACCGCGCCCTGCTGGCCCTGGACCCCGCCACCGGCGACGAGGTCTGGCGCTGGGACGTCAACCTGCGCCTCGCCGATCTCGCCGAATCGCCCACCCTCACCGCCGGCGGGGCCTTCGCCGTCGCCTTCCAACTCTTCCCGGAGATCGTCATCACGGAAGCGCCGGAAGGCTGGTTCTACAGCTACCGCGCATCGGAGTGCATCGACGAGCACACCCCTCGCCAGGGCCCCTACGGCACCCAGCAGGAAGCGCAAAACCTCGCCGCCGTTAGAGCCCCTGCCTGCAGCACGCTCATCGCCCTGCGATAGGGCGGCTAAACGGCGCCCTTGCGGCGCAGGGCCTCGATCCCGGCCGCGGACTCCCCAAGCTCGGCGAGGATGGCCTCGGTGTGCTCGCCGAGTCGGGGCGCGCGAGGGCCCGTGCGCCAGCCGAGCTCGTCGGAGACCCAGGGCGCGTGCGGCATGGTGACCTGAACTCCGGCCTCGGGGTGGTCGACTTCGGTGAAACAGCCGCGCTCCGTCATGTGGGCGTCGCCGACGTTC
>DAOUKZ010000194.1:0-1589 GCA_034420775.1 Dehalococcoidia bacterium
CAAGCGGGCCATCCCGTCCTCGGTGTAGCGGCTGAAGTCCGGGCCCGCCGCGAGCTCGATGAAGCCGGCGTTGATCGCCTGGAGCTCCTCGACCAGCGCGTAGTACTCCTCGATCGTCGCCAAGCGGCTGGGAACGGGAAGACCGTCGCCGTCCCAGTGCGTCGTGACCCGTGAGGTGGTGAAGCCCATGCCGCCGGCGCGCAGCGACTCGGCGACCACCTGCTTCATGCGCGCTACCTCATAGTCCGACGCCGCCCGCTCCGAGCTTTCGGTGCCCATGACGTAGCGCCGCACCGCGGTGTGGCCCACCTGCGCGATGGCGTTGACGCCAATGCTGCCGTCCAGGGCGTCGAGGTAGCCGCCGAAGCTCTCGAAGGGCCACGGCAGCGTGCGCTCCAAGACTTCGCGGTTCATGCCCTCCACGCGGGCCAGCGTCTTGATCATCCAGGGCTGGTCTTCGGGCTTGCAGGGCGCGATGCTGAAGCCGCAGTTGCCCATCACCACCGTCGTGGCCCCATGCCAGCAGGAGGAGGTCGCCACCGGGTCCCAGAGGAGTTGCGCGTCGTAGTGGGTATGCACGTCCCAGAAGCCGGGCGCGATCACGAGGCCGTCTACGTCGAGCATGCGCTTGGCAGTCTCGTTGACCCGGCCCACGGCGACGATGCGGCCGCCCGCGATGGCGACGTCGCCGCGGTAGGCGTCGGCGCCGGTGCCGTCGGCTATCAGCCCGTTCTTGAGTATGAGGTCGACCGCCATGACTCCCCCTTGTCCCTAACGGCGGCGCTAGGATAGCACGCGGACGTCTTGCCCCCAGTTGAGATACGTGGGTGTGGGTAGTGTCTCAGTTTGAATCAGGGCGAGCCCACGCGTGTCCTGGCATAGATGGTATATTGGTGCCCATGACCCTGCACGGTCGGATACTCCGCGAACGGGCGAGAGGATGGTGCAACGCGCCCCCTCTCTATGAGTTCGCGTAAGGAACGGAGGTAGACCGTGCAGGGTAGCCAACATCCTTTCGCCGTAGAGAGGGGGCACCTGCTTGAGCCCAACGGAGCAACAGAAGACCGCGAGGAAGTGGGCGCTGGGTTGCACCGGCGTCGTGGTTGCGTTCATCATCCTGATCATCGTGATCGTCGCGGTCAGCGCGGGTGGCGACTCAGGCACGGACACGACCTCCGCGGAGGAGAAGCGCAAGGGGTTTCACTGCCTGAGTGACTGGGACGGCAACCACGACGAGCTGGAGCGCCTAGTCCGCCAGCGCCTCAATGACCCCGGCAGCATGGAGACCTACGAGACCAGGATAGGGACGGTACAGCAAGGCCGCCACAGGATCGTCATGGAGTTCGGCGCGAAGAACGCCTTCGGCGGGATGGTTCGGTCAACGGCCACGGGCTGGGTCGATAACGAGAGCTGCGAAGCGACCCTGACAGGCATCGAGTAGGGAGGCGACCATGCCGACAGGACCGAACGGAGAGAAACGCCCCGCCAACGTCGTGGGCTGCGCCGTCACGGTCGGCAGGATCGCGACAGGCGACGAGACACCTGTGGTTGAGCCCAAGCGCAAGAAGCGCAAGTCCCAACCGGAAGGC
>DAOUKZ010000195.1:0-12870 GCA_034420775.1 Dehalococcoidia bacterium
GAACACCGACGACATCGGCGCCGTGATGGGCTACTGGAGCGAGGCCGGCGTCCGCCTCCGCAAGGAGAAGCGCATCTTCCGGCACGGCAAAATCGCCGACGTGACGTTCTACAAGCTGATCCAGGCCCACGCACGGCCCGGCATACCCGTCGTCGAGGCGGCAATCCCCTACTTGGGACACCAGGGCATCTACGTGGTGATGGCCGAGGTCGCCGACCCGGCGATGCGCCCCGCCGTCAACGAATGGTTCGCGGAGGCCCATGCCAAGGACCTGCTCGCGGTGCCCGGCGTCGTTGCCGCTCTGCGCTTGGAGGCCCACGCCGAGTTCGGCACGGGCGCCGAGAAGGCCGGAAGGTACATGAACCTCTACCTGCTCGATGAAGACCCGGTGAAGACGGTCGCGGAGATTCAAAACGCCCGCGAGGGCTGGGTTGCGCTGGGCACCTCGCCCGCCCCCGGCGGCGCTTCCAATGTCATCTTTCAAAGTCCCTACCGGTCCGTCATGCCCACGCGCTACGACTTCCGAGTCGAGTGACGCGCCGGAGCCCAGGCAGGAGTACCGCCCATGAGCTACGAAGAGATTCTCTACGACGTCGACGGCCACGTCGCCACCATTACGCTGAACTGTCCCGAGCGTATGAACTCGTTCAGCGACACACTCCTCACGGAGTGGGCCGACGCCATCACGAAGGCCGCGCAGGACGAGGACGTGCGGGCGGTGATCATCACCGGCACGGGGCGGGCCTTTTGCGCCGGCGCCAACCTCAAGGCGCGCGCCGAGGAAGACAAGGTACTGCGCACAGACTCCTCTCCCGCCGAGCGGCGCAACGGTCTGCGCTTCACCGTTCACCAGGTGGCGCGGGCGCTGCACCTGCTCGACAAGCCCTACATCGCGGCGGTCAACGGCGCGGCGGTCGGCGCGGGCATGGACATGTGCTCAATGGCCGACATCCGCATCGCCTCCGACAAGGCCCGCTTCAGCATGTCCTACGTCAACGTCGGACTGATTCCCGGCGACGGCGGCGCCTGGCTCCTGCCCCGGCTCGTGGGACTCCAGAAGGCGCTCGAACTGCTCTGGTCGGGCGAGCTGTTCGGCGCGGAGAAGGCGCTGGAGATCGGCTATCTCTCGAAGGTGGTCCCCGACGATCAACTCATGGACGAGACGCGCGCCTACGCTGAGAAACTCGCCGCCGGGCCGCCCATCGCGATGCAGCTCACCAAGCGCCTCGTCTACCGCGGCCTTACCTCCTCCTTCCTCGAGGCCATGGACGCCGCCCAAGCTGCCATGACCCTGGCCCAGTCGACCGAGGACGCGAAGGAGGGCCCGCGAGCCTTCGTCGAGAAGCGCCCGCCCCATTTCCAGGGCCGCTAGCGGCCATGCGCTTCGCCGCGAGAAGCGAGGCTGGGCCATGACGTGGGCGCTGCGGGGCCGGACGTGCATCGTCGGCGTCGGCGAGACGGAGTACTCGAAGCGCGGCCAAGCGAGGCGGCCGGAGTTCGCGCTGGCCTGCGAATCGGTGCAGAGGGCGGTCGAAGACGCCGGCCTCACCATGCGCGACGTCGACGGCTTCGTCACCTACGCCATGGAGAAGAGCGAGCCGTCCGCGGTGGCGCAAGCGCTCGGCGTTCCCCACCTGCGGTTCGCCAACCTCTACCCCGGCGGCGGCAACGCGGCCTGCGGCATCGTCCACAACGCGGCGATGGCCGTCTACAGTGAGACCGCTGAGGTCGTGGTCTGCTACCGGTCGCGGTGCCAGGGCGTGCTGCAGGGACGCTCCAGCGCCGGCGTCAACATGGGCATTCGCGGCGATGCCCCCGTCGGTGGCGGGCAGCAGTTCGCCGCGCCCTTTGGGATGCTTGCGCCGGTCGTTGGATACGCCATGCAGGCCCGTCGATACCTGCACGAGTTCGGCGCCACGAGCCGCCATTTCGGCGAGATCGCCGTCGCCGCCTATGCCCACGCGCAGCGGAACCCCCGGGCCGTGATGTACGGGCGGCCGATCACCATCGAGGACCATCAGGCCTCGCGCCTCATCGCCGACCCCTACCACCTCTACGACTGCTGCCAGGAGAGCGACGGTGCCTGCGCGGTGGTGGTCACCAGTGCCGACCGCGCCAAGCGCCTGCCCCGTCCGCCGGTCTACATCACCGGGGCCGCGCAAGGCATGGGCGCGGGCGATGGGCCGAACCATATGGCGTGGCCCGACGACCGCTGGGCCACGGCGGGCCTGTCGGACGTGGCCCGCGAGGTCTACGACCGTGCCGGCGTCGGCCCCGCCGATATCGACGTCGCCCAGTTCTACGAGAACTTCACCGGCCAGGTGCTCATGGCCATCGAGGACTTTGGCTTCTGCGAACGGGGCGGAGGCGGCCGCTTCGTCGAGGAGGGGAACCTGCTCTGGCCCGACGGCGCCCTGCCTTCCAACACCAGCGGCGGCAACCTCGCCGAGGCCAATGTCCACGGCTTCGAGATGGTGGTCGAAGGGGCGCGGCAGATCCGCGGCGACTCCACCGCACAGGTCGAGGGCGCGCAGCACTCCCTGGTCGTCGCTGGACCGTCGGCGTCGCCATCCAGCGCGCTCATCCTTTCGAAGTCGAGTTGAGCGGCGGGGATGATGCCATGACCGACCAATCGACCCCGCTGCACCTCTTCGGCCCGGAGATTCCGCCGCCCGCCCCCGATGAGGTCACCGCGCCGTTCTGGGCGGCCTGCCGCGAGCACCGCCTCGTCGTGCAGCGCTGCACCGATTGCGGCGCCCATCGCGCGCCGCCGTCGGCGGTCTGTCCCCATTGCGGCGGCTTCGACGTCGCCTTCGACGAGTCGGCCGGGCGGGGGCGGGTCTTCACCTACACCGTCGTCTATCACGCGGGCCACCCCGCCGTCATGGACGCCGTCCCCTACGCGGTGGCGGTGGTCCGGCTCGACGACTGCGGTGGCGTGAAACTCGTCACCAACGTCGTCGGCTGCTCCTACGAGGAGGTCCGCGTCGACATGCCCGTCGAGGTGGTGTGGGACGAGGTCAGCGCCGACCTCACCGTGCCGCGCTTCCGTCCCGCCGTGCCGCGCTTCCGTCCCGCCGCGCCGCGCTGACGTTGCGCCCGCGCCCGCTTCGGGCTACCGTCGCGGCGCACCACGCACCCGGAGGCGAAGCCATGGACTACAGCCGGTACGGCCCCGACATCCTCGTCGAGCAGCGTGACGGCGTCGCCGTCGTCACCTTCAACCGCGCGGACAAGCTCAACGCGATGACGGCGGCCATGCACGCGGATACCGGCCGCATCTGGCTCGACTTCGCCGCCGACCCCGACGTGCGTTCCGTGCTCATCACCGGCGCGGGCCGCGCCTTCTCCGTCGGCGGCGACTACGACCTGCTCCAGGCCAGCGTCGGCGACCACGCCACCGCCGCCCGCCTGCTCGAAGAGACCCGCGCCATCGCCTACAACATGACCAATCTCGAGAAACCCATCGTCTCCGCCATCAATGGCTACGCCCTCGGCGGCGGCCTGGCGGTGGCGATCATGGCCGACATCAGCATCGCGGCGGAGGACGCCATGCTCCTCGATGGGCACGTCAAGCTCGGCGTCGCCGCCGGCGACCACGCCGCGATGTCGTGGCCGCTCTTGGTCGGACTTGCCAAGGCCAAGCGCTACCTGCTCACCGGCGATGGCCTCACCGGCGCCGAGGCCGAGCGCATCGGCCTCATCAGCATGGCCGTCCCCTCGGACGAGCTCATGACCGTGGCAATGGAGATGGCCGTCCGCCTCGCCAAGGGCCCACCCATCGCCGTCGGGCACACCAAGCGCGTCCTCAACCAATGGCTGCGGTTGGGCGGCCACACCGCCTTCGACTACTCCGCCGCCCTGGAAACGCTGGGTTTCCTCGGCGACGAGGTGAAGGAAGGCCTCGCCTCCCTCCAGGAGAAGCGCGACCCCAACTTCTAGCACCTGCGGCGTCGGCTGACGTGGGCAGAAGCAACCCGACCGCCGCGTTGTCGCGTATACTGCTTCCATGGCCGTACTCCTCGAAGCCCGTGGGCTCACCAAACACTACGGCTCCACCATCGCGCTCGAGCAGGCGAGCTTTGACGTTCACGAGGGAGTGACCGGGCTCCTCGGCCCGAATGGCGCCGGGAAGAGCACGGCGATGAAGCTCTTCCTCGGCCTGATCCTTCCCACCTCCGGCACGGCCATGGTTCTCGGCGAGGAGCCCTACAAGTCGGTCGAGGGCCGGGCCCGCATCGGCTACATGCCGGAGCACGAGTCCCTTCCCCCGAGCGTCTCCGCCTCCGAATTCCTGATGCACATGGCGCAGGTCAGCGGTCTCCCCCCCGCCCACGCCCGTACTCGCGCCGCCGACACCCTCCGCCACGTGGGGTTGGACGAGGAGCGCTACCGGCCGATCTCCGAGTACTCCACCGGTATGAAGCAGCGGGTGAAGCTTGCCCAGGCCCTCGTCCACGACCCCGTCCTCGTGCTCCTCGACGAACCGACGGCGGGACTCGACCCCGCCGGGCGCGAGGAGATGCTGGATCTCATCAAACGGACGGCGCGGGGGTTCGGCATCAGCATCATGCTCTCGACGCACCTGATGGGCGACGTCGAACGGGTCGCCGATTCGGTGATCGTCCTGGAGTCCGGCACGGTGACGCGGCAGGACTCCGTGGCGCAGCTCACCGAGGAGACCGAGACGCTGCTGATCGAGGTCGCCGACCGGCGCGAGGAGTTCGCGGCGGCGCTGGCGGCCAAGGGCGTGGCAGCCGCCGACGATGGCAAGGTCCTCGTCGTCGAGGAGGCGGGCGAGACCGAGTACGACCTGATACGGGACGCGGCGGCGGAGTCGGGGGCGCGGTTGCGCCGGCTGACGCCGCGCCGGCGAGACCTCAGAGACATTTTCAGGAAAGAGTCGTGAGAGCCGAGCAGGCGGAAGTCTTCGATCTCGGGTATCAGCCTTACACGGGGCCGCGTGAGGGCCGGGCCCGCGCGCGGCGCGCGGTCCTAGAGAACGGCGTCCGCAACCTGCTCGGCATCGGACGCGGCGGCCGGGCCAAGATTCTGCCCGTGCTCCTGTTCGTTGCGGCGATGACGCCGGCGGTGGTGTTCGTGGCGGTCCTCCTGTTGGTCCCGGCGGATGAATTCATCCCCGGCCCGGCGGACTACTACGACATCATCGGGGTAGTCCTCTGGATCTTCGGCGCGATCATGGCCCCCGAGCTGCTGATTCCCGACCGGCGCGACAATGTGCTCCAACTTTATCTGGTGCGAACCCTGTCTCCCGCCGACTATCTGGGCGCGCGCTTCCTCGCCTTCTTCGGCGTGGTCTTGGCGTTGGTCTACTCGGGGCAGATCGTCCTGCAGATCGGTCTGATTCTCTCGGCGTCCGATCCGCTCGACTATCTGGGGGACAACTGGCTCGACATTCCGAGGTTCCTCGCCGGCGGGGCGCTGATCGCCCTCTTCTTCACCGTCCTGCCGCTCCTCGTCGCCACCTTCACGACGCGCCGCGCCTATGCGGCGGCCTTCGTCATCGGCGCGGTGCTGGTGTCCTCGTTCGTGGCCGACGGCGTTACCGCCGAGAGCTGCACGATAGACACCGGGCCGGGGGGCTCGTCGTCGACGCAATGCGAGCGGGGTATAGGCGACGCCGCGCCTTACGTAGCACTCGTTCACTTGGGGGACACGCCGGGACGCCTCAACACCATGATCTTCGACGGCGACCCCACCGAGGGCGGGCCGTCGCGGGCCGCGGTGGCCGAGCTGCATGCGATCTTCCCCATCGGCTTCTACGTGCTACTGACCGGCGGCGCCGGGCTGCTGCTCTGGAACAGGTACCGGAGGATCAAGCTGTGACGACCGCCGCCCCCGAACCGAGCATCGAGGTCGACGCCGTCTCCAAGTGGTACGGCAGCGTCGTCGCGGTGAACGACGTCACCTTCGACATCTTTCCCGGCATCACCGGCATCCTCGGCCCTAACGGCGCCGGCAAGACGACGCTGCTCCACATGATCGCCGGACTGGCCAAGCCGTCCGAGGGCGAGGTCTGGGTCTTGGGCCAGCCCACCAGAAGCAACCCCGAGCTCTACCGGCGCATCGGCGTGATGCCCGAGCACGATGCCCTCTATCCCTTTATGACGGGCCGGGAGTTCGTCGAGCTGGCTGCGAGATTGCAGGGTGTGGAGGGCGACGACGCCGTCGACGAGGCGGTCCGCTCAGTCGACCTCGTGGATGCGCAGGACCGCGCCGTGGGGACATACTCGCGGGGCATGCGGCAGCGCATTCGCCTCGCCGCCACCCTTGTTCACCAACCCGACGTCCTCGTGCTCGACGAGCCGCTCAACGGCACCGACCCCCGCCAGCGCCTCGAGTTCTCCGACCTCGTGGAACGCCTCGCGGCGGAAGGCAAGACGATCCTCATCTCCTCGCACATCCTCGAAGAGGTCGAGCTGCTGGCGCAGCGGATCCTGCTCGTGGTGAGCGGCAAGCTCGCCGCCGCCGGCGACTTCCGGGCTATCCGCGAGAAGCTCGATGAACGACCCTTCAAGGTGCGCATCGCCGCCTCCAAGCAGCGGGAGATGGCCGCTGCCCTCATCGGCGTCGAGGGCGTGCTGTCGGTCTCCGTCAATGAAGACGCCATCGACGTGCTGACGATGAACATCGGCGAGCTGGAGGCCGCCGTGGCGAGTCTCGCCCGCGACATCGACAGCCGTCTCTACCGCGTCGAGCCGCTGGACGACTCTTTGGAGAGCGTCTTCAGCTACGTGGTGCAGCGATGAGCTTTCCGCTCTTCACACTGTCGTTCCGCCAAGCGGCGAGTCCGCGCCGACTGCTCCTGCTGGTGCTGCTTGCCGGCCTCCCGGTCCTGGTGTCGGCGGTTGCCGGCGGCAGCGAGGACGGGATCATCAACGGCACCCTCGATGGGCTGGTGATCGCGACGGTCTTGCCCATTGCCGTGATGGTGCTGGCGACTGCCGCCTTCGGGAACGAGGTGGAGGACCGGACGTTGAGCCTGCTGGCGATGAAGCCAATTTCCCGCCTCGCCATCGTCCTGCCCAAAGTGGCCGCGACGGTGCTCGTGGCGGGCCCCATCGCGGTGATCGCGGCGGTGGTCGTCGCGGCCATCGCGGTCGAGAACGAGCCTACCCAGGCCGCGGTGGCGGCAGGCATTGGCGTCCTGGTGGGCGTAGCCGCGTACACCGCGCTCTTCACCTGGGCCGGGCTGGTGAGCAATAAGGCGCTCGGCTTCGCGCTCGTCTACGTCCTGCTCTGGGAAGGGCTGATGGCGAGCCTGATCTCCGGCATCCGGTACCTGAGCATCCGGGGCTACACCATCGGGATCATGCACGGCCTGGACGGGGAAGGGTTGAGCGCCCTCTCCTCCCGCGCCATCGACCTCACCGCCGCGCTCATCGGCGCCGCTATCGTCACGGTCTTGTTCGTCTTCCTCACCGTGCGGCGGCTTGGGGAGATGGACATCCCGTAGGGCGGCCCGCCGCTAGGCCCGCGTCAGGGTGTTGATGACGTCGCCGACGCGGCTGCGGACGTCTTCGCGGATGTCCTCTTCAGGCAGGTGGTCGTAACGGTGGGGGAGGACGATGATGGGCAGGTCCGGCATCTTCTTCCCGCGGGCGGTGGCATTGGCCAGGCCCTTGAATTGCTCGGTGACGAAGCCGACGGTGGGGATGCCTAGCTCTTCGAGACTCGCGCTTTCGTGGATACTCCACGCCGTGCAGGAGCCTCAGTTGCCGAGGCCGGTGACCACGGCGTCGACCCTCGTGGCCAGCTCCTCCAGCGCGTCCTGATACTTCTTGGGCAGCGCCCCCGCGCCGGGCGAGAGGAAGATGGTCTCCGTCTCCGTCACGCCGTGGTCGCGCTTGAGCGTTTCGCCGAGCTCGTCGACGAGGATGTGCATCGAGCGCCACAGCTCGTTGTCGACGAAGCCGACCTTCTTGCCGTGGAGGTCGGGCAGCCGCTCGGCGAGCTTGCTCGCGACGTCGTCGGGCTCGCCGTGGGGGAGCAGGATGGTGATTCGCTCAGACATCGTCCACCTCGCGCCGGGTCTTCTTGCTCTCGGACTCTAGGCAGGGGCTTGGGGCGTGTCAAGCGAGCGGGCGGGCCTAACCCATGCCGCGCTCGGCCAGCTTCTCCGCCGTCGCCACCTCGTAGAACTCGATGTCGTAGGAGGTGATGAGCTCCTGCATCTCACGGTGTAGCGAGAAGACCTCCTTGGGGACGTTCCCCGGCGGGTTGGGCTCGATGCGGTCCTGCGTCCACTCGGCGTAGGCGACGTTCTGGTCGCCGGGCAGGCCGTTGCCGACGTAGATGCGGGCCTTGTCGCGCCCGCCCCCCTCGTAAGCGGCGCAGATCTTCGCCAGGTAGCCGGCGACCTGCCACGCCTTGCCGGGCTGCGTCTTCGCGACTCTTCGGATCAGGTACATGGTCTGCCGTCCTCTTTCTCGGCGCGGCGGGTCCGGCGCGCTCGGGTTGGCGCAAGCATACCAGCGCGCCGCGACGTTGGCGTTCAGGAAGGCTGGGGCTAGAATGGCGCACGTTCGGCCCGCCGGCATCCGGCGGGAAAGGAGCGCGGGAGGCATGGGCAAGCTCGAAGGCAAGACCGTCGTCGTCACCGGCGCGAGCCGGGGCATCGGGCGCGACATGGCGCTCACCTTCGCCGCCGATGGTGCGAAGGTGGTGGTGTCGGCGCGCACCGAGAACGAGGGCGACTTCCGCATCCCCGGCAGCATCGCCAAGACGGTGGCCCAGATCGAGGAGGCCGGCGGGGAGGCCATCGGCGTCCGCTGCGACGTGACCGACGACGCGCAGATCGAGGCGCTGGCCGCGGCGGCGGTCGAGCAGTGGGGACGGCTCGACGTCTGGGTCAACAACGCCGCCGTGCTCATTCCGGGCAAGATCGAGACCATGCAGACGAAGCACTTCGACCTGCTGTGGAAGATCAACATCCGGCCCATCTTCATCTCGGCGAAGGCCGTGCTGCCTCAGATGAAGGAACAGGGCGGCGGCCACATCCTGAACCTCTCTTCCACCGGGGCTATCGGGCCGGGCGAGGGGCCCTACGACGCCGTCGGCGTGGGCGGCACGGCCTACGGCGCGGGCAAGCGCCACACCGAACGCCTGACGCAGGGTCTGGCCGGCGAGGTCTGGCCGTACGGGATCGCGGTCAACGTCGTGTCGCCGAAGCGCGGCGTGGCCACTGAGGGGCAGGTCTGGTTCCGGGGCCCCGACCACCCCTTCGTCGGGGCGTGGGAGACGGGCCAGATCACCGCAGACGCCGGCCTCTGGATGGTGACGCAGGACCCCAAGACCTACACCGGCTGCATCGTCTACGACGAGGACCTGATGACGGAGCTCGGCGTCGACATCTATGAGCGCTACCCGCTGGTCAAGGAGTAGCGCCGGTCCAGCGTACCTGCCACCCTACGGCGGGGCGACGGTGGGGCCGTGGATGACGCGCTTCGCCATGCGCCAGCCGTCGGCGGTGCGGCGGAACTGGTCGCGGTAGACGCCCATGCTGGTGATCTGAGGCGTGGCGTCGGCGTTGCGGTAGTAATGGAAGTAGGTCTTCCCGGTGGCGGCGTCGCCGTCGACCTCGATGTTGACGTTTGAGATCAGGTGGAAGGAGTTGGTACCGGGCCCCTGGATACCGTCGTCCCGGCGTTGCTGGGCGCCGGCGATGATGTCGGCGCGGCCCGTGCGCGTATCGCCCGCGGGGCCGGTCCACGAGCCGTCCTCGGTGAAGAGCTGGGCGTACTCGTTCAGGTCGCCGTCGTCCGCCATCTGACCTAGTTTCGCCAGGAGCTTGGCGATCTCCACCTCGTCCGCGGTGCGTCGGCTGCGCTCGTCCGTCATGTAAACCTCCGATGTCTTCCGCTAGGGCCGCGAACGTACCAACGCGGCCCTACGCTGTCAAATCGTGAATATGCGCGCCGTGTTGGGCTAACGGAGGGCGCACCGGGGGTAAGGGGGGCGATCCCGTCAAAGAGTGACGGAAGTGGCAGGCGCGCCGCAGAGGGCGACCGTCCGCGCGGGCCCGGCGGGATCAAAAGGCCGAGCTTGCTCTCCCAGACTCTCTTTCCAACTCCCGTTGCCACATGGAGAGGAAGGCGGCAGGAGAAACGGGCTGGGTCAGCCCGCCGTACTTGCTACCAAGATCGGCGCGGAGCTTGAACCGCAGCGCGACGCCGTCTCCCTCTTCAAGGATCTGGTGGATAAGGATCTCTTCAAGGCGTTCGGTAAAGACCAGTTTCGCCTCGCACAAGCGCCGACGGAATTTCTCGTCGTCGAGCCAGGCGAACATCTCACCAGGAGAGATGCCCGCAGCCCGACAACCGGCGCTCAGTGTGCCTACGCGCTTGAATTCCCGGAGGAAGCGGTGTTTCCGCTGACTCGGCGGGAGGTTCCGCCGCTTCTTGCGCGCGCCCATGGCCATCCGGGAACCGCGAGGGGCGTTCCGTGGTTGGCCGGCACCGCTGGGCTGGTTGTGCATAGGGACATGGTAGGCGGCAGGAGCAGGCGGGGGGAAGGGGCGGATGTCGCAGCGGCTGACAGCCCCGTCCCTCAGTCCCTCCCACAAGGGGAGGGAGGTTTAAGGTGAGCGCCCCGTGGAGAGAGCCTTAGCGCGGCGGCCTACCCCGCTACCACGTAGCGCGCAGGGACTTCTTCGATGAGGCCGTCTTTCTTGAGCTTGGCGAGGTGCTGGCGGACGTTGCCAGCGGCGGCTTGGCGGAGGGCCTTCTTGAGGTTCTTGGGGTAGATGCGGCGGACGATCTCGTCGGCGTCGCCGAGGCCCTCCCGGAGCGCGCCGAGCACCTGGCGTTCGCGCAGGTTGCGGTGCTTGATGTAGCCGGCGACCCACTCCGGCGCTTTGTGGACGATCTTGCCGTGGGCGGGACAGATGACGCGCGGCTTGAAGCGCTCGATGAGGGCGAGCGACTTCATGTAGCTGGCCAGGTCTTGGACGACGCTGGTGCTGGAGCCGAGGATGGTGTCGCCGGTGAGCGCGATCTTCTCGGCGTTGAGGAAGTAGCAGGCGTGATCTTCGGCGTGGCCGGGCGTGAAGCGCGATTCGAGGACGGCACCGCCCCCGGCGGCGATGCGCTCGCGGGAGCGCAGCTTGGTCACCCACTCCGGTCCTAGGTAAGGGACGAGCTTCTCGACGAGCTTGGGGTGACAGCGCACCGGCGCCCGCATGACCTCGTGGATGCGGTCGAGGCCGCCGATGTGGTCTACGTGGCCGTGGGTGATGAGGATGGCGGCGATCTTGGGCTCGCCGAGGCCGCGGTAGGCCTCGAGGATGAGGCGCGTCCACTCGCGGTCCTGCTCGCCGGTGTCGACGAGGGTCATCTCGGTGGCGGGGTCGCCGACGAAGTAAATGTTGGTGCCGCCGGGGTGGAAGGCGTGGGTGTCCTTGATGTGCAGCCGGTGAATGTACTGGCCGATGCGTTCCAGGGCGGTCATCGATTCCTCCGTTGGCCGCGGGCGCCGCGCGAATCATACCGCGAATCGTGGGTTGCGTCGGCGTGGCTGACGGCGCGGGCTGCGTTGACGTTGGCGCAGCCCCTTCCCCGCCCCCCGCCCTCACCCCAACCCTCTCCCAGCGGGAGAGGGGGAAGACCGCGGCGCGCCTGGCGGCGCGTACCCTCCCTCAGTCCCTCCCATAAAGGGAGGGAGGTTTAAGGCGGCGCCGCCGATACACCCGCCAGGGCCCCGGTGGGCTTTTGCAAAGGTCTCCAGAGGAAGAGAGGCTAAGGCGTGCGCTACAATCGCGGCGCTTGACAGCAGCGCATCAAGGGGGCCGAATCATGGAGAAGCGCGTGCCGACGGAAGCTGAGGTCGCGGGGTACCTAGCCGACCGGAGGAATTGGGGACGCTGGGGGGAGGACGACGGCGCCGGCACGGTAAACCTGATCACGCCGGAGAAACGTGTCGCGGCGGCCGGACTCGTGAAGTCGGGGCGGACGGTGTCGTTGAGCCGTCCGTTGGACAAGACGATGGGGGCTCACAATCCCCGCCCCGTGCAGCACTACATGACGCGGTCGCCGATCGAAGGCGCGGTTGCCGGCGCCGCCGGCGACTACTTCGGCATCTACCATCACGGCATGACGATGACCCACCTCGACGCGCTCTGCCACATCTGGTACAAGGGCGAGCTCTACAACGGCCGCGACCCCGAGCGGGAGATCGAGTTCGGCGGAGCGGCGTTCGGCTCGATCGACGTGTGGTCGGGCGGGATCGTCACCCGCGGCGTGCTGATCGACATCCCGCGGCTGCGCGGCGGGGCGTTCGTGACCCGCGACACCCCGATTCACGGCTGGGAAATCGAGGAGGCCGCGGAGGCGGAGAGCGTCGAGCTGCTGCCCGGCGACGCGTTGGTGCTCTACGCGGGGCGGGAGCGCTGGCAGGCGGCCAATCCCGATACCCCCTACGGCATCAATCCCGCCCCCTGGCCTGGGGCCCATGCCTCGTGCTTCCCCGTCCTACGCGACCGCGACGTCGCGTTGCTGGTCTGGGACATGCTCGACCACAATCCGAGCGGCTACGAGCTGCCTATGCCGGTGCATGGCGCGATTCCGACGCTGGGCCTGCCGCTGCTGGACAACGCCCTGTTGGAGCCGCTCGCCGACGCCTGCGCGGAGGAGGGCCGCTACGAGTTCATGCTGACCGTCGCCCCGCTGAACATGCCCGGCGGCACGGGGTCGGCGGTGAACCCCATCGCGCTGTTCTAGGGCGCGGACCCTCTCTCAGTCTCTCCCAGAGGAGACCTTTGCATAACCGGGGGCGCGGGCTCCGGCAAGGTCGCGCGGCCCCCGCCACCCTACCCCTCCGACGCGCCTGACGGCGCGCACCCTCTTTCAGTTT
>DAOUKZ010000196.1:0-8749 GCA_034420775.1 Dehalococcoidia bacterium
TCTGCTTCGGCGAGGACGAGGAGCACAGCCCCTGGGACCCGCTGCACGTCGAGCGCGGCTTCGACGCCGCCCAGAGCGCGGTGACCGTGGTGAGCGTCAACAGCACGCTCAACATCCTCACCTCGTCGTTCATCCACGTCGACGACATGCTCGACATGATGGCCGACGCTATGAGCGTGATGGCGACGAACAACGCCATGCTGGGGAAGGGCGAGCCGGTGCTGCTCATGTCCGCTGGGCATGCCGGCCTGTGCTCCGGCCGCGGCATGAGCAAGCTCGACGCGAAGCGCTATCTCTACGACCGCTGCGGCTTCCCGGAGTCGGACCTTCCCGCCGAGATGGTCCGCCGCGAGCGGATCGCCGACGTCATCACCGACGGGGTCGTGCGCCCGGTGCGCCACGCCGAGGACATCCTGCTCGTCGTCGCCGGCGGGCCCGAGCCCTACCACGCCACCTTCATGCCCACCTTCGGCGACTCCCTCGCGGTGACGCGGGAGATCAGCCCGGCCTAGCGGGTGTCGGTGGTGGCGTCGAGGATGCCCTCGGAGGGGACGTGGGGGATGCCGGAGAGGAAGGCGGCCATCCAGCCGCCGTCGACCGGCAGCGTGTGGCCGGTGACGTAGCTCGCGAGGTCGGAGACCAGGAAGAGCGCCGCCTTGCCGATCTCGTCGGTCGTGCCCCGGCGCTTGGCAGGGATGAGGCCTTGGCGAGTGCGCTCGATCATCTCCGGCGTCTCGGGGATGCGCGGGGTGATGATGCTCCCCGGCGCGATCGCGTTGACCCGGATGTTGTGGGGCGACCACTCGACGGCCATGGTGCGAACCAGGTTCATCAGGCCGGCCTTCGCCGCGCCGTAGGAGGCGTGGTTGGGGGCGGACTGTATGCCGCTCACCGAGGCGATGCAGACCATGGCGCCGGGCTTGCCGCGGGCGATGAGCGAGCGGGCCACCTCCCTGGCGGTGAAGAAGAAGTGGCGCAGGTTCATGCGGTGGTCGCGGTCCCACTGCTCCGGCGTCATGTCGAGGATCGGGTTCCACGACGCCTGGCCGACGATCGTCACCAGTGCGTCGAGGCCGCCGAGCTCGCGCTCGGCGCGCTCGACGATCTCCTTCGCCTGCGCGTCGTCGAGCACGTCGCCCACGATCGACGTGGAGGGTTGGCCCAGGTCGGCGACGGCGGCGGCGACGCGGTCGGCCCGGTCCTTGACCAGGTCGGCGATGGCGACGCCACAGCCGGCGCGAGCCAGGAATTTCGCCGTGCTCTCCCCCATGCCCTGGCCGCCGCCCACGACGAGCGCCGACTTGCCTTCGAGCTGCAACAGTGAAGCATCCACGGTGCGGTCCTCCTCTACACTCGGAGCCGCCGGCGTGAGCGCGGCGGCGCGCTAGAGTGTGCCACAGAACCCGGCGCCTTGGCAGCCCTTGCCCAACCGACCGCCCGACGGGCGCTGCTCCCTCCCGCCCGTGGCCTGGAATGGGCGAAGCGAGGAGGTCCGCCCCTCTCCCGCTGGAGACCTTTCCGGCAGAGGGCGCACTGGGGCTAAGGGGTGCGATCCCATCAAAGAGTGAGGAGGAGCAGCCGACACGCCGGTGACGGCGGCCGGCCCCGCAGGCCCGGCGGGATCAAAAGGCCGAACTTGCTCTCCCAATCTCTCTTTCCAACTCCTGTTGCCACATGGTGAGGACTTCGGCGGTCGTAGCGGGCTTTGGCAGACCGCCATATTTGCCGCCGAGCTCGGCGCGCAGCTTGAAGCGAAGCGCGACGGCGGCGTCCTCTTCCATGATCCGGTCCGTGAGGATCTCTTCAAGGCGGTCGGTAAAGACCAGTTTCGCCTCGGACAAGCGCCAGCGGAACTTCTCGTCGTCGAACCAGGTGAGCATCTCGCTATAGGAGACTCCGGCGGCCCGACAACCGGCGCTCAGTGTGCCTACGCGCTTGAATTCCCGGAGGAAGCGGTGCTTCCGCCGGCTCGGCGGAAGGTTCCGTCTTTTCTTGCGCGCGCCCATGGCCATCCGTGGACGGCCGGCACCGCTGGGCTGGGTGTGCATGGGGAAATGGTATGGGATGGGGGCAGGGATGGGGAAGGGGCGGATGGCACACGGGGGAGGGGAGGGCGATTCGCGAATCGCCTACGGGAGAGGACGGGCAGTTGGCGACCCCCTCATCTCAATCTTCTCCCGTGGGAGACTGAGAGAGGGCACGCGCCCAACGGGCGCGCCGGAAGGGGGGCCGGGCGGGGCGCGCCAACGTCAATGCAGCCGACGGCTCCCCTCCCAATCCTGTTCCCGGGCCGCGTGGTAGACTGCGGCCCCGGCTCCCGCTCCTTGCCGGAGGGTGACGCCAATGGCCGCATACCCGCTGATTTCGTCCGATTCGCACGTCGTCGAGCCGCCCGATCTGTGGACGACACGCATCGACGCGGACTTCAGGGAGCGGGCGCCCTTCGTGGTCGAAGGGGACGAGGCCGACCAGTGGTACGTCGAGGCGGGGACGCCGATAGGGCACATCGGGGCGAACCTCCAAGCGGGGGTGCGCTTCGAAGACCCCGACCGGCTGACCTTCGAGGCCAAGTACCGGACCTCGCCGCGCGGCGCCTACGACCCCCACGCGCGGCTGGTGGAGATGAGCGAAGACCATGTCTCGGCCGAGGTGCTCTACTCCTCGCTGGCCCTATCCTTGTTCCAGACGGTGCAGGACGACGCCCTGCTGGCGGCGATCTTCCGGGCCTACAACGATTGGCTGGCCGATTTCATCGCGGTCGACCCAAGGCGCCTCAAGGGCGTCGCGGTGGTACCGGTGGACGACGTCGACGCGGCCGCCGCGGAGGTGGAGCGATGCGCGGCCATGGGGCTGGTGGGGGTGTTGCTTCCCGTCATCCCCGCCGGTCCACAGTACGACAGTCCGGCCTACGACCGCCTGTGGGCAGCCGCGCAGGACGCCGGCGCGCCGGTGACCCTCCACATCGCCACGTCGCGCAAGCGCGACCCGCTACAGAACCTCGTGCCCTTTTCGAGTGCGGCGATCGACGGGGCCGTCGGCCTCGCCAACCGTGACGTTCCCCTGCGCACCACCCTCGCCGCGATGATCTTCGGCGGCGTCTTCCAGCGCTTCCCCGGCCTGAAGATCGTCGTGGCGGAGTACGAGGTCTCGTGGGCGCCCTACTTCGTCCGCGAGATGGACCGCGTCTACGGGCAGACGGCCTTCGGGAACCCGGTCCGCGCCGTGCTGAGGACGCCGCCGAGCGAGACCTTCCACCGCAACGTCTTCATCAGCTTCCAGGAGGACCGCCTCGGCGTCTCGACCTATGGTCCTGCGGGAACGGACACGCTGATGTGGGGGTCGGACTACCCCCACGCCGAGGGCACCTTCCCCCACTCGCGTGAGATCGTCGAGCAGGTCCTCGACGGCCTCGACGACGACACGAAGCGGAAGATGGCGGGGGCCAACGCGGCCGCGCTCTACGGCTTCGCCGACGAGTTGGGGTAGGGAGCGGCGGCCCGCGGGCGCGGGTGGCGGGGGCGAGGAACGGGCGTGTCGCGACTCGCCCCTACAGGGGAGAAGGACGGCCCACCGGCGGGTTCGCCAGGGTCTCCGCTGGGAGAAGGGGCCGGAGGGGGCCGCCGGCACCACCCCAGCCCTCCCTCAGTCCCTCCCATAAGGGGAGGGAGGTTTGAGGGGCAGTCCCTCCCTCAAGGGAGGAGAAGTTTGGGGGCGCGCCCAAGGGGAGGGGACCGGAGGGCACCCACAAGAGGTGCCCCTACGGGAGGCCTTTGCGCAATCGGGGCTTCCGGCGCTATGTACGTCGGTGCACCGCTCCCCTGCCCGGCCCCTCCGACGCGCCTGCGGCGCGTGCCCTCTTTCCGTTTCCCCCAAGAGGGGGAAAGGCCGAAGGAGGGAATGGTGTGGCGGGCGTGGATGGGGTGGGTGGTTGGCAGGGGCCCCCTCATCTCAATCTTCTCCCCTTGGGAGAAGAGGCCGGAGGGGACCGCCGCGCCCCACCCCGACCCTCCCTCAGTCCCTCCCGTAAAGGGAGGGAGGCTTAAGGGGCAGTCCCTCCCATAAAGGGGAGGGAGGTTTGAGGGGCGCGCCCAAAGGGAGGGGACCGGAGGGCACCCACAAGAGGTGCCCCTACGGGAGGGAACCCTGCCGCGGCCCGCATTTCGCAACGGATTCGGCGAGGGGAAGCGGTAGGGGCGAGGTGGGCTAGCTGGCGAAGGTTTCGAGGGCGGCGCGTTGGTAGGCGTCCATCTGCTCCGGCTCGATGGAGTACATGGGCGGGGCGAATGAGAGCGAGTCGGCGACGCCCTCATATTCCGCGGCCCGGCGGCGCACCTCGTCGGCGCTGCCGCCGGCGCAGAAGGCCTCGACCATGTCGTCGGGGACGAGGTCCCAGCAGTGCGGGCCGTGCCCGCCGTGCTCACGGAAGGCGGCGCGCACCGCCGCCGCTTCCTCCGAGAAGCCGTAGTGAGCGAAGAGGTCCTTGTAGGTGCCGACCGTGGCATAGAAGGCGACGGACTTGGCGAGGTCGCGGTAGGCCTGCTTCTTGTCGTTGCTGATCGCGATGGTGAGCGTGGGCTGGAGCTCGATCTCGCCGCGTTCGCGGCCCGCGCGGTCCAGCCCGATCTTCATGTTGGGCACCATGACGTCACGCACCCAAGGCAGCGTCGCGATCATCTGGCCCATGATCCCGTCCGCCACCTCGGCGGCGTTCCGCACCATGCCGGGGCCCATCGCGGCCGCGTGGATGGGGATGCGCTCCCGCGCCGGCGGGTGCGGCGACGCGAAGCCGACGATGTTGATCTTGTAGTACTCGCCGTCGAAGCGGATGGGGTCGCCGGCATGCACGCTGTCGAGCAGGAGGCGGGTTACCTGGATGCACTCCTTCAGGTGCGGCGCCGGGCGGCCGTATTCCACGCCGTGCCAATACTCGACCAGCCCCTTCACGCCCGCGCCGAGGCCGAGCACGAAGCGGCCCCCGCTGATCCGGTCGATGTCGAGCGCGGTCAAGGCCATCGACATGGGTGTCCTGACAAACGCCAGTGCCACCGCCGCGCCGAGCTCGATGCGGCTGGTAAACCCGGCCGCCGCCGCGGGATAGACGAACGGGGAGGTGTGCAACTCCTGGGAGACGATGCGGGCGAAACCCGCCTGCTCCGCCGCCTGGGCCCAGCCGCGGACCTCTTCCATCGTGTCGCCGTTGTAGCGCAGGCAGTACTTCATGCGGCCTCCAAACGGCGCGGGAGAAGGGCGGCGGCGGACCTAGCCGTCGAGCCCGTACACACAGAGCGCGTTCTCGCGCAGGAACAGCCGCTCCGCGTCGGGCCGGAGATTGAGGTCGTCGATCTCGCGCATGGCCCGCTCAAAGTCCACGACGGGAAAGTCGGTGCCGAAGAGGACCTTGCGCTTGCCCCAGGTGTTGATGAAGTGGACGAACTCCGGCTTCCAGTTCTTCGGGGAGTGGGCATCCGAGCCGACGTAGACGTTGGGGTGCTTGAACGCGACGGACATCATCTCCTCGACCCACGGCCAGCCAGTATGGATGCCGATGAGCTTCAGGTCGGGGAAGTCGCAGGCGATGGTGTCGAGCAGGATCGGCCGCCCCACGCTCGGCATCGGCGGCCTGTCCTTGACGTAGATGAGGCAGTGGCCCACCTGCATCTGGATGGGAATGTCGAGCTCGACGCACTTGGCGTAGAAGGGGTAATACTTGCGGTGGTCGGGGGCGAGATAGAACCAGTGGGGATAGACATGCGCACCGATGAAGCCGTGCTCCTTGATTCCCTCTTCAAGCTCACGCACGCCTTCCATCCCCGCGTAGGGATCGATTCCGGCGAGGCCGAGGAAACGGTCGGGGTACTGGGCCACGGCCTCCTTGACGAAGCTGTAGGGGATGGAGTCGTTGAAGCCAAAATAAGGGGAGCCGATCTTGACCGCGATGAGGAAGGCCTTCTCGATGCCGGCGCGGTCCATCTTCTCGATGGTCTCTTCCAGGGTGAACGTCGGCTCCTTGCCCTTGCCGAGCGACGACTCGAAGAGCACGAACTGATGCGAACGGCGCTCCATGACCCGCGGCGTGCGGATGTTGACGACCGTGTCGATGGCCTTGACGCCGGGCATGGCGGCTAGGCCTCGACGGCGACGGCGTCGATCTCAAGCTTCAGCGGAGGGAAGGGGCCGATCTCGTCGGCGCCCATGACCGTGGTCGCGGGCAGCCTGCCCCCGAAGGCGGCGCGGGCGGCGCGGTAGACGCCTCCCCACTTCGACATGTCCATCATGTAGCTGATCTGGTGCATGACGTGGTCCATGCTCGATCCCGTCTCTTTCAGCAGCTTCATGTAGACGCTGTAGATGTGCCACGCCTGGGCGGCGTAGACCTCCGACATCTCGTCGTCGTGCTGGCCCATGGCCAGGTGGCGGCCCTCGTCTTTGAGCAGGTCGAACGAGGTGATGGGGAAGGCGGCGCGGTCGCGGCCCGACAGGCCGGTCAGCCAGATGTACGGGCCGATCTTGCGGACCATCGCGAGGTGGCCGCTGCCGATCTCGGGGTAGGTGTGGCCCGAGTGCTCCCACGGGCCGCCGGGGACGAAACCCACGCCGTCGAGGATGAGCCTGACGTCGGGGTCGCCGCTCTGCTGGGGCTGGCCGGTGGTGAAGCCGGTGACCGTCGGGGAGAGCTGCTGGTTGGGGTGGAAGTGCGGGTTGAAGGCGAAGCTGGCGCCGATCTCGGTCATGTTGGAGATGGTGAACATGGTGTAGCGGATGGCGTGTTCCATGCCGCCGCCCTGGCTCTCCAGGAGCGCCTTGATGTGCCCCAGGATGGTGGCCCGCTGCGACTTGTACCTTTCCTCGGCGCTGTCCGTGTGATAGCGCCCCGTCTCGACGATCTTGCGCAGCGCGGGGTCGACCTCGGAGAGCCGGGTGACGACGCGTCCGGTATCGGGGCTAATCCCCGATAGGCCGGAAAAGAAGAGCATCTGCCCCAACCGGGTCGCGGTGGGGTAGGGCGCGGTGACCTTTTCGAGGCCGGGAACGACGACCGGCGAAATCTCAAGGCCGCCGGGCTCGGGGATCCGGGCGACGACCTCGACCTGAATGCGGTAGTCGGGGTGCGTGCCGTGGGTCGCCGTCCGCGCGATGGTGGTCGCGGGCTTGTCGCCGGGGAAGAAGGCCAGCATCACGCGCTCGGCCACCCGGATGTCGGGCACGTCGCGGAGGAAGAGCCGCTGCCGGACGATGTTCTGGAGCGACGACCCCTGCGATTCAAGAATCTTCGAGAGGTTGTTGTAGATCAACCAGGTCTGCGCGGTGATGGGGCCCTCGCGGCCCGCGCCGTGCACGCCCCACGACTTGAACTCCTCGGCCTGCTCTTCGGGCATGTCCTGGAGGCCGCGGATGAGCGCGCCGGTCTCCATGTCGCGGGGGAGTTGGCCGGAGAGGTAGGCGAGCTGCCCGGCGCGCGTACCCGTGGGAGGTAAGCCGAGATCCTCAAGCTGCGGGGGATACCAGAAGTCGGTTCGTTCCATGAAGGCGCTCCCCCTCTACAGCATGAACGAGCCGCCGTCGACGAAGATGGTCTGGCCCGTGATGAAATCGGAGTCTTCGGAGGCGAGGAAGACGGCGGCTCGGCCGATGTCCTTCTCGGGGTCGCCGAGCCGGCCGACCGGCAGGCTGGCGACGGCCTTGCGGATGACGTCGGCCTCCGGCTGGTCGAGGTTGGCCATGAGCGCCGGCGTGGCGGCGATGGGGCAGAGGCAGTTGACGTTGATGCCGTGGGGGCCCCACTCCTTGGCGACGGTCATGTTGAAGGCCCGCACCGCGGCCTTGTTGGCGTTGTAGTCGAGGTGCAGGGGCGTACCCTTGAACACGCCGGTGGTGGTGAAGTTGATGATCTTGCCGCCGCGCCCCTTCATGTGGGGGAAGACGGCCTTGCAGAACCGCCACGTCGCCTTCACGCCGGTCTCGAACGAGAGGTCCCACCACTCGGTGGGAATGTCTTCGACCGTTCCCCCCAGGTGGGTGACGGAGTAGCCGCTCCATGCCTGCGCGTTGTTCACCAGGATGTCGACGCGCCCGAACGCGGCGATTGTTTCGTCCACGACGTTCTTGATCTGCTCTTCGTCGCCCACGTCGCAGACGACGCTGATCGCCCGGGCCCCAAGCCCTCGGATCTCCTCGGCGACGGCGGGTCCCGTGTCGGGCTTGATTTCAGCGACGACGACCGCCGCGCCTTCTTTGGCGAAGGCCAAGGCGATGCCGCGGCCGTTGCCCTGGCCGGCGCCGGTGATGATCGCGACTTTGTCCTGCAGCTTGGTCATTCGATGAGGTCGGGGGCAGACCCGAAGGCGGGGCGATGGAGGGAGCGTCACGGAATCTAGCAGCGCCCGCCCTCTTGTGTCAATCAATGCCGAGGGGCGAGCGGGCCGCAAAGTCGTCTCAAAACGGGCCGGTCTCAACTTGACTGACAGAAGCGCTTCTGCTACCGTCTCCGCCATTAAGCGCAGCAAGGCGCGGCCAAGATTTCCCTGAGGGAACTGAGGGAGGAGAATCTATGTTTCAGAAGATAAGCAAGCGGTGGCTCATGCTTGTCACGCTGACGGCGGTAGTCGCGATGATCGTGGCCGCCTGCGGCGGCGATGCCGATCCGACGGAGGCCCCACCGCCGCCCACCGCACCACCGACCGCGACCCCAATACCGGCGGCCACGGCTACACCGGAGCCCCCGAACCTTGACCGGTACGGCGGGACGATC
>DAOUKZ010000197.1:0-8102 GCA_034420775.1 Dehalococcoidia bacterium
CGCCCCCCGACCTCGGCGGGCCAGGCGAAAAAATCGGACTCGACGACGCCCGGAGCGCCGGTGGCGCGGCGGAACCTGCGTCCGTGCAGGAGGTCGTCGGGTTCGGCGTCGGCCAGGGCGTAGATGTCGATGCCGAAGGAGGCTTGGACGACGACGCCGACGACGGCGGAGAGGTAAGTGTGGCGGACGAAGAGGTCGTCCCATTCCTCGTCGGAGCGGGCCGCTTCGCCGAGGGCGGCGCGGAGGAGGTCGCGCCACAGGCGGCGCTTGACCTGGATGGTGGGGAGGCCGGCGTGCTCGGCGTAGAGCGCCTTGAGGGCGGTGATGTCGCGGCGGTAGGCGGGGCTGTTGGGGCCGAAATGCTCGCCCACCGTCTCGCGGTCGGGGACCTTGTTCTCCTCGGCGGAGAGGGCGTGGTCGCGCAGCCACTCGTAGAGGGCGATCCAGCGGCTGGCCTCCTCGAGCCTGAAGGCGTAGGGGTAGGCGGTGCTCGCGGGGCCCGCGCCCGGCCAGCGCAGGAGCCAGTGCTTCCCGTCGGTCAGGACCCCCATGCGGACCCGGCCCTGCTTCTCCGACTCGGCCAGGTAGCCGTCGAGCTGCTCGATGTTGCCCGGGTCGGGCTCGATACCCGTCCCGACGCGGACCTTGCACTCAATGAACGTGTCGAGGGCGGTCAGGTCGACGGCGCTGCGGGCGCCGAGCGCGGGATGCTTCTCCTCGACGATCTCCTCGGCCTTGGCCAGCCCCGTCGCGATGAGGAAGTCGCGCACCGCGCTGGTGATGTTGGCCTCCGCCTCGCCGCGCTCGTGCCGCTCCAAGATGGCCGCCGCGCGTAGGGCGATGCCGGGGTCGTTGGGATCGACGTGGGTGGTCATGGGCGCGTGGGTTCAGCCTGCCACGCCCGCCACGCTCCCGCAAGGGCGGGATGGCGGGCCGGGACGACCGCCCCCTCCGCTCCCCTCTTAAACCTCCCTCCCTTCATGGGAGGGACACCTTAAACCTCCCTCCCTTTATGGGAGGGACTGAGGGAGGGTACCGCCCCCTCCGTTCCCCTGTAGGGGCGCGTCGCGACGCGCCCGTCCCCAACAACCGGAGCCGTTACGCAAACGCCTCCGCCGGAACGTGCGGTAACTTGCGGTTAAGTCGTGGTCAACCCACGGTGAACTCGCGGTCAACCACGGTCAACTGGCGGTTAACTCGCGGTCGCCGCGCGGTGGAACGCAACCGCCCAACGCCGGCCAACGGAGTAGCGCTCTCGCAAGACCGTCCACGACGCTCACCAACGCGCACGGACCGCTCACAGCACACACCTGGAGAACGCTCATGAGCGCTCACGACGCTCACCAGCGCTCACCAACGTCCACGGCCCGGACACCGCCGCTCGCGCGTTGCAGCGCCCCCGCGCATCGCCGTGCCCATCTCCGCTATTATGCGCGGAGCCGGAAGCGGCTGAGGAGGCGCGGCATGGACCCATCGAGCATTCTGTTGACCGACAAGGTCGCGATCGTCACCGGGGGCGGCGACGGCATCGGCAAGGGCATCGCCCTGACCTTCGCCAAGTTCGGCGCCGACGTGGTGATCGCCGACAAGATCGCCGAGCGCGGCGACGCCGTCGCCGAGCAGGTCTGCGGCCTCGGGCGCAAGGGCGTCGCCATCACCACCGACATCCGCGACTACGACCAGGTGACCTCGCTCGTGGAGCGGACCGTCAGCGACCTCGGCGGCGTCGACATCCTGGTCAACAACGCGGGCGGCACGCGCTACGCGCAGTTCATGGAGCTGGGCGGCCCGCCGGCGTGGAAGAAGCACATCGACCTGAACTTCAACGGACTGTTCGGCCCCACCGAGCAGGCGGTGCAGGCGATGACCGCGGCCGGCCGCAAGGGGTCGATCATCAACATCACGAGCATCGAGGGGATTCGCGCCGCGCCGAACTTCTCCGTCTACGCGGCGTGCAAGGCGGGGATGATCAACTTCACCCGGACGCTCGCACTCGAGCTCGCCGACCAGGGTATTCGCGTCAACGCCGTCGCCCCCGACGTCGTCGACACGCCGCACACCGCCGCGTTCGCGTCGCAAGCCGACGCCCGCCCCGACCGCTACCGGGGCGTCCCCATGCGGCGGCAGGGGACGGTCGACGAGGTGGCGGGCGCCTGCGTCTTCCTCGCCTCGGAGATGGCGTCGTACATCACGGGGGTCACGCTGAGCGTCGACGGCGGCACCTTCGCCAGCAGCGGCTGGGTCCGCTCCGAAGCGGGCGCCTGGACCAACCTGCCCTAGGGCGGTCATGCCGAGCGAACCGGCCTACGAGGTCGTCTGGCCGCTGGCGCCAAGGGCGCGCCGCGCGCTGCGCCCCGCGCCCAGGCCCGACGGCCTGAACGGGAAGACCATCGGCTTCCTGTGGAACGGCCTGTTCAAGGGCGACCGCATGTTCGAGCTGATGAAGGAAGTCCTCGCCGAACGGGCGCCGGACGCGCGCTTCGTCGACTGGGACGCCTTCGGCAACATCCACGGCGCCGACGAGCGCGAGGTGATGGCGGGCATCCCGGACGCGCTGCGCGAGCTGGGGGTGGACGCCGTCGTTGCGGCGGTCGGTTCCTGAGGGAGCTGCACCCCCGCCGTGGTGCGGGCCAGCGTCGAGGCGGAGCGGGCCGGCGTGCCCTCGGTCTCGGTGCTTGCCACCGCGTTCAAGGGCCAGGCCGCCGCCGTCGCCCGCGGGCTGGGTGTCGACGCGCTGCCGTACGTCGAGTACCCCGGTGTCATTGCGACCGACTCTGCCGAGACGTTCCGCGGGAAGGTCCTCTCCCTCGCGGATGAGTTGACTGAAGCGTTCGCTCAGCCGCTGGGTCTGGCCGGCGAGGAGGCCGAACCCGCGCCGCGCGATATCGTCTTCCGCGGCCCGCTCGATGCCGTTCAGGAGCGGTTTGAGTCCCGGCTGTGGACCGATGGCCTCCCCATCGTCCCGCCGACGGTCGAGCGGGTCGAAGCCTTTCTCCGCCACACCCGGCGGGACCCCGACGAGCCGCTCGGCACGCTGGCGCCCGACAACCGGCTCGCCACCGTGTGGAGCGTCGCCGTCAACGGGGTGATGGCGGGATGCCGCCCCGAGTATATGCCGGTGCTCGTGGCCGCCGTCGAGGCCGTCGCCGACCCCGAGTTCCGTATCGAAGACGCGGGCAGCACGCCGGGGTGGGAGCCGCTGGTCGTCCTCGGCGGGCCGGTGATCGAGCGTCTGGGCTTCGCCTCCGGCGCGGGTGTGCTGCGCGTCGGCAACCGGGCCAATACGAGCGTGGGGCGGTTCCTCCGCCTCTACATGCGCAACGTCGCGGGTCTGCGGACGCCGCCGGGGAGCGGCGACAAGGCGGCCTTCGGCGCGACGTTCAACATGGCCATCGCGGAGAACGAGCCGGCGGCGCGCGAGGTCGGCTGGCCGACCTTCGCCATGGAGCGCGGCTTCGCGCCCGACGAGAGTGTCGTCACCGTGCAGAGCGTGGTCAGCATCAGCCCCCCGATCTACACCATCGGCGACCGCGCCGAAGAGCTGTTGGGCATGCTTGCCGACGTCTTTGGCATGGAGAACGAGTACTGGTCGTTCAACGCCGCCATCTTTGGGCGCTGGTGTCCGCTGCTTGCGATGAGCCCGGCGACGGCGTCGGTGATCGCGCGCGACGGCATGTCGAAGGACGACGTGCGCGAGTTCCTCTACGAGCGGACGAAGATACCGGCGCGCCGGCTGCAGGAGTACGCACGCCGCGCCTCGACCTACGACTTCGACCTGCCCACGCTCGCGGCGGCGGGATCCGCGCCGCCCGCCTACGTCGAGTCGGCCGACCCCGACCGGCTCGTGCCCGTCTTCTCCAAGCCGGAGTGGATCGGCCTCATGCTCGCCGGCGACCCCGAGAAGAACCAGTCGCGCGGCTTCGTCAACAACCACGAGCAGGGTGCGCCGGTCTCGCGGCGCGTTGAGTTGGCGGCGTAGGGTCGGCTAGGCGCACGGGCCCGCGTCAACCCCTAGCGCGGCGGGGCGCGCGGACGAAGGCGAGGATGATCCCCGAGATGAGGGCCGTGGCCGCGAGCCCCGCCCAGGCGTAGCGGTACCCGTCGGCGAAGTTGTCGGCGAGCGCGCCTGCGATGAGCGGGCCGCTGACCCCGCCGACGAGGATGACCGTCGAGCCGAAGCCCGAGATGGTGGCGTAGTTTCGGGTGCCGAAGTACTCGCCTTGGATCGCCAGGTAGGTTGGCCCGCCGCCGGCGTGCCCCGTGGCGAAAAGGACCAACGCCACCACCACAAGCAGGTTTCCCCCGGCGGCGGCGAGCACGGCGAGGCTGGCCGCCTGGACGAGGATCGCCCCCGAGAGCGCGAAGCGCTTCGGTGCGATATCCCCAAGCATCCCGAAAGCGAACCGGCCCCCGAGGCCGAGCAGTCCAATGAGCCCAAGGTAGAACGCTCCCCGCTCCGTGCTGAATTCGAGGTCTTCCACCAAGAAGGCGACGAGGTGGACCGGCACCGCCGACGTGCTCGCCATCCGTAGCGCGAAGCAGCCGTTGATGAGCCAGAACGACGTGCTGCGCAGCGCCGCGCGGACGGTGAAGCCGTCGAGGCTGGTCCGAACGCCTGCCGTCGCCGGCCCCGGCTCTTCCGGGGGCAGGCCGTCTGGGTGATAGCCGTAGGGCTCGGGCCGGAATCGCATGACCGCGGCAATGGGGAACCCGACGGCCAAGATGAAGAGTCCGGACATGAAGGCGGTCCGCTCCCAGCCGAACTCGCTGATGGACCACCCGATGCCGGGTACGATGACCCCGCCGAGGGCCGTCCCTGAAAGCACGAGGGCCAGCGCCTTCGTCCGGCGGCGGACGAACCAGTTGACCACCGTGGCGAAGACGGGGGAGCTGAGCCCAATGTTCAGCCCGACGGCGATCAGTCCGACGAAGATGACGTAGAACCAAACGATGTTGGGCGCCGCGCCAAGGAGCATGAAACCGGCGCCCAGCATGCCCACGCCAACGAACATGATCCGGCGCGCCCCAAACCGGTCTACAAGGAAGCCTTGGACCGGGCCGAGGAGGGCACTCTCGAGCCGCGCCAGCGAGAAGGCGCCGGAGAGGGCCGTCTTGGAGACGCCGAACGTCTCTTGTACGGGGAGGAAGAAGACCCCCAGCCCAAGCATCCCGAAGGCGGAGCTCAACCCGTGGGCGATGGTCCCCGCGCCCAGGATCACCCAGCCGTAGAAGAACCTGCGGGGTTGAGGCGCGCCCGGCGCTTCTCCCGGTCCGCTTGCGGTGTCCGTGCTCATAGCCGCGCCAACCCTAGCACCCGATGCGGCCCAGGCCCAAGGCGGCGGTTGCGCCTCTAAGCGTCTCCGATGTACCGTGATGCGGGCCCGGCGGCCCCTCCGCGGGCAACGCTACGAGACGAGGAAGTCATGGCGGGACAGAGACCCCACACCTATACCCTGAGCGCATACCCCAAGACGGTGGGACTGCGGGACGGCACATCGATCACGCTGCGCCCCATGCAGCCGGACGACGCCGACGCCCTGCTCGCCTTCTTCCAGAAGCTCTCCTCCGAAGACCGTTTCTTCCTCAAGGAGGACGTGGCCTCGCCCAGGGTTATTCAGCGGTGGGTCGACGACATGGACTACGACCGCGCGCTGCCGATCATCGCCCTCGATGGCGACACCATCGTGGCCGATGGCACCCTGCATCGTTCCCGCGCCAACGCCCGACGTCATATCGGGCAGATCAGGATCGCGGTGGCCGACGACTACCGGAACCGCGGGCTCGGCACCACCCTGCTCAACGACCTCGCCACGATCGCCAACGAACACGGTCTCGAGCGGCTGCTTCTCGAGGCCGTTTCCGACCACGAGGACGACGCCATCAAGGCCGCGGAGTACGTCGGATTCGTTCGGGTCGGCTCCCTGCCCGGCCACGCCAAGGACCTTCAGGGCCACCCCCGGGACATCGTGCTCTTGGAGATGCCCTTGGGCAAGTGGTTCGATTGGTGGCGCTTCTAACCGGGGTCTGGACGACGCTGGAAGGGCTTTGCGCGCGCGGCTTCCTCAGCGTGGAAGCGGGCTCTTGGAGGCGACGACCGGAATCGAACCGGTGTATAGAGGTTTTGCAGACCTCCGCCTTACCACTTGGCTACGTCGCCGGGGAAAAGGTAAGCATAGCAAAAGCGGCCCGCGAAACTCAATCTCGCCGCTGCTGAGGGAGCCCACGAAGGGAGTGACGCGATGTACGACGTCAAGCGACTCACCGGCGGCTTTCTCATCGGCTACGCCGTCGTGTACACGGCGCAGGTCCTCTTTAGCCGCTTCTACGCGGACGCCCTCGACCCGCAGGAGATTTGGGACGTCTTCAACTACATCACGGGCGCGGGCATCCTCGTCGCCATCGCCGCCGCCTGTGCCCATAAGCGCGCGATGGCCGTGGACGCCGACCCCGTCCGCCGCCTCACCGCCAAAGCCGGCTGCTATGCCTCCCTCGCGCTCGCCATCATCTTCTTTCCGCTCTGGTTCTCCCTCCTCATGGGCGACACGCAGTCCGACGCTCAGAACGTCGGCTGGATCCTGGTCACCTTCCTCAACCCCCTCGTGCTCGCCAGCGCGGGCGCCTGCCTCTGGAAGGCGGCCAAGGCGGAGTAGGCGGTTAAGGTCCCTCCCGCCTTGATTTGTGCGGCCAGTTGGCGCATTCTATGGAGGTAAGGAACGGAGACTGAGATGCAAGCACCCGCGAAACCAGCGCCCACGGTCCTGATCACCGAGAAGGCGGCGGCCCAGGTGGCGAAGCTCGCCGCCGTCGAAGGCAAGCCCGGCGCGGCGCTCCGCGTCGCCGTCCAGGGCGGCGGCTGTAGCGGTCTCACCTACAAGCTCTCCTACGACTACGACGAGCGGGAGGGCGACAAGGTCTACGATCAGCATGGGGTCCGCCTGCTCATCGATAAGAAGAGCGTGATCTACCTCATCGGCACCGAGCTTGACTTCTCGGACGGGCTGAACGGCAAAGGCTTCGTCTTCTCCAACCCCAACGCGGCCAAGACCTGCGGCTGCGGGACGTCGTTCTCCACCTAGCCGCGCTATGCCGGGTGACGGCATGACTCCCTATCACGCGGCCAAATGCGGCGCCGTCGTCGCGGACGTCTCAGACCGCGGGCTGCTGCGGATGGCCGGGGAGGACGCCCTCGACCTGCTGCACCGGCTGAGCACCCAGGACCTCCTCACGCTCCAGCCCGGCGAGGGCACGGCGACGGTGCTCACCACCAGCAAGGGCCGCATCCTTGACGTGCTCGTGGTCCAGCGGCGGGCCGATTCGCTGAGATTGCACGTCTCGCCGGGCAATCAGCCCCGCGTCCTCGAATGGCTCGATACCTACACCATCCTCGAGGATTCGGAGGCTAGCGACGCGACCGGCGAACACGGCCAGTTGCTCGTCTTCGGGCCGGCGGCCGGCGAGGTCGTGGGTGGCGCCGCGTCTGACCCGGCCCTTGTCGGCCTCGACCTCTACCATCACCGTGAGATGCCTCTCGGCGGTGCTGAGGTCACGATTACCAAGGCCGAGGCGCCTGCCGGCGGGGGGTTCCATGTCGCCGCGTCCCTGGCCGAGTTGGCGGCGGCGCGCCAGGCGCTGATCGATGCCGGCGCCGTTCCCGTCGATGATGCCACGTTTGAGGTGCTGCGAATCGAGGCGGGGCTGCCCGCGTTCGGCTCGGAGCTGGACGAGCGGTAGAACCCGCACGAGGCCGGGCTCGAACGGCACATCAGCTACACCAAGGGCTGCTACATCGGGCAGGAGGTCATCGCACGGCTCGACGCCTACGACAAGGTGCAACGGGAGCTGCGCGGGTTGCGAGCCGTTGGCGGCGGTGTGCCTTCCGCGGGGAGCAAGCTGCTCGCGGAAGGCAAGGATGCGGGCGCGGTCACCTCTGGCATCGATTCCCCCGACTTCGGCCCCATCGCGCTGGCCTACGTCCGCCGCGCTCATGCGGACCCCGGCGCCCGCCTCGTCACCGACGAAGGTGTCGAGGTCGAGGTCGCCGCCCTGCCCTTCAACTAGCGACGCCATCGCTTTCCGTTGCGTTTCGGAAAGCGCCACTGGTA